>NZ_CP022584.1:1321428-1651785 GCF_002240225.1 Paenibacillus physcomitrellae | reverse complement strand
GGCGGATAAATGGAATTTCCTGCATACGCCGGATTATGGAGGAGCAGGTTCGGCCTCTATAGAGCCGATTGACGGCCGTAATTTTGCCAAGATTATACCGACAAACGGCGGCAATCAGAACTACTCGCTGCAGTTGATCCAATATGCACCCTTGGTTAGAGGGCATGTTTATAAGTTAAGTTTTGATGCCAAATCGAACGCTGATCGGTCTATTGCCGTGAAGATGGGAGGGGATGCCGATAACGGCTGGTCGGCCTATTCCGACAATTTTGACGTCAAACTGCAATCTTCGCTTAATCATTACGAATACCGTTTTGTTATGGGAGCCCAAACTGATTTGACGGCCCGTCTTGAATTTAATGTGGGGCTGAACACCAGTCCGGTCTGGATCGGCAATGTCCGCTTGGAGGAGACCGACCAGGTCGTTGATCCTGATGGAGCGAAAACACCGCTGGATGATGGGAATCATGTTTATAACGGCACCTTTGATTTGGGCACGATGGATCGCATGAAATATTGGAGCTTTAGAACGGATGGAGCTGACGCTTCAGCCAGCGTGGATCAGAACCGGCGCGAATTGACCGTCGACATCCGGAACGGCGGGGGCCGTCCGGAGGCGGTGCAGCTGCTACAGAAAGGAATCAATTTGCTGCAGAGCGATTCATATGAGCTGAGCTTTGAGGCGAAGGCCGATGCACAGCGTACCGTAAACGTCCGATTTCTGAGCAAGGATGGATCCACGGTTTACGGAAATATCAACGATATCTCGATAGGTACGACAGTCGGGAAGCATACAGTCAGCTTTACCATGCCGGAGCAGGTTACGGATCCGGAGGGCCAACTGGTGTTTGATTTGGGAAGCAGAACCACGGCTGATTCAACCTTAACCTTGGATAACATCCGGTTGATCCGTACGACCAACAACAACGTTGATTATTCCAAGGTCAGCCTGTATCCGCTTGTCAACGGGGACTTTTCGGCGGGTTTGGCCGGCTGGGAGCCGTTTACGCAGGGAGCGGCTGCCGGCTTTAGCGCGGCTGACGGCATGGCTAAAGTGTCTGTAACCAATGTGGGTACGGAAGCCTGGAATATCATGCTCAACCAGTCCAACCTGAATTTGACCAAAGGTTTTACCTATGTGCTCGCTTTTGACGCCAAGTCGTCGGTCACCCGCGATACGGAAGTGACACTGGAGGATGCGGCGTACAACCGCCGTTTCGACTCCGGCTTCATTTCCCTGGAGCCGGATTGGCAGCATTACGAATATACGGTTAAATCGACGGCGGACGATAACGTAGCGTTGAAATTCCTGCTCGGCAAAACCCCGCAGGCTCCAAACGGCGCCCACGAGATTTCGTTCCGCAACGTGGTGCTGGAAGTGAAGGACGCTCCGCTGAAACGTCCGCCGGCGCTTGCAGCGGATGCGACCGATAACCGGTTCGGCCAGCCGGTGGAGTTGGGATTCAAAGAGAACGAAGCCTGGCGGACGGCCATTGGCTCGGTTTTGGTCAATGACCGAGTGCTGGAGACCGGGGAATATGAAGTTCAGCCGGGAAGCCTGGTCCTCCATCCTTCTGCTTTCAGCTCGGAGGGCACCTACCGGATCACGGTCAAAGCTGAAGGGTACGCCGATACGAGCGTCACGCAGGTTCTGATTGCAAGCGATGGGAATTTGCTGGTCAACGGAGGATTTGCGCAAGGCAAAACCGGCTGGGAGCTTTGGGTAGCGAACGAAGGGGATTCGACCTTTGACGTCAAGGATGGGGCTGCCGAACTGAACATTCATTATTTCGGCGGCTTGGACCCGCAGTGGGGCGTGCCTTTCAGCTGGTATACCCAGCTGATGCAGTCCGGCGTCCAGGTAGAAGCCGGGAAAACGTATGAGCTCTCCTTCCGGGCGTGGTCTTCCGTAGACCGTCCGATTCTGATTGAGCTTACGGGTTATAACAACAGCCAGCAGCTTCCTTTTTCGATTACCGGGGATTCGCAAAAAGTGTATACGGCTGTCCTGAAGCCTTCGGCTAATGCCACCTTTACGCTGAAGTATCTGCTCGGCAATGTTATTACGGGCGATCAGACCACTCCAGATTCCGAACATGTTCTTCATTTCGATGACATTAAATTAAAGGAAGTTAAAGGAGGGCCGCAGCTGACAGCTGATACGACGGAGAACCAGGCTGGTCATGAGATCGAGCTCACCTTCCCGGACGATCCGGGCTGGCGCGAGGCAATAAGCGGCGTACAAATCAATGGAAACGCTGCGGCTATGGAGAAGGTGACCATAGGTCAGAGCAGCATCAGGCTGGATCCTTCGCTGTTCCTGTCCCCAGGCAGTTATACGATTGCAATTTTGGCCGATGGCTATGGGGCCAACGAGGTTTCCCAGCTGATCCTGTCAGCATCGCCTAACGTGGCGCTGGGTAAAACGGCATCCGCTTCCTCGTCCGTGCAGGCTGCGGCCAATGCGGTAGACGGCAATCCGAACACTCGCTGGGAGTCCGAATCTAAAGACCCGCAGTGGTTTTCGGTGGATCTTGGCGGTCTTTACCGGATCGATTCCGTGCTTTTGAACTGGGAAGGCGCGTACGGCAAAACTTATCAAGTGCAGGTCTCCCAAGCCGAGCAGCCGGGGGACGACGACTGGACCGATTGGTATACGGAAAATGCAGGGAATGGTGGTCAGGACCTGATTTTTGAGGAACCGGCTGAAGCCCGCCATGTACGTGTGTTAGGAACAGCTAGAGGCACGCAATACGGTTATTCTTTATGGGAAATGGAAGTGTACGGCACTCCTGCGGGAGATTCAGGCGAAACCGGGGAAGACGGTGGCAATCCCGGCCCGGGAACAGCGGACCCCCTTGCCCCGCCTACCGTAACTGCAGATACCTATGACAATTATACGGACCGTGACCTTGACTTGACCTTTACGGCCGATCCTTTATGGGAGCAGGCGGTTACCTCCGTCTCCTTAAACGGGAAGGAACTTCAGAAGAATACGGATTATTTGCTTCAGGCAGGCATATTGACTCTCAAAGCAGGAAGCTTGGCTGAACCTGGAGTTTATACCGTTTTGATCAAAGCGGCAGGATACGCAGACGTTTCCATTCAGCAGGAAGTTCTGCCCTCCGGCGGGGAAGATGGCTCAGGCGGAAGCGGGGATGAAAGCCCGAATTTGGCTCTTCACCGTCCTGTAACGGCTTCCAGCTCCAACGCTAATTTTGATCCGAATGTGATCACTGATGGAGATCCTCAGACCAGGTGGGAAGCCAACTGGTCTGAGGGGGCAGAGGCGGAATGGATCTATGTGGATCTTGGAAGCCTGCAGCAACTGCAACAGCTGGTGGTGCATTGGGAAAGAGCCTATCCGACTCACGTCGATATCCAAGTGGCGGATGAACTGACAGGAAATGAATCCGATTGGCAGACGGTCAAAAGTGAAGAGCTTGATAAAGAGGATGCGGACTTGACCCAACTAATCGACCTGGAGCCGCTAGCTGTCTCCGGCCGCTATCTGCGCCTTTACATGACCGGCAGGCATTTCGAGATTTATGGTCCTTCGATTTATGAGGTAGAAGTTTATTAACACGTTATAAAAAAGGAAAAACAGCCCCTGGTCGATGGACCCGGGGCTGTTTGACTTCAGATCGGGCCGATGGAACGGCATGTCGCCTACGCGGACCGGATCTTGTAGTTTGTTAGGCTGTGAATCTATAACTTATGGCAGGATGTTGCCGGCCGCCGTGTAGATTTCATACCATTCTTCACGGGTCAATACCACGTCTGCAGCTTTCACGCAATCGTTCAGGCGGTCGATGTTCATCGTACCGATAATCGGCTGCATTTGAGCAGGGTGGCGGAGCAGCCAGGCAATTGCAATGGTCGTATTGCTCACGCCGTATTTAGCGGCGATTTCGTCGATTTTCTTGTTCAGCTCAGGGAACTTGTCGCTGCCCAGGAATACGCCTTCGAAGAAGCCGTATTGGAACGGAGACCATGGCTGAATAGTAATGTCATGCAGACGGCAATAGTCCAGAATGCTTCCGTCGCGGTCGATCGAGGAATCGACTTCCATGTTGACGTTAACGCCGTTGGAGATCATTTTGGCATTGGTGATGCTCAACTGAAGCTGGTTCGCCACGATAGGCTGCTTCACGAATTTCTTCAGCAGCTCGATCTGCATCGGTTTCTGGTTGGATACGCCGAAATGACGGACTTTGCCCGATTTCTCCAATTGTTCGAACGCTTCAGCAACTTCTTCCGGCTCTACCAAAGCATCCGGACGATGCAGCAGCAGTACGTCGAGGTAGTCGGTTTTCAGTCTTTTCAGAATGCCGTCTACCGAGTTCAGGATATGCTCTTTGGAGAAGTCAAAGCTGATGCCGGGACGGATGCCGCATTTGGACTGCAGAATAATATTCTCGCGGACCGAAGGGCTCATATGTATAGCATCTGCAAAAATTTCTTCGCATTCACCTGCACCGTAAATGTCGGCGTGATCGAAGAAGTTGGCACCTAGGTCCAGTGCGGATTGCACGAAACGTTCGGCACCGTTTTTATCCAGAGAATTGATGCGCATGCAGCCAACGGCTACAACAGGCACTTCAAGTGAGCTTGTTCCGAGTTTAATCGTTTTCATTGTTATCTCCCTCCATATCGTTTATTCTGGATGATTTTGCGGGTCCAGACAACACATTCCTAACATGACCTATAAGCTTACCGTAAGATGCTCCCGCGGCACGGGAGTCCTATGAAAACGATAACACTTTTAGATATGTGAGAACCTGCAAAACCCTTTTCTATTTTGACACGCTGAAGGAAGGGTTTCAAGAGCCCTAAACTTTTTAAATTGAATTTTACAATTTGTTGATGTTTGAGAGCATTCTATAACACTTTTATCCAGCGGTTGTATGTAACATTTGTCACTGAGAAATTAGAAGATTTTGTTAAGCTTATAAGATACATAGAAGGGAAGGATTTCCTTTATGAAGGGGAAGCCGTCCTTGAATTAGCATAAAAATTGTAAAGGCGGAGCTGTCCATGTTTAGATCGTTAATCGGAAAAATATTAGCTTTAATCACTGTTGTAGTAGCCGTGTGTACCGCCGCATTTGCCGGAGTTTCCTATTTTGAGCTGCAAAGATCGGTCACAACCCAAATGGAGAATGACGGGGCCACGCTCATCACGATCATTAAGAGGGAGATCGTTACCCGTAACGTAACGAATTTATCAGAACTGCAGCAAATCTTCCAAACGATTAAGGAGCAGAGTGAGGGCAATTTGGTTTATATATCGCTTTCCGATCGTGAATCCAACCTTCTGGTTTCAGATGCTTCTAAATGGAATAAGTCTGGAGCTGAACTAGATGCTGAGTCGGCGGCTTCGGTCAAAGGGAATCAGCCCGCGGCTGCTGGCGGTAATCAGCCAAAGGAGGCAAACGGAGAAAAGACAACCGGACGTATGCTGTCCATGCCGGACGGTGAACGGGTTTACAACGTTTCTACCGATTTTATTTATAACGATAACCTGTCAGGAGCTCTGAACATTGGCTTGTCGCTGAAAGATATGAACGCACAGCTGCAGCGTTCCAGTTGGGAAACCGTATTGATCGCCTTTCTGGTCATGATAGGCTGCCTTTTGGTAGGTGTTGTGTTAGCCAAAAAGCTAGTGCTTCCCTTGTCAAAAATGTCCGGAGAAATCGCTCATTTCGCAGAAGGAGATTTCTCCTTTGAATTTGAGTACAGCGGGCGGGATGAAATCGGCAGTATGTCGGCTGCGTTGTCCAGGATGCGCAGTACCCTAAATTCGCTGGTAAGTAATATTCAGCATAACACGTATCAGGTGGCGGACAGCTCCCGGAAGCTGACTGCCGTGATCAAAGAGACCTCCTGTGCGGCAGAAGGGATTTCCGGCTCCGCGGCTGAGCTTGCTGAAGGTGCCGGTGAACTGGCCCGGCATTCAGGTGAAGGTTTGGAGCGGCTGAACAGACTGGCAGACGAAATCCGGCTGCTGTCCGGCAAAGCCGATGAAATGAAAGGGCGGATCGAAGAGACGAAAGGTGCCCACCAGACCGGTCTGGTCAGTATTCGTCAATTGAAAGAAGCCATTGATGACAATACGGAAATCAACTCCCGGATCGAGTCCCAGGTCCTTGAGCTTGGCAGCAAGTCTGGGCATATTACTGAAATCGCTTCGGTGATTAAAGAGATTGCCGAACAAACACGGCTGCTTGCCTTAAACGCCATGATTGAAAGCGCCCGGGCCGGCGAGCAGGGCAGAGGATTTGCGGTGGTGGCCGGGGAAATCCGGAAGTTATCCGAACAGACGGCGAATTCAATCGGCCGGATTGAAGGAATTGTGAATGAGGTCAACGAGGCTGTTGCCCATACACAGCTATTTATGAAGCAGGGATCTCAAGCGATCAGCCGGACGGCTGCTGTTTCGGCGGATACGGGCAATGCCTTTAAAGTAATCGCCCAGGCGGTAGCCGCTATAATAGGAGAGATCGAGATTCTGATGAATGGTATTGCTGAAGTCAATGGAGACAAAAACGAGCTTATATCGGCTATTCAACATATTTCGGCGATCGCCGAGCAAGCCAGCGCCTCCACACGGGAAATATCGGCGGCTACCCAGCAGCAGCTTGCCAGCATGGAAGAAGTAGGCGGATCGGCCAAAGAACTGAAGACAGTTGCGGATGGGCTGGAGCGGATGATGAGCCGGTTCAAGCTGGCTGAGCAGGAAGTGGAGCAGGCGAGACTGCCTGAAATCCAGGAGTAATCCTTGTTCATTAAATAAACGAAAATAATCCCCCTCTTTGCGGTGTGCCCGCAGGGAGGGGGATTTTATATAAGTTCAGAACACCTTCCCTTTATCTGGCCATCCAGCCGCCGTCTACGCAGAGCACGTGGCCGTTTAAGTAATCGGAAGCAGAAGAAGCGAGAAAGACAGCCGGGCCTTTCAAATCCTCGGGAGTGCCCCAGCGCCCCGCGGGGATTCGCTCGGTAATGGAGCGGGTCCGGGCTTCATCCTGCAGAATGGGAGATGTATTATTTGTAGCCATATACCCCGGAGCAATGGCGTTGACCTGGATGCCTTTTCCGGCCCATTCATTGGCGAAAGCTTTGGTCAATCCGGCTACGCCGTGTTTGCTGGCCGTATAGCCAGGGACGTTGATCCCTCCCTGAAAGGACAGCATGGAGGCAATGTTAATGATTTTGCCGGTTCCTCTGGCGATCATATGATTGCCCGCCAGCTGGGACAGCAGAAACACCGTAGTCAGATTCAAATCAAGCACTTCATACCAATCCTGCCGGCTGTGTTCAGCGGCGGGAGTGCGGCGGATGATGCCAGCGTTGTTCACCAAAATGTCAATTTGACCATTTAACTCTAAAGCTTGCGCAAATACATCTTCCAACAGATCGGCCCGGCTCAGGTCGGCGGAAATTCCGGCTCCTTTTCTGCCGGCTGCTTTGATACCGTTTAATGTGGCTTCACAACTGGATTGGGACACGGCCACGATGTCTGCGCCGGCCTCGGCCAGCCCCAAGGCGATACCTTGGCCGAGCCCGCCGGAAGCGCCGGTCACCAAAGCCGTTTTACCACTAAGATCAAATAGATTCATGGGAATAATCTCCTAAGTAATTAGACTGTTTAAGAGCAGACTAGCTGATCAGCTGTCGGCCAGTTCTATCCTGACACCAGCTTGAATAAAGGATGTTGCCATTTCGGAAGGCAGGCCTGGATCTGTAATAATTGCGGTAATCTCATTCAGGCGGGCGAAAGTCCTCAAGGCGCTTTGCCCGAATTTGAAGTGATCCACGACGGCATAGCATTCCCGCGCTGTCTCGAGCAAAGCCCGTTTGAAATCGATCAGCTCTCCGGTAAAGACAGACAAACCATGTTCGGTATGCACGCCTGTCGAGGAAATAAACGCCTTCTGAATGTTTAAATTCCGGATATAGGCAACCGCCTCTGGTCCCGCCAGCATATTGCGGACCCGGTATCCGCCCGGCACGACAAGCCGAACGTTCTCCTTCGAGGCCAGTTCGCTGATAATGTACACATCATTAGTAACGACCGTAACGGGGAGGTCTTCCAGGCGGCGGGCGATTTCAAGCGTTGTGCTGCCCCCGTCCAAGGCAATCACATCGCCGGACTGAATCATTTGCAGCGCTTTATCGGCGATTCTGGCTTTCTCACCGGCGTGTTTCATCAGCGGTTCCTTCACAGGAAGAATCCCGAACTGGTCGGTGTTGGCCAGCACAGCGCCGCCGTGGACGCGGTGCAGAAGCCCCTGCTCCTCCAGCTTGGTCAAGTCCTCCCGGATCGTTTTCCCGGTCACCTGAAGCATTTGGCTTAGACGGGTGACGGTTACCTCCTGCTCGGTAAGCAGGAGCTCCATAATTTTTTCATATCGGCGTAAAGGGTTCATTTCGGTTCCAACTCTTCTCTATACGTGTATTTCCTGTTATTTTAGCTCTTTCATGTCCACGGCGTCCATATCCTCGAACACCTGATTCTCCCCGGCCATTCCCCAGATGAAAATATAATTGCTGGTTCCTACCCCGCTGTGGATCGACCAGCTTGGGGAAATAACGGCCTGCTCATTCCGCATGACTACGTGGCGGGTTTCCCGGGGTTCGCCCATCAGATGGAACACAGCGCCGTCTTCCGGAAGATTGAAATACAGGTACACCTCCGAACGGCGGTTATGGGTATGGGCCGGCATCGTATTCCACATATTCCCTTTCTCCAGTTGAGTTAAGCCCATAACAAGCTGGCAGCTTTGGATGCCCTTCTCATGGATATAGCGGTAAATCGTCCGTTCGTTGGAATTGTCGATTGCGCCCAGGTGGACGTTAAAGGCGTCTGCCTGACCGGTTTTGGCGGTTGGATAAGATTTGTGGGCCGGTGTGGAGTTTAGATAAAATTTGGCCGGGGACGAGGCGTCCGTGCTTGCGAACCATACTTGTTTGGCGCCAAGACCTACATAGAGACAGTCTTTAGGCTCCAGTACATAATCGGTTCCGTCCACACTTACCTTGCCTTGCCCTCCAAGGTTGATAATGCCGATTTCCCGGCGCTCCAGGAACGTCTCCGCTCCGATTTCCTTCGGATCGGCTTCAAGTGCGACTTTGCTTTGCACCGGAACAACTCCGCCTACAATAAAGCGGTCCACATGGGAATAAATGAGCGTCAGCTTATCTGGAACAAATAAAGATTCGATAACGAATTCACGGCGCAGGCGTTCTGTGTCAAACTGTTTGACTTCATTAGGATGGGAAGCATAGCGGATTTCCATGGGAGAGTCTCCTTTTCCAAAATCAAATTTAGGTTCGTATAAGTACAACTTAAAACTTTTTGGTGCATAAATCAATATTTTATACTAAAATGAACTTAAATAAACGCAACTCATTTGGCACTTATAGTTGTTAATCATAAATAAGGCGGGTGTTGTTAAATGGAAGAAGCGGCAGTTCAGCAAGGACAAAGCAAACGTTTGGATTGGGTGGAGGAAGCATGGCAGCGTACAGTGGATAAAGTACTCCGCACCAGCGGGCGGATTGGCGCGAACTTTCCGCATGCCAGCCAGGGAGGACAATATCAGCTTGAGGAGCCGGGCTGGTGGACAGCCGGTTTCTGGCCGGGTTTGTTATGGATGCTCTATGAGGAGAGTAAAGAACCACAGTTCCGGGCAACAGCCGAAGCCTGCGAAGAACGGCTTGACGAGGTGCTAGACGGGTATGACCGGCTGGACCATGACCTCGGTTTCATGTGGATCTTGACCAGCCTGGCTAACTACAAGCTGAACGGATCGGAGCTGTCCCGCAGGCGGGCATTCAAGGCGGCCAATTATTTGGCCGGACGTTTTAACCTTCAAGGGCGTTTCATCCGGGCCTGGAACGACTGGAATACCCGTTCCGACAATGCTGGAGTAGCCATTATCGACTGTGCGATGAATGTGCAGCTGCTGTATTGGGCTTCCCGCGAGAGTGGAGATGCGCGTTACTGCCATATAGCTGATGCCCATCTGGACACGGTGCTGGAGTATTTTATCCGCCCGGACGGTTCGGTCCGGCATATTGTCCGTTTTGATCCGGAGACGGGGGAACAAACCGAATTTATCGGCGGTCAAGGTTATTCTCCTGAATCGGCTTGGTCGAGAGGCACGGCATGGGCGCTCTACGGGCTGGCTTTGGGTTATCACCATAGCGGACGTCAGGAGTATTTGGATGCTGCTAAACGGGTGGCCCATTTCTTTATTTCGCAGCTGCCTGAGGATCATGTGCCGCATTGGGACTTCCGGGCTCCGGAGGATAGCAAGGCCTATCGGGATTCCTCCGCAGGAGCTTGCGCCGCCTGCGGTTTGCTGCTGCTTGCCGGCGTTGTACCGTCTGAGGAGAGCGACAGTTATCGCCATGCTGGAGAGCGGATAATGGAGTCGCTGTACAAGCATTATGGAGCCTGGGACGACCCGGAGCAGGAAGGGTTGATTCTCCGCGGCACAAGCCATTTTCCGGATCAGAGGAACGTGGATGTGCCGCTGATTTACGGCGATTACTTCTTTGTGGAGGGCCTGGCGAGGCTGAAAGGCGGATTTACAATTTATTGGGAATAAAGATTGCCGGAGGGAAGCAGAAATCCGTCCGCTGGAGGTTCGTGGAAATAGAGCCTTGGGAGAAGAATCTTCTCTCAAGGTTTTCTTTTTTCAAGGGCTGCATGAAATCTTAAATTTCTCTTGATTCTTCGAAAAAAATAGTCGATTATATAAAATTACCGTGTCTTTATGACAGAGATTTTGTATGATGGATATAGAAGGATTTTATAGGTAAACATCAGAGGAGAATCGTCTTAATGAATTTAAGGTTCAGAAAGTTAATGATCACGTATATTTTGGCTACGGCGGTGCTGCTGCTTTTGTTGAACGGCATCTATTATTACACCATGAGAAACACGCTGCTGGACGGTCAGAAGCAAAATATAGAAATCATGACTTCCCATATTAAATCTTCTCTGGAAATCACGCAAAAAGGGGAAATGCTGTTTGAGGAAGTTCTGGCGGACAAGCTCCGTATGGCTTCCATAAGCGCTCAGGGCATGCTGCCGCATAAACTGGAGGATGTCACGAACGAACAGCTGATCCAAGTTAAAAATAAATTAGGCATCGAAGGCTTGACCTTGTTTAAATATCTGAAAGATCAGAACAATTTTATCGGCGCCAAATCCAGTGATCCCAAAGAAATCGGGTTGACTACGGAAACGTGGGGAAGCGGCAAATGGAACAAGGTGTTCGCGGAGCTTATGGAGAAACACGAAGCAACGCCTATCGAGAACTTCGGTGAGAATTTACCTCATTTTTGGGCCGGTCCTTACGATACCTCCACTGCGGATCCGACCCGGATCAGTAAATGGGGGTATTATAATGATGGAACAACTGACTATCTGATTGATCCTTATATTTCTGAAGATATTATTAATCGGTTTCACGATCAGGCAGGCGTAGAGTTTAACATTGCTGACCAGGAGAAAAACAATCCGCTGGTGCTGGAGGTTGGCATCCTGAACGACAAAATCCTGCAGGGCGAATGGAAAGCCCCTATACCGGGCAATCCGGAATGGCATTCGGAACGTATGGTTTTGTATGGTGATTATACTTATACCTCGCCCAGTGATCAGGCGTTAGCCGAAAAAGCTTTTGCCAAGATGGAGAAAGTGCATAAAGTTATGGAGATTAACGGGCGCATGGTTCTTCGAACGTATTCCCCGATTACGCTCCAGGATAACGTTAACAAAGGTTTTGACCGGATGCTCATTATTGTAACCTCGGATATGGACAAGATGACTTCTGATCTGGTGCACAAAGAAATCCGGATTTCCATTGTCGGGTTGATCTTTGTCCTGATCGGCGCGCTTATGCTTGTTGCGGTTGTCCGCTACATCCGCAACCAAACAGAGCTTGTGGACGATGTGCAGCAAATGTATCTGCAGAACATCGACAGCTTGTTCAAAACGGTGAAAGAATACCGGCATGACTTTGTGAATCACATTTTTGCCATGTCGGGTTTAGCCAAGATCAAGAAATACAACGAGCTCGAACAGTATCTGCAAAGCTTGTCCCATATTAATAAATCGCTTAATGATATTATTGATATTCCGATACCGGCTTTTAACGGACTGATTCAAGCCAAGACGGCTCAGGCTTTGGAGCGGAAAATTTCCTTCGAATACCGCTTCACCCATTTTGCCCAGCTTAATCTCGATATTGTGAAAATAACGAACCTTGTACGGATTGCGGGCAATTTGATCGATAATGCCTTTTACGCCGTACAGGACATGGAAGAGAGCCGGCGCCGCGTAACCATGCTGGCTTATGTGGAGCAGAAGACGCTGATCATGCAGGTGTTGAATAACGGAGAGCCGATTCCTGAGGAAATCCGCGAGCAAATCTTCGAGCATGGCTTCTCGACGAAACCGAAGAAGAGCAACAGCGGTTTGGGGCTGGCTATAGTCAAACAAATTACGGCCTCCTATAACGGACGGGTACTGCTGGAGAGCACGGACGAATTGACCTGCTTCACCATTGAAATTCCTTTAGCGCCTAAAGAGCTGGTTATTAAAGATTCGGTTAATGTGCAGGATGACCGGGCAGCTATGGGTTAATAACGAAAGTTAACGTGACAAAAGTTAATTGTAATAAGTTAAAAGTAGAGCAGCTTTGCCGATGAAGGGGCAGGGCTGTTTCTTTTTTTAACAGAAAGGGTAAAAAATAGGCTTACACGGTTTGCCTGTTCAATCGAATAAAGGGTTGACATCGGTTATAATATGGTGTAAAACTAAATTGTAAGCAATATAATTGTTACGAACTGGTTAGAACACAATGAGATATAAATTCATAAACAAAGGAGAAGATTACAATGAGAGTAGAATTCGATTCGATTGCCAGAGAGAAATTGGAGAAAGCACTGAACGGTCAACAAGGATATTTTAAATTGATTACTGAAAATGAAGGCTGCGCAACCGGCGGGATCTTTAATATCTTGCTCTTGAGCGAACCGGAAGCTGCAGACAAACCGATCGAATCGGAAGCATTCTCGTTTCTGGTGGACTCCCAGCAGGAGATCTATTTCGAGCAAACTTTGCGGCTTAAAGGGCATCCGACATTCCCAAGCTTCCGTTTGAGCAGCGACTCGATGCTTTACAGCGATCATGTGATCATTAAAGACAGACGGGTTAACTTGAACAAGGCGGTTTAAGAATACGATTTTATGGAGTTTAACTTAAATGGAATAAAAGACTTGAGCGGTTAAATGGCCCCTGATGATTCTGATCATTGGAGGCCATTTTTTATTTTCAAATCTTAATACGATCTTAATATCTTTGCCATGAAGCTAAATACAGCCTTAATTTCCACAATGTTATACTGGCATGATGAATTGATGTGCTGGTTATATAGGTTCGGAAATTGAGGTGAAAAGGATGCCATTTGCCAATCTAAATGGAACCAAACTTTATTATGAGATGAAAGGTAACGGCGTACCTATCGTTTTTGTTCATGGTCATGGACTGACCCATTCCATGTTTCGGGAACAGATGGACTATTTCTCCGAGAATTATAAAGTTATTGTGTGCGATCTGCGCGGCAACGGGAAATCGGGGAAACTGTCGCAATCCAAAGAGGAAATTCTGGATACGCAGTGTACGGATTTAATTATTCTTCTGAATGAACTGCAGATCCGCGAAGCGGTGTTTGTAGGCGTTTCTTACGGGGGCATTCTTGTTCAGCATTTGGCAAGTTCATATCCTAATCGGGTGAAAGCGCTGGTTATCGTAGACAGCATCTCGCCGGAAGCGGAAACCTCAGGTACACTTAGAAAAATTCAACTCGCTGCGGCCTACTGCAGCTGGGTCACTTATTATGCCCCAAGCGAATGGATTCTGCCTGCTCTGCGTTTGTCTTATCAACGATGGAGACCAGCTTATCAGGTGATTCGCAGAAGTATGCTTGAAAAACGCCCCAGGGAATTATATAAACAAAGAATAGCGATGGCCCTGGCCCATCTTCCCACCTCTATGGAGCTCTTTAGCAAACCCGTGCTTTGTTTGGCTGCCGACTCTTCGGAATATGAGCTCCATAAGATGGAAGCTCTGGCGGCTCGAATTCGAAATGCCCAATTCGGTGTGATATCGGATTCCCTGTCCCCGAGCAATTTATGTCAGCCGGATCTATTTAATCAGGTGGTCCGGTCGTTTCTGGAAACAAGCGTAACGCAGTAATCATTTGGAGTTTTCCACTATACATCATTTCTTTAAGAAAGCGGGCCAGTTATGCCAACGGATTCCATACAAGATAATCATGATTCCGTACTCGATTCCTCTAAGAGGAGAACGAGGGGGAAACTCAGCATTTTCCTCGGTTACCTTCCAGGTTCGGCCAAGGCAGGGGCGATGCTTCATGCCGCCCGAAGGGACGCGCAGAACGGGATGGATGTGGTCCTCGGTGATATCGGCGACTATTCCCGGATGACTTCATCGGGACTGGGCAGGCTTGAACCGCTTCAAATTTCTGCTTCTAAAAGTAAGGGAGTCTTTCATGATTTTAATCTCGATGCCGCGCTGGAGCGCAAGCCGGACATTGTTTTGCTGGATCAGCTGGCTCATGTCAATGCGGAGGGCTGCAGGCATAAAAGAAGATATCAGGATGTGGAGGAGCTGCTTCGCGCGGGTATCCACGTCTATACCACATTGGATATTCAGGAAATCGAAAGCTTGACCGATATCATCACTTCGATTACTGAAATATCCGTTGATGAACGAATACCTGACAATGTGTTTGAGCGTGCCGACCAGATTGAACTGGTGGATGCAGATTTAGATAAGGTCGTTGAACGTTTCCAAAAGGGCCGGATGCATCCGGATGAGCTGATGCAGGGGGAGCGGGATTTCTCCAGCCTTTATGTTCTCGAGAAGCTAAAGCCGCTGCGGGAAATCGCCCTGAAAATCACGGCCCGGCAGTTAAGACGGATAGCCTTACTCATCAATGAAGAGACAAAGAAAGAGGATAAGTATTATCAGGATCATATTCTGGTGTGCCTTTCCTCTGCTCCTTCAAACCAGAAGGTCATCCGGACTGCCGCAAGAATGGCGGAAGTGTTCCACAGCCAGTTTACGGCCCTGTATGTGGAAGCCCCTGAACGGGAATCAAAAGGGACAAGAGACAATGAACATTTGAAGAAAATGCAGCTGCGGGAAAATCTTAAACTGGCGGAGCAGCTTGGGGCGCAAATTGCGACCGTCTATGGCGAAGATATTCCGGTTCAAATTGCCGAATATGTCAAGATGAGCGGGGTGACCAAGCTGGTGCTGGGACGTTCTCCCGATCGCAAGCGGGGGGTGCATAAGTCTTCTTTGATCGACAAACTGATCCCGCTGGTTCCGCATATGGAAACGTATATTATTCCGTACATCGGGACCGAAGGCGTCAAGAGTACCGGATTACCGATAAAACCGCCTGCATTTTCTTTTAGAGATTCGATAAAAAGTTTGTTGGTTTTGCTCTTCTGCACGCTCATTGGCGTCTGGTTCCAGCACCTGGGCTTCCGGGAAGCCAACATCATTACGGTTTATCTGCTGGGCGTTCTTCTAAATGCCACAATAACAAAGGGCAGGTTATACAGCGCGCTTCTGTCTATTTTGAGCGTTATCGTATTCAATTACTTCTTTACAGAGCCTTATTATTCACTTAAAACCTATGATTCCGGTTATTTGATCACGTTTGTAGTGATGCTGGCCGCCTCAATCCTGACCAGCACTTTAACGATGCGGGTCAGGGAGCAGGCCCGAATTGCCGCACAGAAAGCTTACCGTACCGAAATTTTGCTGGAGACGAGCCGCAAATTGCAGCAGGCCGGCAATGCGGCTGCGATCATTGAAGAAACCGCCCGGCAGCTCGTCAAGCTGCTGGGGCGGACGGTTATTTTTTACCCTGTGGATCTGAACAAACTGTCCGAGCCGATTGTGTTCCCGGGCGGGGAAGAATCGAAGGATCGGGCGCTCTATACGGGGGACAACGAGAAGGCTGTGGCCAACTGGGTGTTTACCAACAATAAAAGAGCCGGCGCAACGACAGATACCTTCTTCGGAGCCGAATGTCTCTATCACGCCGTCCGGGGCGGCGAGGGAGTGCTGGCCGTTTCAGCTATTGCAATGGATGAAGGGGACCCGCTCGACTCCTTTGAACAAAGCCTTGTGATCGCGATGCTGGGCGAATGCGCGCTTGCACTGGAAAAGGAACAGTTAAACGAACAGCAGAAAGAGATTTCCATGCAAATTCGTCAGGAGCAGCTGCGCGCCAATCTGCTGCGCTCTATCTCCCATGATTTACGGACACCATTGACCAGTATCTTGGGGAATGCCGGCATTTTGCTGAGCAACTCCAAGGTGCTGGATGAAGAGCAGCGGACCGGACTGTATGCGGATATTTATGACGATTCCATCTGGCTGATTAACCTGGTAGAGAATCTGTTATCGATAAGCAGGATCGACAACGGAACAATGAAGCTGAATCTTCAGGCAGAACTGGTGGACGATGTCATCACGGAAGCGATGCGTCACGTAACCCGGAACAGCCAGAAGCATGAAATTCAGACGGATCTGGAAGACGAGCTGTTAATGGCAAAAATGGATTCCCGGCTTGTTGTCCAGGTTTTGATCAATCTGGTGGACAATGCCATCAAATATACGCAGGACGGTTCTATCATTCGAATATCCGCGAAGAGAAGCGGGGAATGGATTCTCGTTGAAGTTTCGGACGATGGTCCGGGTATACCGGATGCCGATAAAGAGCGGTTGTTTGAAATGTTCTATACGGGGAACAACAGTTCAGCAGACGGCAGACGAGGGCTTGGACTGGGCCTTGCCTTATGCCAATCGATTATCCAGGCACATGGCGGGACCATCGGGGTAAGAGACCATGAGCCCCGCGGAAGTGTATTCTATTTCACTTTGTATGCGGAAGAGGTGGATATTCATGAATAATAAACCGGTTATTCTGGTCGTGGAAGATGACAAGCCGATCCGGAAACTGATTACGACAACACTGGAAACCCAAGGTTATAAATATTTGACGGCGCATACGGGAGAGGCCTCTATTCTGGAGACGCTCTCCAGAGCGCCGGATTTGATGATTCTGGATTTGGGGCTGCCGGATATAGACGGGGTTGAAATTATCCGCAAGATCCGCACCTGGTCCAATTTGCCGATTATTGTGGTCAGCGCCCGCAGTGAAGACCGCGATAAAATCGAAGCGCTGGATGCGGGGGCGGACGATTATCTGACCAAACCGTTCAGCGTGGAAGAACTGCTCGCCCGGCTGAGAGTCAGTCTGCGGAGAATCCGGAACGACAGCACGAAGCTGCTGAGCGACTCTTCCATCTATACGAACGGCAGCCTCAAAATCGATTACAGCGCAGGCTGCGTCTGGTTGTCCGGGGAAGAGGTGCACCTGACGCCAAGCGAATACAAAATTCTGTGCCTGCTGGCCAAAAATTCCGGGAAAGTATTGACGTATAATTATATGATCAATGAAATCTGGGGCAGTCATTCGTATGACATTCCGGCCCTCCGGGTCTTTATGGCCACCTTGCGCAAGAAGATCGAAAAAACATCGTCCCAGAACAAGTTTATTCAGACGCATATCGGGGTCGGCTACCGGATGCTTCAGCTTTCCGAGGAATAAAAATAAGGCCGGATTAAGGTGAAGAATTCCCATATCTACACTCATTCCCAGGCCTTTACCGTATCCGCGAACGGAACCATGCTTCTTCCCAGAGGCATGGTTTTTTGCTGTCTTCGGATGAATAACCGGCCATCTTAATTTGATCTTTATTAAGCGGCTCGAGTTCTAATCCTATGCTAATGGCGAAAATGATACCCTTAGCTCGAAAGGGGAAATAAGGGGTGAAACCTATGACTGCCTTAACAGGATCTTCATGCTTCGAACTATACTCTAATCCCAAGGAAGAGGAGGACCAAACCCATGATGGACCTGTATATGATCGTGATCCTGCTGCTGATTGCCCTCTCGCTGATCGGCTTCACGGCCTGGGCTTCGGCCGTGGTCGATGAAGGAAGTGAACCACGATGATCTGGGTACTGCTGGCTTTGACAGCTGCGTTGTTTCTTTATTTAACTTATGCGCTTATTCATCCGGAAGAATTTTAGCTACGATTTCAGGAGGGGTTCCCTGTGAGTATTGAAAACTGGATTGCCATAGCAATCACCTTACTAATATCGCTATTGCTCGCCCGTCCGGCGGGCCTGTATATAGCGAAGGCTTTTAATTATGAACCAACCGGTCTGGACCGCGGCTTTGGCTGGCTGGAGAAGCCTATCTATTCTGTCAGCGGCATACGCAAGGACAATCAGGGCTGGAAGCAATATGCACTGTCCTTGCTGCTCAGCAACTGCGTGATGATCCTGATCGTCTACTTGATCTTCCGGTTTCAGGGCAGCCTGCCGCTGAACCCGAGCCATGTAGCCTCCATGGAGCCTACGCTCGCTTTTAATACGGCGATCAGCTTTATGACGAATACCAACCTCCAGCATTACAGCGGGGAGACGGGGCTTTCCTATCTGTCGCAAATGGTGGCCATCATCTTCTTGATGTTTGCCGCTCCGGCTTCCGCACTGGCTGCGGCGATCGCATTTATCCGGGGCATTTCCGGCAAGCCGCTCGGCAACTTTTTTGTGGACTTCATCCGGGGCATTACCCGCATTCTTTTGCCGGTATCCCTGGTGATGGCGGTTGTCTTTGTGGCTTTGGGCGTTCCGCAAACGCTGGAACCGACCGCGGTAGCTACAACGCTGGAAGGGGCCAAACAGGAAATTGCCCGCGGGCCTGTCGCTTCATTCCTGTCGATAAAGGAGTTCGGAAACAACGGCGGGGGATTTTTTGGAGTCAACTCCGCACATCCATTTGAGAACCCGAACGGCATCAGCAATTTGCTGCAAATTTTGCTCATGCTGCTGCTGGGAACGGCGCTTCCGTTTACTTACGGAAAAATGGTGGGCAATGCCAAGCAAGGGCGCGTGTTGTTTGTCTCCATGGCGATGATGTTTATCGTGCTGCTCGGCGTGGCCCTGGCCAGCGAAAGCGCAGGCAACCCGGTCCTGAATGCGATGGGCATTCAGCATGACCAGGGTTCCATGGAAGGGAAGGAAGCCCGCTTCGGAATGGCGCAATCGACGCTTTACGCTGTCGTGACGACCGCATCAGAGACAGGCGCCGTAAATACGATGCACGACTCTTTGACGCCTATAGGCGGATTGGTCGCTTTTGCGAATATGATGCTGAACACTGTGTTCGGAGGCGTCGGAGCCGGATTTATAAACGTTTTGATGTACGCGATGATTGCGGTTTTCCTGTCCGGGCTGATGGTCGGACGAACACCGGAATTCCTGGGCAGAAAAATCGAAGGCAAAGAGATGAAGCTCATCGCCGTCAACTTGATCATAAGCCCGCTGCTGGTTCTGGTGCCGACCGCGATCGCTTTGTTTGCGCATGCCGATACGCTGTCCAACCCGGGTTTCCATGGACTCAGCCAAGCTTTGTATGAGTACACCTCTTCGGCCGCCAACAACGGTTCCGGGTTCGAAGGCCTGGGAGACGCAACGCCGTATTGGAACATATCGACCGGACTGGTGATTTTCTTCGGACGGTATTTTTCCATCATCGCCATGCTGGCCGTCGCCGGATCGCTGGTCGTCAAGAAAACCGTGCCTGAATCTTCGGGAACCTTCCGCACCGATAACGCGCTTTTTGGAACCGTCTTTGTCGGCGCTGCTGTTATTGTTGGCGCATTGACCTTTTTCCCGGCGCTTGCGCTTGGACCGATTGCTGAATTTTTGACCTTGAAACCTTAGCGCATATTGGAGGAGTCGAGAAATGAGTACGAAAAAAAGTGCATTGTCCGGCGAAATCGTCCGGCAGGCAGTAAAACAATCCGTCATCAAGCTGGATCCCCGGATCATGGTCCGGAATCCCGTCATGTTTGTGGTTGAAATCGGGTTTATGATCACTTTGTTTCTGGTTTTTGTGCCGGATGCTTTTTACGGATCGGTTTCATCCGGATTTAATCTGGCCGTAGCTTTGATCCTGCTGTTTACGGTGCTGTTCGCCAACTTTGCGGAAGCTTTGGCCGAAGGCCGGGGGAAAGCGCAGGCCGATTCATTAAAGAAAACCAAAAAAGAAATTATGGCGAACAAAGTGAACGGCAGCGGCATCAAGCTGGTACCCTCCACGGAGCTGCGCAAGGGGGACGTCGTTGTTGTTTCCCAAGGGGAAATGATTCCGGGAGACGGCGAGGTGATCGAGGGATTGGCTTCGGTCGACGAATCGGCCATCACCGGGGAATCAGCGCCGGTCATTAAAGAAGCGGGCGGCGACTTCAGCTCCGTAACCGGCGGCACGAAGGTGATCAGCGACAGAATCAAAGTCCGAATCTCCAGCGACCCTGGCGAATCCTTCCTGGACCGGATGATCTCCCTCGTCGAAGGGGCGAAACGGCAAAAAACGCCGAATGAAATTGCGCTGAATACCGTGCTGGTCAGCATGACGCTGATTTTTCTGATCGTCGTAGTAACCCTGCCGTTTATGTCCGATTATCTGGGCATTCAGTTGGAAATTCCGGTGCTGATCGCTTTGCTGGTCTGCCTGATTCCGACCACCATCGGCGGGCTGCTGTCCGCTATCGGCATTGCCGGCATGGACCGGGTCACCCAGTTTAATGTGCTGGCGATGTCCGGTAAAGCCGTAGAAGCCTCGGGGGATATTAACACGATTATTTTGGATAAAACAGGGACGATCACCTACGGGAACCGGATGGCCAGCGAGTTTGTCCCGGCGGGGCAGCGCAGCGTGGCCGAGGTTGCGGAAATAGCGGCGCTCAGCTCCGTGAAAGACGAAACCCCGGAAGGACGATCCGTCTTGGAACTGCTGAACAAGCTGAACCTCTCTTATCAGCCGCAATTGGCCGATGGGGCGGCCTTTATAGAATTTAAAGCGGAAACCCGCATGAGCGGCGTGGATTTGACGGATGGACGCAAGGTCCGCAAAGGCGCCGTGGATGCCGTCAAAAAGTGGGCGGCCGAGCAGGGGGGACAGATTCCGCGCGATTTGCAGGAGAAATCCGATGCGATCGCTTCGGCAGGCGGCACGCCGTTAGCCGTTGCCGTCGATCAACATATACTGGGCCTCATTTATCTGAAAGATACGGTCAAACCGGGAATGCGCGAACGGTTTGACCAGATGAGAAAAATGGGCATCAAAACGATCATGTGTACGGGCGACAACCCGCTGACGGCGGCGACGATCGCGGCGGAAGCCGGAGTCGACGCCTTTATCGCCGAAAGCAAACCGGAGGACAAAATCGCCGTGATCCGCAAAGAGCAGGCGGAAGGGAAGCTGGTTGCCATGACCGGCGACGGAACCAACGATGCGCCGGCGCTGGCTCAGGCGGACGTCGGAATTGCGATGAACAGCGGCACCGTCGCTGCGAAGGAAGCGGCCAACATGGTCGATCTGGATTCCGATCCTTCCAAGATCATCGAAGTGGTTTCCATCGGCAAGCAGCTGCTGATGACGCGCGGGGCCTTGACGACCTTCAGCATCGCTAATGACATTGCCAAATATTTTGCTATTATTCCGGCTATGTTTATGATGGCGATTCCGGAGATGGAATCCCTGAATATTATGCGGCTCCATTCGCCGCTGTCGGCGATCTTGTCCGCTTTGATTTTTAACGCGGTCATTATTCCGCTGCTGATTCCGCTGGCTATGAGAGGAGTCGCTTATAAACCGATGAGCTCTTCCCGGCTTCTGGGCCGCAATCTGCTGGTTTACGGGCTGGGCGGCGTCATCGTGCCGTTTATCGGCATCAAATTGATTGATCTGCTAGTTCAATTCATGGTTTAGGGAAGGAGGAGCTAAAAATGATGAAGACCCTAACGGTAACCTTAAGAACAAGTTTGGCCCTGATCCTCCTTGTGGTGGTTTACCAGCTTGTCGTAACGGGAATTGCCCAGGCTTTTATGCCTGGTAAAGCAGACGGTAGTCTGGTATATGATGCGAATCATCAATTGATCGGCTCCGAGCTGATCGGGCAATCGTTTACTTCGCCTGCCTTGTTCCATGGAAGAATCTCCAGCATTGATTACAATGCGGCTTCTTCCGGGACGCCCAATTACGCGCCGTCCAATCCGGAGATGATCCAACGTACCGAGGAAGCCGTGCGGGTTTGGGAGAAGGAAAATCCGCAGATTCCCGTCTCCGAGCTGCCGATCGACCTGATCACGAACTCCGGTTCCGGGTTGGATCCGGACATCAGTGTAGCCGCAGCCGAAGTTCAGATTCCGCGCGTCAGCGCCAACACGGGCATACCGGCGGATCAGCTGCAGGAGCTGGTCAACCAGCATACGAAGGGCAGAGACCTTGGGCTGTTCAGCGAACCTGTCGTTAATGTGCTGCTTCTGAACCTCGATGTGCAGCAAGCGGCAGCGGGGAAATAAGGGCCTTCCATGCCCGGCATTCAAAATGAGTTCAGATCATGAACAAGCTGCGGATCAAAGGGGAAATGGTCGCTTGGACAATTATCGTAGGAAAAGCCCTGAGGAAATTTTGCTGTCAATCTCCAAGCTGCATCGCGGCCGGTTGAAAATTTTTATCGGGGCCGTGAGCGGCACCGGAAAAACTTATCATATGCTCCGGGAGGGCGCTGCCTTAAAGGATCAGGGAATCGACGTGGTGATCTGCGCGGTATCCACCCTGCAGCGTCCGGAAACGATGGAGCAGCTGCGGGGGCTGGAGCGGGTGCCCAGCATTCCGTGGATATCGGATGGGATCAAGAAAAAGGACCTGAACATGGAGGCGCTGCTGGAGCGCAATCCGGAAGTGGTACTGGTGGATGGACTTGCCCACCGCAACCGGCCGGGAGCGGAGCGTCCGACCCGATGGGACGATATCCAGGAGCTGCTTGCCCGCGGCATCAGCGTCATGACTACCGTCAACGTCTACGAACTTGAAGGAGTCCGGGAGCTTGCCCAAAAATATGTGAATATCAAGGTAGAGGAAACTATCCCGGCCAATCTGCTGGAGCTGGCTGACGAAGTCCGCCTGATCGATGTCACCCCGGAGACGCTGCTTCAGCGATTTTCGGAAGGAAACCTGAAGAACAGCTCGGCTGCTCCCTGGTTTGAGCGGGGCAACCTGGGCGTGCTGCGTGAGCTTGCCCTGCGGCTCGTGGCCGAAGGCGTCAACGATTCCCTGGAGAAACATCGGGAGGAAATGGGGATGCTGGGGCCGTCCGGAGCTGCCGAGCGCATTTTGGTTTCAACCCAATACCATTGGAACGGGTCTATTTATATCCGGCGCGGGCAGCAGGTGGCCAAACGGTTAAACGGGGACCTTCACGTAGTCACTTTTGTCCGCAAGGACCGGCGGCCGAGCAAAGAGCAGCTGGCCTTTAAACAGTCGATGACCAAACTGATCGACAAGGTGGGCGCCCAATTTGCGGAGCTGACGCTGCATGCCAGACGGAGGCTGCCGGATCAGCTCATCCGGTACGCCCTCGATCACAGCGTGACCCGCATTCTCATCGGCCATTCGAAACAAACGTTTTGGCAGGAGCTGCTGCAGGGCTCCGTCGTCTATCAGATTCTTAGAAAATCGCGGAATATGGACATTTTTATTGTGGCTGACCGGGCCGCGCATCAAGGAGAGCGGATCATGCCGGCCAAAATGGCCGCTTCCGTTTCCCGGCAAGGATCCTTGTACCACCGGCTAAGCAGCCGGGAGGTCGATGAACGGATCGGCCGGATGACCCGCGGCGGGTTTAAGGTTTATATCGGCGCTGCGCCGGGGGTGGGCAAAACGTACACGATGCTGCGCGAAGGAAACCACCTGCTGAAAAAGGGAACCGACGTCGTCATCGGATACCTGGAAACCCATGGCCGGGCGGAAACCGCCGGGCAGGTTTCGGACCTGCCCGTGATTGAACGAATGACTCTTTCTTATGGAGGCGCTAATCTCACCGAGATGGATACGGCGGCGATCCTCAAGCGGAATCCGGAGCTGGTGCTGGTCGATGAGCTGGCTCACACCAATGTCCCGGGCAGCAAGCATAAAAAGCGTTACGAAGATATTCTGGACATTTTGAACGCAGGCATATCCGTCATATCCACGGTTAACGTTCAGCATCTGGAAAGCCTTAACGATTCGGTCGAGCAAATTACAGGCGTCCGGGTACGGGAAACCGTGCCGGATTCGATTTTACGCATGGCCGACGAGGTGGAGTTGATCGATGTGGCTCCCCAGGCTCTGCAAACCCGCATGAAAGCCGGGAAAATATATGCCTCCGAGAAAATCCAGCAGGCTTTGGACCATTTCTTCAAGATCGGGAACCTGATCGCGCTGAGAGAGCTGGCCCTTCGCGAAATCGCGGATGATGTGGATGAACGGCTGGAGGCCTGGGAACGAAAAAGCTCGCTGCGCGGCCCATGGAACAAAAGGGAATTTATTTTTGTCTGCGTAAAGCTGACTCCAAGCGCCGAGAAGCTCATCCGCAGAGGATTCCGGATTGCCTACCGGCTGAAGGCGGGCTGGAAGGTCGCTTATCTCCAGTCCGGCAGGAGCATCGGGGAGGAGGAGCGGAAAAAAATCGAATCGCTGCAAAGCCTGACCGAACGTCTGGGCGGAACCTTCGAAATCGCGTCCTCTGGCTCTCCCTTTCAGGAAGCCGAGGTTTTACTGGCTAAAGCGGACGAATGCCGGGCGACGCAGCTGATCATCGGCCCAAACGGACGGAATTGGCGGAGCCGGATCCGGGAAGGGATCACTACCCGAAAGCTGCTCAGGATTGCCAGACATTTGGACATTTTGGTCGTAGACGATTATAATCCGAATATCAAACGGGAGTCGTGAAAAGGGGGATCACAATGGGAACAGAACTGCAGTATAAACAGCCGAAAAGCCTGTTAAATAAAGGAACAGGCTTTCTGGCCGGCTACACCCATTCGCTCAACCCGTATACCGGCTGCTCGTTCGCCTGCTCTTATTGTTATGTAAGGCAGATGCCGGTTTCCCTGTTCCGGCCTCTGGAATGGGGAAGCTGGGTGGATGTCAAGCAGGGAGCCGCCGAGCTGCTGGCGAAAGAGCTGGCCAGAGCCAAAAAGAAAGGCAAAGTGACGATTTTTATGTCCTCCAGCACCGATCCCTACCAGCCCGCCGAATACAAGGAGCGGGTTACGCGGGCGCTGCTGGAGGTCATGGCCGCCGAGCCGCCGGATTTTCTGCTTGTCCAAACCCGGAGTCCGCTGGTGACCCGGGACACTGATCTGCTGCAGCGGCTGGGAAGCCGGGTCAGGGTCAGCCTGACGGTCGAAACGGATCTGGAGCAGGTACGGCGCCTTTTTACGCCTTCTGCGCCGCCGGTCGCAGCACGTCTTAAAGCGCTTCGGAAGCTCAAGGAAGCGGGGATCGCCACCCAGGCGACCGTTGCTCCGGTGCTGCCGAGCAGTCCGGCATTCGCCGGCCTGCTTGCCGGCGTAACGGACCGGGTATGCGTGGACGACTATTTTATGGGCGACGGCAGCGGCGGCAAACGGACCGGCCGGCTGGGGCTCTCTGATCTGTATGAGCAAATCGGTAGACGGGATTGGTATCACCCTTCCGCTTATTTGGAAGTTCTCCACCGGATGAAGGAAGTTTTTGGTGCAGAGCAGGTATTTGTCAGTCAGAAGGGTTTTGAGCCTTAAACGGGATAAGGGAGAGGGCTATAACGGATTGGAGAGTCCGCTATCCTGCCCTCTGATTTGGAGGACAACAAACAAAGAAGGCTGCCGGAGAGGCGGCCTTCTTTGTTGTGCATGCCGTTGAAACAGAAGTCCCCAGTTTCTTGGTCTTCCGGTTCTTGTCCTTTACTTGTCTTATTTCCTTAAACCCAGAAAGCTTTGGAAATAATAACGAGCAGGATAAACAGAACAAGAATAGCTGCAGTCGAAGTTCCCCAACCGATTGCTCCTTCACTCATCATGGAGTCCCTCCTATCAGACAAAATGTATATCAGGTTACAAGATAGAATATGAAACATGACTTCAGAAGGGAAGGGCGATTCGGCAGGAAAGATCAAGCGAAGCATAAACCCGGTTTCTATTGTGGAAACACAAGTTTGGGTTGAACCAGTAGAGTCCAAGAAAGGAAGCTTCATTCCATTACCTCTACCCGATCTTGGCCCCATACGCTTTGGAAAACAATACCGCCTGCTCCCGGTCCATTTTCGTACCGGCAAGCGTCAAAGTTTTGAAATCGACGCCCTCCATGTCTGCGCCTCTCAAATCTGTCCCCTGCAGGTTGGCTTTTGCCAATAAAGCCATACTTAAGTCGCAATCCCGCAGATCGGCTTTGTCCAAATCCGCCCCGGACAAATCGGCTTCATGAAATTTGATTCCGCGTAAGTTCTGCTTCGCCAGGCGGGCCAGCCGAAGGTTGGTATAAGACCAGTCTCCGCCGTCTATCGTGATTCCGTCCAGGCTGGCGCCCGAGAAGTCGGACCCCGTCATTTTGCAGGCCTCGAATTTGGATACAAACAGATTGGCGCCGTTAAACCGGCAATTCTCAAAGGCCGATTCTTTATGGATGGAGCCATTCAAAGAAGCTCCGCGGAAGTCACACTCCACGAACCGGCAGTGGCTGGATATGATTTCTTCCAGGCTGCCGTTCTGAAACGTGCAGCGGATGAAGGTGCAGGCGGTCAGCTCGCCGTATCGCAAATCCTGGCTGCTGAAATTGATCTCCGAATATTGTTGATGGCTGTACTGAAACATGAGAGTCCCCCTTTTTCTCAATTCCACTATAGCACAGGCCTGTCAAGAACCTGCGTTCAATTGACTTTAAACCTTGCGCCGCGTTATATTTGAGAAAGCTAATAGTACCCAAATAGATATTTAGTCTAAAGAATGGGCTTTAAAGAGGGACCTTGCGGGTTCTTGTTTTTGGGCGCATTTTTTTAGTTTCTATAGCAGAGGTTTCATGAGTTCCGCAGAGTAATCGTGTGAGCTTCGAAGCAGGCTCCTCCGTGTACGAGGTTATTTAAAGATAAGGGGAGAAGGAGACAATGGCAGGTTCACCAAATGTTTTTCCAATCGGTAAGTTATCTCTATTGCTGGCTGTTCTGCAGGAGCATGAATGGCGGGAGGAAGTCGAGAAGCAGCTGACCGAGCAGGGGTATAAATATACGATCGGACGTGTCGGGGCCATGGATATGACGAAGGTTGTAGCGGCCATGGAGACTGCGGCCAAGAACAATCATATCATCGACAGCAATTCCTATCGCGAGGTTCACGCTGTTTATCATGCGATTATTGAAGCCATTCAGGCGCTGGGGCGCGGCGTTAC
Source organism: Paenibacillus physcomitrellae (assembly GCF_002240225.1). Lineage (NCBI taxonomy): Bacteria > Bacillati > Bacillota > Bacilli > Caryophanales > Paenibacillaceae > Paenibacillus > Paenibacillus physcomitrellae. The sequence goes on along the minus strand of NZ_CP022584.1, from coordinate 1,624,340 downwards.
GCAATTCGGCGAGATTTTACGGACGGTGGGCTTGACCTTCGCTATTGTGCGCGGGAAGATGGAAGGCGCCGTCAAACATGAGGGTGAATGGATTGCGGTCAGCGTCTACGGCACGATCGGGGCGCCGAAGAAAGGGTTCGAACACGAGGCCGTTGGTTTTGGGTTTAACCATATTTAGCGGAAGGACCGCAGATCGCGATTGTTTCAGCTTGTGATGTGACACCTGGAGCGGTCTTCCGGTATATCATAAGGGGAGAGAACGCTCTGACATCTGACAGTCGGGCATCTTGTTTTAATTTAGGGGCAGCGGAAGCAGCGGCCGTTTAGCGAATAGAATTTTAGAAGCCGATACCAGACTTTTTTTGGTATGGGCTTTTTTTGTTGTGGATCTGCAGGAGAAGAACAGGGGGAGACAACATGAATCAAACGATGGAGAAAATGACGGTCTTAACCGGCGGTTCCCTTACGATCGATAAGGTTGTGGAAGTGGCCAGGTTCGGCGAAAAGGTTGCCATTGACCAGGAGAGTCTGGCCCGGGTACGGAAGTCGCGCGCTTATGTCGAGCAGCTTCTGAACGATCAGAAGGTAGTGTACGGACTGACAACAGGCTTTGGCAAATTCAGCGACACCTATATCTCGGCCGAGGATGCGCAGCAGCTGCAGCTGAATTTGATCCGCAGCCACGCCTGCGGCATTGGAGAGCCTTTTTCGGTTGAAGTGGCAAGAGCGATTATGCTGCTGCGTGTCAATGCGCTGCTGATTGGCGTGTCGGGTATCCGGCCGGAAGTGATTGAGCTGATGGCAGCGATGCTGAACAGGGGAGTTACACCGGTGATTCCGGAAAAAGGTTCGCTCGGCGCAAGCGGCGATCTGGCCCCGCTGTCGCATTTGGCACTGGTGTTATTCGGAGAAGGGGAAGCCTATTTTCGGGGCGAACGGCTGCCTGGTGCCGAGGCGCTGCGGCGGGCCGGACTTGCGCCGGTTGCCCTGCAGGCCAAAGAGGGGCTGGCGCTGATCAACGGTACCCAGGTGATGACCGCCGTAGGCGTGCTGGCCTGCTGCGATGCGATCAACCTGGCGCACTGGGCCGACTGCACGGCCGCTTTGACGGCCGAAGCGCTGCTCGGCGTGCGGGACGCGTTTGATCCCCTGACGCACAGCATCCGCCCGCATCCGGGGCAAAGCCGGTCTGCCGAGAATATCCGTCACTTGACGGCAGGAACCCGGCACATGACGGGCCAAGGCGAGCTTCGCGTGCAGGATGCTTATTCCTTGCGCTGTGCCCCGCAGGTGCACGGAGCGAGCCGCGACGGTCTTGCTTACATTAAGGAGAAGCTGGAGATCGAAATCAATTCGGCGACCGATAATCCGCTGATCTTTGTGGAGGAGGACCGCGTCATCTCCGGCGGCAACTTCCATGGTCAGCCGATTGCGCTGCCGATGGACCACTTGTCGATCTGCGCTTCCGAGCTGGCCAACATCTCTGAACGCCGGATTGAGCGGCTGGTGAATCCGCATCTGAACGAAGGGCTGCCAGCTTTCCTGACCTTGAACGGCGGACTGCAATCCGGCTTTATGATTGCTCAATATGCAGCGGCCGCTGTTGTTTCGGAGAATAAAGCCTTGTCCCATCCGGCCAGTGTTGACTCCATCCCGTCTTCGGGCAACCAGGAGGACCATGTCAGCATGGGCACAATCGCCGCCCGCAAAGCGCTGCAAATTGTAAATAACGCTTATTCCGTTCTGGCGATCGAGCTGCTGTGCGGCGCGCAGGCTGCCGATTTCCGCGATCCGCAGAAGCTGGGACAGGGAACCCGCTGGCTGTATGAACAGTGCCGTATCCGCGTCCCGTTTGTAAGTGAGGACCGGGTTCTGTCCGGTGATTTCAAGACCATTGCGGACTGGATGAAACAAACCGACGTACAGACTGCCTTGGCGGGAACGGCCTCGATCAGTTAGCTTAAAGCACCCAGCAGAGAACAATCAAACAGGCACGGCGGAATCGATCCTGCCGTGCCTGTTTATAGCTGCTGCTTCAGTAGCTTATTGTCCAAGTTTGGACAAAGCTTCAAAGTCGGCATCGCTGAGCTGGATGCTTGCTGCGGCAATGTTCTCTTCCAGGTGAGCCACCTTGGAAGTGCCCGGAATCGGCAGCATCACCGGCGAACGTTTGAGCAGCCAGGCAAGGGCGAGCTGAGAAGGCTTCGCCTGCAGGCGCGAGGCCATTTCATCAAGCGGGCCTCCGGATTTAGCGAGAGCTCCGGTCGCCAGCGGGAACCATGGAATGAAAGCAATGTTGTTGGCTTCAGCATACTCCAGGACAGGCTCCGAATCGCGTTTAGCAAGATTGTACAGATTCTGTACGGAGACGATCGGCGCAATCTCATTGGCCACCTTCAACTGGTCCACCGTAACTTCGCTGAGTCCGATGTGGCGGATTTTGCCTTCCTTCTGAAGCAGGGCCAATTCGCCGATTTGTTCCTCCAGCGGAACTTTTGGGTCGATCCGGTGGAGCTGGAGTAGGTCGATTCGCTCCAGGCCAAGATGGCGAAGGTTGAGTTCTACCTGCTGACGCAGATATTCCGGACGTCCTACAGGCCGCCAGTCGTCTGGTCCGCTGCGGGTCAGGCCGACCTTGGTGGCAATTACCAAATCTTGTTTATACGGGTGAAGAGCTTTCTTGATTAAATGATCCGCTACAAAAGGCCCATAGGAATCAGCAGTATCGATAAGTGTAACGTCAAGCTCAGCGGCTCTTTGCAGGACGCGAACTGCTTCCTCCGGATCAGCCGGATCCCCCCAGACCCCAGGTCCGGTCAATTGCATAACGCCATAGCCGAGACGGTTAACCGTCAGATCTCCGCCGATTTTGAATGTACCGGATGCTGCTGCGGTTCCTTGATTTTCCATGTTAATGCCTCCTTAATAGATAGGTTTTTATAGTAAACTGCACGTTCAGTATAGGATCAGGAGTGTCCAATTTGCAAGCTGGATTAGTTCAGAACAGACAATAAAGCTAAACCATGCCCCGCAGGGTCAAGCTTGACAGAGAATAGGGGATTCACTATTGTTACTTTGACAGCAATGGATTTTGTTTGTTTAGAAAGGCGGAAGAAGATGTCGATTCAAATCGCTATTTTACCCGCTGGTATTGGTACAAAGCATTGCTTGCGGTGCGGCGATCCCAAGGGAAATGATGCCGGACTTTTTCAAAGACTACAATGTGTTATTCGGGGGCGGGAATACGTCCAAGTACCTCATGGGGCTGGCCCTTATTGCTGTAATAGCCATCGTGGTGAACGCCGTTCTTTATGGAGTCAAATCGCTCCGCGCTAAGGAAGCCGATCAGGCTGCAGTTCCTTCTATGATGATGTAACCGGATCTTTAAAGCAGATGTCTTTATGGATTCAAGGGAAAGGGCCGTGCGTATTGCACGGCCCTTTGCCGTTCCTGGAAAGCGAAATATCCTATAAAAAGGAGATTCATGCTGGTTTTTAAGTTGGTATTCAGCCTCAACAGGCACCTCAACAGACGGCTCTACGGGCTAATCTATAGGATGCCTTTCGGCCAAACTTTATCGTCCCCCGTGAAAATGTTACAATAATCATATTTGCAACCCTAGGATGAACGTGAATGAGTTAAAAGGCACCAGATAACAATTGGAGAGGAAATAAGGTGGTTATGAAATGAATCGGGAAAGACCAAAGCTGGGCATAGTAGTGCCTTGTTATAATGAGGAGCCCGTCATCGAAGAAACGGTCCGGCAGCTTAGCGACGTCTTGACTTCGCTGATGCGGGAGGAATTGATTGCGCAGGACAGCTTTCTGCTGTTTGTGAATGACGGAAGCGCAGACCGGACCTGGGACCTGATTGAACGGCTGCACGACCGTTATCCGTGGGTTTCCGGGCTTAAGCTGGCGGCGAATGTCGGGCACCAGAATGCGCTGCTGGCCGGGTTGATGCAAGCCAAAGACCGCTGCGACTGCACAATCTCCATTGATGCGGATCTGCAGGACGACGTGAGAGTGATCCGGGATTTTGTGCTGAAATACCGGGAAGGTTATGAAATCGTGTACGGCGTCCGCCGCAAACGGGATACGGATACCTGGTTCAAAAGAAATTCGGCGCTCGGCTTCTATAAGCTGATGAAGAGCATGGGACTGAAGGTCGTCTATAACCATGCCGATTATCGGCTGCTCAGCCGAACGGCGCTGGAGCACCTGTCCAGGTTCCGGGAGGTCAATTTGTTCCTGCGCGGCTTAGTGCCTTTGATTGGCCTGAAATCAACGGAGGTTTATTATGACCGGCTGGAGCGCTTTGCGGGAGAATCGAAATATCCGCTTAAGAAAATGATTAACTTTGCGCTTGAGGGCATTACCTCGCTCAGCGTAGAACCGATCCGTTTTGTAACGGGATCGGGTTTCCTTTGTTTTGGCATCAGTCTGATCGTGGGCATTTATGCTCTTGTCTCCAAGCTGATGGGCAATACGGTGTCCGGCTGGACGTCCTTAATGCTGTCCGTCTGGTTTATCGGCGGCATGGTGCTTATTTCGCTGGGGCTGATCGGAGAATATGTGGGCAAGATTTATAAAGAGGTTAAGAGCCGCCCGCTGTATTTGATCGAACGTGATTTACCGGCACAAAACGCTCTGGAAGCAGGGACAGGGGCTTCCGCTCCCCATCCAGCTATAGACCAGGTGGTCCGCTATGAGCGCTAAGCTCGGAGAGCTGTTTCAAAATGGACTGATCCGTTTTATAATCGTTGGTGTTGTGAATACCGTGATCGGACTGACGGTGACGTTCCTGTGTTTAAATGCATTTGGCCTGAATTATTGGACTTCTACGATTATCGGCAACGCGGTAGGGGCCGTGAACAGCTATTTTATGAACAAAAGCTTTACGTTTAAATCGAAAGCCAGCATCGGGTCTACCGCCTGGAAGTTTATGCTGGTTACGGCGGTTTGCTACTTTGCAGCTTACTGGATCGCCGGCCAAGCGGCGGACATCGGGCTGGATTGGATTCTGCCGGAGGCCAGCGGCCGGTTTAAAGACAATGTGGCTGCCCTGGTTGGCAGCGGACTTTACACCATCTTGAATTACTTCGGTCAGAAGAAATTGACTTTTACGGACAAAGGCAAGGTTACGGATAAAGACTCGGCTGCCGGTAAGAGCCTGTCTGCGGACAACCGCGATAATCGCGCGGTATCAGGCGAACCGGAAGCACGGGTAATGGAAAGAGAGGAATCCGGTTTATTATGAGAAAATGGCTTACCGCCGAAACCTTCGCGGTTTTGGCGGGCTTTTGCATTTTATTGTACATACTGATTGGCAAACCTTTTGTAGGCGTGGCTGACAATGGAGATTTCATGCGGATTATGAGCTCGATTGGGCTCAATTATTATGATGCGGCCGAGAGCTATGAAGACCGCTTCTTCGGCTTCGCCCATCAGTATTTTGCTTATGATGCTTTCTTCCGGGGATTCTACCCTTCCTCGCAGCTGCTGGTTGTGGCCGTTGCCCGCTTGATCGGCGCGGTTTTCCATCCTGCCGCTTTTGATATCCGGGTGTTGGGTCTGCTCTACGGCCTGCTGCTGCTGGCGGCAACCTGGGTGATCGTGCGCAGCGGCAAATTTGGTTCCAGGCTGCTGGCGGTGATCCTGGCGCTCTGCCTGCTGGTAGTATTTTACGACATCGGGTATCTCGCTTATTTCAATTCCTTGTTCGGGGAGCCTATATCCCTGGTGTCCATGCTGCTTTCGATCGGGCTCGGTTTATGGCTGGCGCAGCAGAAACAGCCTTCCAGGAAACTGCTATGGCTCTTCTTCATCGCCGCATTTGTACTCACAACCTCCAAGCTGCAAAATGCGCCGGTCGGCATCGCGTATGCGCTTATTGGTCTGCGGTTTATGAAGCTGCGGGACGATTTCAGCTGGCGCAGATTGACCTTGTGGCTGTCCGCCTCGCTGTGCGTGATCTCGATCGTGCTGTACGTGACGGCCCCGAAGGAGCTTAAGCATATCAATCTGTATCAGACGGTGTTCTTCGGTGTGCTAAACGGTTCGCCGGATGTGAAAGGCGATTTGAAGGAGCTCGGACTGCCCGAGCGGCTTGAGGTGCTGGCCGGGACCAACTATTTTCAGGCTGGAACGGCGATCAAACAGGATGACCCTTCGCTGAAAGACGATTTCTACAGCCGGGTTTCCCATGGGGATGTGCTGTTGTTTTATCTGAAGCATCCGGCCCGTTTTGTCAGCAAAATGGAATTTGCGGCAGAGAACGGGATGAGCATCCGGCCTTATTATTTAGGGAACTATCTCAAAAGTGAAAATAAACCGCCCAGAGCTCTGGACTTTACTTACAGTACCTGGAGTGAATTCAAGAACAAACATGTGCCGCACACCTTGTGGTTTATTGTTCTGGTGTATGTGCTTTATTATGGGGTGGCCTTATTCGAATATTTCCGCTATTACGATACGGCCAGCCGGATCCGAAATGAGCTGCTGATGCTGGTCGGCCTGGTCGGCTTGTTCAGCTTCCTGGTGCCGATTCTTGGCGATGGGCAAGCGGATATGGCCAAACATCAGTTTATGTTTAATGTCTGCTTCGATATGATGCTGGTAACGGCGGTCGCCTGGATCGTTTATCAGCTGGTGAATCTGCGGGTTTGGGGCAGAAGGAAAGCAGGAGCAGGCCTATATTTCAGAGATACAAGACTATAATTGAAATAAGACAGGAAGCCGTCCCGGTTGGGCGGCTTCTTGTTGTTTTATCGTGTTCAAGGATATAGAGGACGCAAGTTCAAATTTGAATCAGCGGCTCATGCTCCGGCTGGAATGGAAACAGGTTTTGCGCGGTTTCGATAAACAGCTTTACGGCGATCGAGCTTTCTTCCGGAGGAGCGGCTGCGAGATGGATATCCCGGTAGGCCTCAGGCGACAAGCGGCGTACCTTCAGGCTCGGAGGGAGGTCCAGCAGCGACAGTTCGGACATGACGGCCAGGCCTTCGCCTACAAGCACCATCTGCAGGGCCGTTCTGTAGTTGTACAGGACGTATTTGATCCGGGGGATTTCCCCGGCCCGCTCAAACCAGGCCATCACCGGCGGCTCGTAGCCGGCTTTGCAAATCATCATCGATTCCTGCCGCAAATCTTCCGGACGAATGATCGTTTTGGCGGTCAGAGGGTGATCCTCTCTCATCACGGCAAAAATGCCCTCCCGGTAGAGCGGAATCGTCTGCCGTTCCGATTCCGATTGCTCGGGAGCGATGACCAGCCCGACGTCGATCTCGCGGTTGTCGAGCAGGCTGTGAATATCAGCTATCGTGCCTTCCGTAATCGAAAATTCCAGCTTCGGATACTGCCTTTTGATCCGGCTGATGATTTTGGGAATAAAATAAGAAGCTGCAACCGGGAAGGTACCGATTCGTACGCTGCCGGTTTCGAGCCCTTTTTCGCTGGCAATTTCCTGATCGACTTTGTCATACCCCTGCAAAATTTCCCGGTAAATGCGGACAATGCGTTCCCCTACTGCGGTGAGCATGACGCCGCTGCGGCGGTCGCGGATCAGCAGTGTGACGCCGAGTTCTTTTTCCAGAGAGGTCACCGCCCGGCTGACTGCCGGCTGGGTCATGTTGAGCTTCTCACCGGCGGCAGTGAAACTTTTGGTTTCCGAAATGGTGACGATCAGCTGCAAAAGTGATCTGTTCATAACAAATTTGGTATCTCCCTCATAATTTATATTCATTTTATTTATGTTGTGGCTTATTGTATCATTTTTTGTGAGCAGAGATAAAGACAAAATTCATTGAGGGATAGGGGATTTTATATGAAAACCAAAGCATGGCTGTTTTTAATATTGGCAAATTTATTCTGGGCGGGAAATATGGTGTTCGGCAAATCGGTTACCGCAGATTTTCCTCCGGTATGGGCGTCTTTTTTACGCTGGGTAATCGCCGCTTCGGTGCTTCTTCCAATGGCGCAACTGATAGAGAAACCGTCGTGGATACAGGTCTGGAGGAAAAACTGGAGCCTTCTGCTGTTTATGTCGCTGACCGGCATTGTGATTTATACGCTGCTTACTTATACAGCCCTGCAGCATACTTCGTCCACCAACGGCAGCCTGATTAACAGCTTGACTCCGGCCCTGGTGAGCACGCTTTCTTTCCTCTTCCTGAAAGAGAAAATCGGCTTACGGCAGGGAGCGGGTTTAGCTCTGTCCCTGATCGGCGTTTTGATAGTTTTGACCAAAGGGCAGCTGCTGGCGGTGTTTGGTACCCGCTACAATGCAGGGGACGCCATCCTGCTGGCGGCGGTGTTTTTATGGGCCGTTTATTCCATTGTCAGCAAACGGGCGCAGCATCTCCCGCCGATTACCTTTGTCGCCTTTACAGCGTTTCTTGGCGTATTTCTAATGATTCCTTTGCTGTTTATGCAGCCGCTTCATCCGGAACGGGTTACACCCTTTGGCATTACGGGAATTCTTTATCTCGGATTGTTTCCGTCTATCGGCTCTTTCCTGTTCTGGAATCGCGGCATAAAGGAGCTCGGGGCTGGCAAAGCGAGCATTACGATGAATTTGATGCCGATCTTCACGGCAGGCTTATCCGTATTGTTCGGCCAGCCTCTGCTGATCTCACAGGGTATCGGGGGTGCGATTGTGATCGCGGGGATGCTGCTTTCGGCTAACCTGATGTCCCGGAAACAGGCCGCCTCCAAAGCTGAGGACGAACGCCAACACCGGGGTGACATAGCTCTAAAACTGGCGCTGCAAAATGAAAAAAAGCATAGTTGAACTAAAGCAAAAGTAACAGCGAAATTGAAGCTACAACAAGAGAAAACAGAAAAAGCCCCTGCGCGAAAGGGAAGGAAATCCTTGGGCTTTCGCAGCATGGGCTTTTGTTTTTGCCGGGTGATCTGGCCCGGGGGGAAAGCGGAGTTACATCAGCGCGTGCAGTACGAAGTTGGCTACAAATAAAGCGGTGATGACGTACATGACAGCTTTGACTTCCTTCCCGCGTCCGGCGGCAAGTTTGGCAACCGGGTAGGCGATGAAGCCGAAGGCCATGCCATCGATGATACTGTAAGTGAACGGAATCATGACCATGACTAGGAAAGCCGGAAAGGCCTCCGTAAAGTCTTTGAAATCCATCTGCTGAATATTCTGGACCATCAGGCTCCCGATAATGATCAGAACCGGTGCGATGGCGCTGTCGGGAATGTAGGTCAGCAGCGGAATGAAAAAGAATGTAGCGCCGAACAAAATAGCGGTCACAAAAGGTGACAGGCCTGTCCGGCCGCCCGCAGCGATACCGGCTGTGCTTTCGGCAGCGGCTACGGTAGAGCTGCTGCCGAAGAGACCTGCCAGGATGTTCGATACCGACAAGGCCCGCAGGCTGCCGGTAAAGGTCTCGGGGCGTTCGATCATGCGCGTCTGCGCGCCGATCAGGCCGATATTTTCAAAGACAATAATGAGCAGCAGCAAGAACACGGCAATCCAGAAGGCCAAAGTGCCGATGGCCCCGAAGGACAGATGGGCAAACAGGTCGCCGTACTGCTGAAGCGGTTTGCCTTCCATTTTATTCGCGGAGGGATGAGTTGCTCCCAGCACGTAAGCCAGCGCCGTGCCGACCAGGATACTGATCAGCAGATCGCCTTTGACCTTGCGCACGAACAGAACGAGCGCCAGCAGCAGCGTAATGCAGGCCGTGATGACGTTGGGGTCGCTGAAGTGGCCGATGGTCACAAACGTCGTTTGATGCGCGATGACGATCCCGCTCTTCTGCAGGCCAATAAAGGTCAGGAATAGACCGATGCCGACGCTGATGCCATGCTGCAGGTTATGAGGGATAGCGTCGCTGATCTTTTTATATAAAGAAGAGAAAGCCAGTCCCGCAAATAAAAGGCCTGCCGTAGTGGTCACGGCCAGCGCTTCCTGCCAGCTCAGCTTCATGGAATGGACCAGCGTATAAGTGAAGAAAGCGTTGATGCCCATGCCGGGCACGACGATAATCGGGGACTTGCCCCAGAAGGCCATCAGCAGACATCCGGCCATAGAGGTGAGCAGTGTCCCGACCATGGCGGCTTGCAGCGGCATGCCGGCGTCGTGCAGGATAGCCGCGTTGACCATCACTATATATACCACAGAGAAATAAGAGATCAGCCCTGCTCCGATTTCCTTTCTAATGCTGTGCTGCCCGGGAATAAACCCGAGACTTCCAGACAGCCAATTTCGTTTCATGTCTTTCGTAAACCTCCATTCTTTCTAAGCAGAGAAATAACAGCACATGTAAGCATACAATTGAAGGGCGGCAAGTACAAGGAATTCTTCTCCAGTATGCCCTTTTTTTCTAAAATCCTTGAAAGGGGAGGTAAAGTTTTAAACAATGGTTAAAATGTTAGGTTTATTCACACGAAAAGGGCGTGAACGCCTGGTATTTGCCTTAAAACTCTTGACTTCAATAGAAAACCTCCTATAATTAAACACATACGAAGCGGTTTTTAGAAAAAGATTCATTATTACGGGAGGATTCCTGACATAATGAATTGAAGATGATTCGGCGGCTGACGTCTCAAGCAGGACCTTCCTCTCCTTAGGTGAACCGCAGGAATTGGAAGTTGAGGTTGTCGGGGAATACGCCTGTATCATCAGACAAAGACAGCAGAGTAAGGTCCGTAAGCTGCCGGATGTGAACCGCCCTCTTTCCTCCGGCACTGGACCATCATCCTTGTTGATCATCTTCGTTAATCTTCTTCATCAATCATCTTTGTTAAATCTGTTCAGAAGAACGCAATGCTCTAATGGATATTTCCTCCCATACCCTCTGGAGTGCCGGTTTGCAGCCTGACGCAAGTGCTTGAAGCATACGCGTACGGTGCTGGAACCGGCCATTTTTTTGCCTTTTGCACCGTAAAGATTAAAATTGTGTTATTCAAACGCGATATTTTAAAAGATTTTACTGAAATATATCCGTATAATGCTAATATAAATCTAATTTGTTGTCCGTACATATGAAAGCGCTGTAGAAATGGCTTGATGAAAACATCAGGAGATTTGCTTGGAAGGAGGACCTAGCTTTGATGAAAGTGCTGATTGTCGATGACGAGCCAAAAGTCCGCGAGGGGCTAAAGGCGATTATTCCTTGGGAAGACTGTGGTTTTACCGTTGCGGGAACCGCTTCGAACGGGCTCGAGGCTGTTGAACAATACGAGAAGATCAAACCGGAGCTGGTGGTTGCCGACATCCGGATGCCGGGCATGGACGGGATCCAGCTCATTCAAACGTTAAGGGAACGCGACGATCGACTGCGCATTTTGATTTTGAGCGGGTATGCCGATTTTGATTATGCCAAGAAGGCGATCGCACATAGAGCAGATGGGTATTTGCTGAAGCCGGTCGATGAAGAGGAGATGGTTTCCTATCTGGAGAAAATCCGGATGGACCACAAGCAGGCGGAGGAGAAGCGGCAGTGGAGTGACGTATCAGAGAAGTGGAGCCGTGATATTTTTGTCCAATCCTTGCTGACGCACACCGGCGATGAAGAGGAAACCGCTTTGGAGGCTAAAGCCGAAAGCCTTGGCCTGAATGGGAAGGCGTATCAGGTCATGTTAATTGACTTTCACCAGCGCACCGGAAGCTCCAGTTATCTGGGCATGCTTGAGGAAGCGGAGAAAAGGATCAATGATTATTTTGAAGCGAGCGGCCGGGGGCTGGCTTTTTCGGTTCATTTTCAAACGGGAATCCTGCTCAAATCAACGGTTCTTGGCGAGCAGATGCGCAGGCAGCTTTATGGTGAAATTTCGGCCGTGCTAGAGGGAACGGGGGTGCAGGCCACGATTGCGCTAGGGCCGCTTGTCCGGACCATTCATGAAATCTCCAATTCCTATGAGGCGGCGCGGGAGCTGCTGGATCATGAATTTTTTATTGATTCGGCCGGGATCTTGTGCATGGAGGATGCGGAGGCTATGCTTTCGGGAGAGATGGGGGTGCCCGAGCCGGAGGATCTGGAGGGCAGGCTTTTTTATGCGATGGACATCGGCAGCCGGGAGGCTCTTGAACCATTGATCCATTCAGCCGGGGATTGGCTTAAAGCGTCAGGAGCTTCTGAAGAGGCCGTCAAACGTTACTTTGCCGAACTGCTCAGCAGCCTGCTTGCCAGGTTGTCTGCCAGCCATTCCGCTCTTGGCAGCTGTCTGAAGGATTACACTGACCGAATTGCCCTCGTCTACCAGCAGCGGAATCTCCAGGAGTTATACCGGCATGTCATCGAACTGCTGAATCTGGTCATGGAACCGCTGGCTAGTCGGTCTCAGGGACAGGATATCAAAGCGCTGCTGGATTTCATCCATCGTAATTTCGGCGATAATCTAAAGCTGGAGACGCTGGCGGGAGTGTTCAATTACAACACGGCGTATCTGGGGAAAATGTTCAAGAACGCCACGGGCGAATACTTTAACACTTATCTCGACAAAGTCCGGATCGAGCATGCGAAGCAGTATTTGCAGCAGGGGATGAAGGTCTATCAAGTTGCCGAGAAGGTCGGCTACACGAACGTTGATTATTTCCACAGCAAATTCCGCAAATACGTAGGGATGTCGCCTTCCGCCTACCGCAAAAACGGCGAGCCGGAGGAAGGCGGCCGAGTCTAAAAGCTTTAGCAATAGGCTGAAGATCTCTGATTCCTACCTTGGTTGCCCTACACAGGTTTTAGTCGGGTGTAAAACTGGATATAAAAGGATTAAAGGCGCAGTCTCCCTTGTGGGGCTGCGCTTTTTTTGTGGAGAAAACAACCTATTTTTACGTTTATTTTACAAGGGGTTAACGAAGAGTTGTATAAACTGTCGGAAGACTCTTGTATGCTTGTGTATCGCCCTTTTCTCAAAAGGCGGAACAGACTGTACATGATCCATCTATTGGGAAAGGAGCAGATAACATGCTGTTTAAGTTGTTTTTCGATAAATTTTTACACTAATTTTACAGGGCGTTAACGAAGAGGTGTATAAACGGCTGAACCATCTCTTGTATGCTGGCGTAATGCCCTTTTATCAAAGGGCGGACAGAACGGATATGATCCATCAATTGTGAAAGGAGCAGGTACCATGCAATCCAAGCTGTTTTTCTTTGATTTTGATGACACCCTTTATAGTCACCGGATCAAAAGCGTGCCGAAGAGTACCCGCGAAGCGATCGGCAGGCTGCAGTCCCTCGGTCACAGGGTGGTGATCGCAACGGGAAGAGGGCCGGAGTCGATAGCTTTCATTCAGGAGCAACTGGCCCTTCCTTGCGAAACCATAACCTTTCTGAATGGCCAGCTTGTCTTTCACCAGGGCCGGAAAGTGTTTGAACGATTTATACAACTGCCGTCCGTCGGATCGATGATGGAAAAAGCGAGAACCCATGGTTTTGCTTATGGAGGGCACTGCGAACACGGTGAGATTGTAGACCATGTAAACGAGCGGGTGCAAGCAGTCTGGAGCGATTTCAGCTCCCCGCTGCCGAAGGAAATGGCCCGGTTCGAGGCCAGCTATCCTTTATATCAGGCGCATCTTTATATCACAAAAGAGGAAGCGCGATATATGGAGGAATATTTAGACGATTATTTAACGAATTGGTCCCATGAATATTTAGTTAACCTGATCTCGAAACAGGCAGGCAAATCACAGGCTATCCGCTGGCTTATGGCTGAAGCCGGAATCCCGCAAGAGCATTCGTTTGCGTTCGGGGACGGCTTTAACGATGTGGATATGCTGTTGGCTGTCGGTCATGGAATTGCGATGGGCAACGCAACCGACGAATTAAAGTCGGTAGCGGAATTGGTGACCGGGAGCGCTGATGAGGACGGAATCTGGGAGGCGCTGCATGATTACAAAATCATCTGACGTCCGGCTACTTAATAAAGACTGAAATGGATGGATAGACGTTGGAACTTTTTATAGGCTTAGATACTCCGCCAGCTATTAAAAGGGAGTTGGAACGGGTGCAAAATCAGCTGCGTTTGTTTGACCCCAAGGGTGCATATGAACCTTCCATAAATTTCCACCTCACCTTGCGTTACATCGGTGAATCACCGGATGTCAGGACGATTGTCGAAAGAATGGAGCAGATCGAATGCGAGGGGTTCAACTTGACCCTTCACGAACTGGGGTTGTTCGAGCATTCGGAACGGAACGTAGTATGGAGCAATGTACAAGAGGAACCTCGCCTGCAAGCTTTGCAGCTGGAAGTTGATCGCAGGTTATCCGATATGGGTATCGGAACGGCGAGTTTCTTGTTCAACCCTCACATTTCTCTTGCTTTTCACTGCCGCTCCGACATTCCGGATGCGTTCCCTTCCTGCACGATCTCGCCCTTGTCCTTCAAAGTGTGCGGGTTCCATTTGTATGAAGTGGAGCATACACAGGAGGGCAAGCGGTTTCGCAAGCTGAGAGATTTCAAACTAAGGGAGTGACGGAGACAACATGGTGACCAAGACCGTATCGATTATCGGAATCAACGATTTTCACGCTGAACTTTTCGAAACCGGCCATGCACTCGGCTCTGCCAAGCTGTGTACCCTTGTTGAGCGTCAGAAGCTGGACAATCCCCACACAATCGTTGTCTTCGGAGGAGATAACTTCAAAGGCGACCCTATGTCGGAAGAACTGTCGGGCGAGCCGGTTGCCTATCTGATGAAAAGGCTGGGAACAAAGGTTTCGGCCGTGGGCAACCATGAATTCGAATACGGGCTGAAGGCGCTTGGAAACTGGTCGGCGCAAGGAGCCTTCACATTTGTTGCCGCGAATGTCCTGGACAGCAGGACCGGCGAGATTGCTTCGGGCTTCAGGCCTTATGTCATGGTGGAGGAAGCCGGCACCAAGATTGCACTACTGGGTTTGTCTACCCGGGAGAGGCTGGACCGCCATGGATACGAGCAGGATGTACGTATTCTGGAAATTGCGGACGGGGCTCGTGAAGCACGGAAATGGGTGGATTACTTAAACAAAGGGGCTGACCCGCTGGGTAAACCGGATGCGATCATAGCATTGACGCATTTCGGTTTTCGGTATACGGCGGATCATTCCGGGCTTGTTGGCGAAGAGGTCTTGGAGCTTTGCCGGCAGGTTCCCGAGCTGGCGGGGGTATTTACCGCCCACTGGCATCAGTTCATAAGCGCGGAGGTTTATGGCGTTCCCGTTGTTCAAGGAGGCAGCCATGGCCGAGGGTTTGCCAGGCTGGCAATTGAATTTTCTTGCGATAATCGGGTCCGCAAGGTCATCCCTGATTATTTGGATGCCAGCGGGACAGCTGGCGAAATGACTCCGGACCCTGTAATGCAGGGGGAACTGGAAGAATACAAAAGACGTACGGCGCGTACGCTTGGTGCCGTAATCGGGCGGCTGGAGCAGGAGATTGTGCACAAGTCTCCGATCACAGCAGAGGTAGACATGGAAGGAACGCCGCTGACGAGACTCGTGACCGACATCATGCGAGAACAAACGGGCTGTCCTATCGCACTTATTTATTCAGGCCGCATGGGTCCGGGGCTTACGGCAGGCGAAGTGACGATGTACGAGCTCCGCAAGCTGTTTTATTTCAACGACGAGATCGTCACGATGAAGCTCCGAGGCGAGGACTTGATCCGAAATATCGAAAACGGCATCAGCACGCTGAGCATTGAGCGGGCTTCGCCTATTGCGATTAGCGGGCTTAAGGTCGCAGCCGATTATGACAAACCGTTTGGTGCACGAATCGAATCCATCCTGCTGGAGAATGGCCAGCCGCTGGAGCCGGACCGTTATTATGAAATCGCCGTCGATGAATTCCTGGATTCTAACGAGATGGGTTATGATTTCTCGTCGGGCATTGAACGACGATACACAGGTATTTTTTTACGTGACCGCACCATTCAAACCATTCGGGAACAGGGTGGAATGTCCGCCGAACTTCCGGAATCCATCCTAGTCAAAAACAAAAAGGAGATCAATTTCGGCTATGTTCAAACAGAAGCGAAGTTCCTCTAAATCGCGTTACGACCATTCGGCTTATGTCTATCTGCTTCCGGCATTGCTGCTGCTTGGAGTCTTCACGGTTTATCCCGTTCTGCATACGTTCATTACCTCTTTCAAGCTGGGCTACCGGTTTCTTACGGGGGATTATACGGGTTATGGCATCAAGCAATATGTGGATGTCGCAAATGATCCGACATTCGGTAAAGCGCTCATCAATACGCTGTTTATCGCTTTCGTCTGCGTCCCTTGCTCGATGCTTGTTTCTCTTGCTTTGGCGCTTGCCCTGAATTCAATCAGACGGCTCAGAGGAGGATTCCTGACGATCTTTTATCTTCCTCAGGTCACGAACGTGATTGCTGCAGGCATGGTTTTTGCTTATATTTTCGACACGCATTTTGGGCTTATGAATTCCATCCTTGGATGGTTTGGGATGAAGCCGGTCGCCTGGATCAGCGGGGAAGGGATTTTAGGCTCGCAGCATCGGTACAATGAAGCTTATATGCGCAGCCTGTTCGTCTTATTCGTCTACAGCGTATGGGATGGATTGTCCCTCCATATCCTGTTGTTTCTCAGCGGACTTCAAAACATCGACCGCTCGTATTACGAGGCGGCCAGCCTGGACGGCGTGAGCAGATGGACCGTTGTCCGCAAAATCACGCTGCCGCTGCTGTCGCCTACCACCATTTTCGTTTTCGTTACGTCCGTTATTTTTGCCTTCCGCTCATATGCCAGCGTGATTGCTTTGTTTGGCGGTTCCTACGGGCCGCCGGGGGACAACTCCAAAATGATGATTACGCTGGTCGGGTATATTATGGATGCTTTGGGGGATTATTTGACGCCGGGGGCTGTAAGCAGCGCCAGTGCCGCCTCTGTAATTTTAATGGTGATGGTCATGATCGTTGTATATCTGCAATTAAAATGGACGAAAGGGAAGGTATTCTACCAGTGAGGACTACATCAAGGTTTGGTCAGGCGCTGCTTTACCTGTTTTTGATCCTTTCCGCCGTGCTGGTGCTGGTTCCGTTTTATTGGATGATCAGTACGTCCCTGAAATCGTCGGCAGAGGTCAATCTGTCGCCTCCGACGTTATTCCCGGCGCATTTTCGTCTGCGTAATTACATGGATGCCCTGGTTCAGGCCCCTTTGCTTACTTATCTGCTTAACAACTTGATTGCCGGAATGGCTACGGTAACCGTCAGCACGGCTGTTTCGGTTCTGTCGGCCTTTGCGTTTGCCCGGCTTCGTTTTCGAGGGAAACATGCGTTATTTTTCCTTGTGCTTGCGACAATGATGATTCCGCAGGAAATGCTGATCATCACCAATTTTCAGACGATTGCGCACTGGGGATGGATGAATACCTGGCAGGCCCTGGTCGTGCCTTATTGGGTGAATCCCTTCAATATTTATCTGCTTCGGCAAACGTTCCTGCAGGTTCCGGATGAGTTGTATCAGGCTTCCAAAGTAGATGGATTAACCAACTTCCGTTACTTGCGGAGTGTTGTGCTGCCACTATCCGGTTCGGCTGTGGCAACGTCCCTGATCCTGTCCATGATCTTGATCTGGCAGACCTA
Organism: Paenibacillus physcomitrellae; assembly: GCF_002240225.1. Classification (NCBI taxonomy): domain Bacteria; kingdom Bacillati; phylum Bacillota; class Bacilli; order Caryophanales; family Paenibacillaceae; genus Paenibacillus; species Paenibacillus physcomitrellae. The sequence goes on along the minus strand of NZ_CP022584.1, from coordinate 1,606,786 downwards.
CGCATGGCCGAATTTGGTTACGACGAAGGACAGCTTGAGACTCGTTTCCAACGGTTTGCAGAATGCTTTTACCAATAGCGTAGGAACGGTAGCCTATGAATTACAGATGTCTGCGGCAGTGCTGGTAACGCTGCCTTTGGTGATTATGTTTCTCTTCTTAAGAAAACAAATTTTCACGGGGATGGCCCGTGGGGGAATCAAGGGTTAATGCGTTATTAATTCTTAGAGCCTAAATTCGGTGAGGCTCGATGCCCCCACCCTCTTAATAATCCAATTGCTAAGGGAGAGGTAATATAAATGAAGAAAATCTTGTTGTCCATTTTAATTGTTCTGTTATTGCTTCCGCTCACTGCTTGCGGCAAACGAATTGCCGAAACCGGAAATTCCGGCGGCCAATCTGCGCAGGCTGGAAACGGAGCAGTTTCTTCGCAGGATCAAGGTGCCTTGGAAGCAGCCGTTCAAAGCGTCCTGACCGATAAGAAAACGGTGAGCGTTTCGTTCTGGACGGGAACCGGCACGTCGAATTTTCCTGTGCTTCAGAAAATGGTCGGCGCTTTTCAAACCAAATATCCGAATATCAAGGTGGAATTCTCCAACCAGGGAGCCGTCGGCGAACTGACGGACAAGCTGACCCAAAACATCGTTTCCAAGTCAACGCCAACCTTGTCCAATATCGATGCCGCAACCTTTCCCGAATATATCAAAAGCGATGCCATTGTTGATCTGATGCCGTACTATCAGAATAAGGAAATTGGACTGGCAAGCAGCAGCGATGGACTCTTTTCATATTATTTGGACGAAGTAAAAAGTTTGGGTCCGGAAGGCACGATGTTCGGTTTTCCAACCAACAAAAAGACGTCGGACGTACTGATTTATAATAAAACCTATTTTGACGGCAAAGGCTGGCAGGCGCCCAAAACATGGGATGAAGTAGTAGCCGATGCCAAAACCATCAAGGAGGAAACGGGCAAACCGGGTTTCAGCTTCGACAACGCGTACGGCGACGCCCCGTTTAATCTGCTGTCCAGACAATGGGGGAGTCCATACATCAAAGAGGATGGAACGATTGATATTGACAATGACGCCAGCCGGGATTCTCTTACCTTTTATAAGGAAAATATGGACAAGGGTTATTTCACGATGCCCGAGCTGCTGCCCAGCACGGCGGGTAAAAAGTACAGCAGCAACGCTTTTGTAAATGAAGAGACCTATATGTTTATCGGGGCTGCCGCAGGCGCGCAGTATGCCGTACCTAAACCCGAAGCCGGTCAAAAAAGCTTTGAAGTAGGCGTGGCACCCGTACCCCAAAAAGACCCTGACCATCCGGTCAGCTTCTCTAAGGGAGAAGACTATGTCATCTTCGCGAATGCCACTGAAGAAGAGCGGGTTGCCGCGTGGCTGCTCATCTCTTTCTTGACGGAGGCCAAGCCAAATGTGGAATGGCTTACAGCCACGGGGAATCTGCCTGTCAGCCAAGCCATGCTGGATGAACCGGCGTATAAGCAGTTTCTGGCTGCCAAGCCAAGCAACGATCCGGCGTATTATCGGGCTGCTGCGGTCAATGCCGTGCTGGCGTCCGGTAATCTGGACTTTAACCGGGTCATTCCGCAATCCGGCAAGCTGTCCCAGGCGATTGGAGACATGTGGGAGGCGATCATGATCGGGGGCGGGGATGTTAACCAGCAGCTGCAGGCTGCGCAGGCTAAAGCTCAGCAATAGCTCCGCCCGGTTCATTGTTGGGTCAGACATGGGAATGTGGATGTTTGCCGCTGCATTTAATGCCCCTTTAAAGCAAAATAAGTTACTAAAAAGGCGTTCCGGAATAGTCCTCCGGAACGCCTTTTTGCTTCAATGAACTATAGAAGCCGAAGATTTATTTGTGGTCAAGCTGCTCCGCCTTGTACAGGCCGCCTGCCTGATCAACTGGCCGGTGATTCGCCTCCGCCGTTCGCCAATACGGGTTTGTAATCGGCAGGAATATAGGCGCTTGCGGAGGTTTCCGTGATGACCTGGGGCACGATCATAGCGGGATCCGGTTTTCCAACCGTCGTATATAGGAGAGCCTGCCCGTCTTTGAACACGATTGAAGATATGCTCAGAGAATAACCCGGTGTTGGCGCATTGGCAGTGATCGTCACTTCGTTCACTTGATCATTGATTTTGCTGACACTTAGGCTGTAGTCCGTCAATGGATCATTGACCGGAACAGCGGGAATCAGCGGATGGGACATGCCCGGCGCAAGGCCGCCGTCTTCTTGTTCCTGCATTTTCTTCACATACTGAAGGCTGTCATACAGCCGGCCTGCCGCGGTACTGCGGGTCACCGTCTGTTTGGGCAGGAAGTTGTTATCCTTGTCCAGCAGTTTAAAACCGATATTGAGTAAATGCTGGACACTGCTTGCGTAAGCAGGATTCAGAGACTCTTCATCGTTAATATGCGTGTACAACAGTATAGTCGGGTAGTTTCCCGTGGTATTGATAGCTTGGGACAGCAGGTTAACGAGAACTTCCCGTGTCATGGGAGCGTTTGGATCGACCTCTTTCGGAATCGTAAGGCCGTTCGCTGCGGCAATAGTGAAAGCGTTGGAATACCAGGCCTCCGCCTTCAGCTTGCTGGACAGGCTGCTGACAGGAGCAGGGATTTTGCCTTCCGGAACCGTTAATTGAAAGCCGTTTACAATCGCGGAGACGCCAGCAGCGTAAGTCATGACGCCTTGAGGATTAAATGTGCCGTCAGGTTGACCGCTCAGCACGTGATTCTTCTGAAGGGCTTCGATCTTATCGGCATTAACATCGGACTGCGTATCCGAGAAGGCCCATGCCGGCATGGCGGCCGTGCTTAGAAGCAGAAGGGTAAGCAGGAATGTGCGGACAGATTTTCTCATTAGTACAGTTCACCTCTTGGTTATTATTGGTTAGCTTTAAGTTACCCTTATGACGGCAATTCCAATGAAAAGGTTGCAAGTCCATTTCATCAGCATCTGCCTCATTATATATCTCCTATTTATATATCCCCGATTTCACCGCGCCGGAACGCGGACGGGGAACATTTCATCATTTTGCGGAACACGCGGATGAAGTAGCTGATATTGTCAAACCCCACCTCAAGCGCAATATCCGAAATTTTGCGTTCTGATTGGGTCAGCAGGCCCGCTGCCAGGCGAATGCGGTAGCTGTTGATATAGTCTACCGGAGTTTGCCCGGTCATCGATTTGAAGAAACGGCAAAACTGGCCTTCGCTCATTGGAATCAGCCCTGCCAATTCTTTGAGGCGGATAGGCTTGTCATATTCCTGTTGAATATAAAACAGCACCTTCTTCAGCCGTTCCATTCGTGTCAAAGCACTGGAATTGCTGACGCTGCGGTCGCAGGCAATGCCTTCAGAGGCTATTTCATGCAGCATGAGAAGCAGATGCCCCTTTACGCCTGCTTCATAACCGTGTCTTTGCTGCTCACAAAGCTTTAACACGGCATCCAGATGATCCAGCAGACAGGATTCTGCTGCGGTTGTGCGGCTTATCAGCCTCGGAAATGAGGCCTTTCGTTCCTGAAACGGCAGAACGAGCGAGTTTTGAATAGCATCGTAATTGGCGCTGCTCAGCAGCTGCGTACCGAAGACAAGGGCAAAGAAACGGCAGCCTTCATCGCCGTATGCGTGACCTGCATGAATATCCCCGCCGTCAATGAAGACGGCCTCACCCGCATGTACAGGGAATAGCTCTTCATCCACCTGAAACATGACACTGCCCTCCAGGACGTAGAAAAATTCCGATTCATCATGCCAGTGGCAATCCACCACGTGTTCCCCCGGCCCGTATGCCAGCGAATAAGCGCCGAACGGTCGTAAATGTTCGCTGTGCACGCGGCTTTCCTTGAGCATTTGCTTCATGGCTTGCTCCAATCGAATCACCTCGTCAATATTGTGTTATAAACTCATTAAATTATGTTAGTTTTCCGAAATGAAGATCATTATAATGCAAGTATAGCGCTTACATCAGAGAATGTAAAAGTAAAAGAAAAGGCAGTGTGATCAGAATGAAATTTACGGACGGCAACTGGTTGATTCGCGAAGGCTTTACGATTATTCCGGCAGTACAGCTTCACGAAGTGGAGCAGGAAGGCCGCACTTTGAATGCTTATGTCTCGGCAGTGCCGCTGACTGGCCGTGCAGATACGATTAACGGCGTGCTGCTTACAGCCCAATTCCACGCTCCGGCTCCGGGTGTTATCGGCGTGAAGTGGGTTCATTTTGACGGTGTTCGTAATACGGGGCCGCATTTTGAACTTAGTGCGGCGGACGACAGCCATGCCGTGATCACCGAGACGGAGGAAGAAGCTGTTTTGACCAGCGGCAATCTAAGCGTAAGGATCAGCAAGGGCTCACATTTCTCTTTTGCTTTCTATAGAGGCGGCGAACGGATTACAGCCAGCGGTTATAAAGCCGGCGCCCATGTAGTGGACAGCGAAGGCAGCGTGTATATGCGCGAGGAGCTGGATTTGGCGGTAGGCGAATATGTTTACGGCCTCGGCGAACGGTTCACGGCCTTCCAGAAGAACGGGCAGGTTGTGGACATTTGGAACAAAGACGGCGGCACCAGCTCCGAGCAGGCCTATAAAAATATTCCCTTCTACGTTACCAACAAAGGGTACGGCGTATTCGTCAATAACCCCGGCGGCGTATCCTTCGAGGTCGCTTCCGAGAAAGTGAAAAAAGTGCAGTTCAGCGTTCCTGGACAATCGCTTGAATATTATGTGATCGACGGTCCTGACCCGAAAGGTGTGCTGGACAAATATACGGACCTGACCGGCAAACCGGCTCTGCCGCCGGCGTGGACGTTTGGTTTGTGGCTGTCGACTTCCTTTACTACCAATTATGACGAGGCCACAGTGAATTCTTTTGTGGACGGAATGGCTGAACGCGATTTGCCGCTGCATGTATTCCACTTCGACTGCTTCTGGATGCGGGAATTCCACTGGACAGACTTCAAATGGGATGAACGTGTATTCCCCGATCCGGTAGGTATGCTGCAGCGCCTCAAAGCCAAAGGCCTGAAGATCTGCGTCTGGATCAACCCTTACATCGCCCAGAAATCACGTCTGTTTGCGGAAGGCAAAGAACGCGGTTATTTGATGAAGAAGCCAAACGGCGACGTCTGGCAGGTGAACCTGTGGCAGCCTGGCATGGCGCTGGTTGACTTCACGAATCCGGCGGCCTGTGAGTGGTTCGCCGGGTATTTGAGAGAGCTGGTCGACATGGGCGTAGACAGCTTCAAAACGGATTTCGGCGAGCGGATTCCGGTAGACGTAGAATACCATGACGGCTCCGATCCGGAAAAAATGCACAACTACTATACTTATCTCTATAACAAAGTAGTTTTTGACACGTTGAAAGAGAAGCTCGGCGAAGGGGAAGCGGCCGTGTTTGCCCGTTCAGCTACTACCGGCGGTCAGAAATTCCCGGTTCACTGGGGCGGCGACTGCTACGCCGACTACGAGTCGATGGCGGAAAGCCTGCGCGGCGGATTGTCTCTGGGACTTGGGGGCTTCGGCTTCTGGAGCCATGACATTGGCGGTTTTGAAAACACGGCGCCGGCTCACGTGTTCAAACGCTGGCTGCAATTTGGCCTGCTGTCCAGCCACAGCCGGCTGCACGGCAGCACCTCGTACCGGGTGCCATGGGCTTATGACGAAGAATCCGTAGAAGTGGCTCGCAAGTTCACCAAACTGAAAGCCAAATTGATGCCTTATCTGTTCGGCAAAGCGGTAGAAGCTTCCAAGCGGGGCGTGCCTGTAATGAGACCGATGCTGCTCGAATTCCCTGAAGACCCGACGGCCGATTCTCTCGACCGCCAATATATGCTGGGCGACGCCCTGCTGGTAGCTCCGGTGTTCAGCGAAGCTGGCCATGTCACTTACTATCTGCCGGAAGGCCGCTGGACGCACCTCCTGACGGGCGAAACGGCGGAAGGCGGCAAGTGGTATAAAGAAACCTATGACTTCCTCAATCTGCCTTTGTTCGTTCGCGAGAATACGATTCTGGCGCTGGGATCTAATGATACCCGCCCGGATTATGATTATGCGGATGGTGTGGAGTTGGCGGTCTACGGCCTGGAGGACGGCACTTCAGCCAGCCGGATCGTTCCTAACCTGAAGGGCGAAGCCGAATTGACCGTAACGGCTGAACGTGCGGGTCAAACCTTGACGCTGAAGGCTGAAGGGGCTGGCAAACCTTTTGCCGTTTCAGTACACGGCCTGGGCGAAGTGGCTTCCGTTCAAGGCGGAGAGCTGACGGACGGCAAAGTGCAGGCCGGTGCGTTTGACGGTCAAACAACGGTGATCATTACGCTCAAATAATCGATACCGAGAAAAGTCCCTGGCTGTTTCCGTTCGAGAGAACGGGGCCGGGGCTCTTTCTTGTTCTCTTTCTTTTACCCTTTCTACAAGGGCTTCAGTTAATTATGGTATGATGATAGACAAAGAGTGATGTAAGCGCTTCTAAGAAAGCGGGGGGCATGGAGATTGTTAGATAAGCTGCTGCAGAAAACCAACAACCTGAAGCTAAAGCACAAGCTGCTCGTTTCCTACGTGCTGATTGTCATGATTCCGATCCTGATCGTAGGCAGCGTCGTAACCTATTATTTCAGGCAGCAGACACTTGATCGGGCTGTTGAGCAGGCTACAAATAACGTAGAGAAAATTACAATGCAGCTGGAGACGATGTTTAAGGTGCCGCTTAACGTTTCGGATCTTCTGTTTTTTGATAAAGAGATGAAACAGATCGTGAATACGAATTATGAAAGCGACCTGCAGCTGACCATTGCTTACCGGAACTTCAGCGCTTTCAGGGATTTCAAGAATCAATACCGTGAACTTTCCGGCATCCAGATTTATTTCGACAACCCCACCCTGGTTAATAATCTGGAGATTATCCCTTTAACGGCGGCCGCCAAGGAGTCGTATTGGTATAAGAAAGCCATGGCAACCAAAGCGGTCAACTGGCTTTACGTGAAAGGGGAGCAGGACGCGCCCGTCAACCGGTTGTCCCTGGTCAGGCAGGTGCCTTTTCCGGAATATCACACGTTCGGTGTGCTGGTGGTCGAGGTCAACCAATCCGAGTTAAACCGGATGCTGATCCAGGAGCCTTTTGAAACGGTGATCGTGGACGAGCAGGGATATGTGGCCGCCGCCAAAAATGCCGGCATGGTCGGCAAAAAGCTGGAGGATATCGGTTTCAGCAGTGAGCTGAACAGCCTCGCCAAAGGGACTTACCGGCAAGAAATTAATCACCGGGATTCTTACGTGGTTGTTAATTCAATTTATCCGGACTCCAGCGTAAACGGGTTAAAGGTGATTTCCTTGTTCGAAACCCAGAGCATTGTGAAAGGCGCCAATAGGGTTGCTTTGATAGGGCTTCTGATTATTGCGCTGGTGCTGCTGGTCGCCTTGTGTTTTGTATATACTGTATCCATTTTGACGACGAAACGGCTTCTGCTGCTCAGCAGACGATTTAATAAATTGGCGATGGGGAATCTGAACGTAGTCTCCCGAATCGACGGCAGCGATGAAATCGGTCAGCTCTCCAGGCAGTTCAACTATATGGTGGAGAGCATCAGCAGGCTGATGAATCAGGTCGTAGAGACAACCGAACAGAATAACCAGCTTGAGATCGCGCAGCGGGAAATCAAGCTGAAGATGATGGCCAGCCAAATCAATCCGCATTTCCTGTTTAACGCGCTGGAGTCGATCCGGATGAACGCCTACTTGAAGGGAGAAAAAGAACTGGCCAACATCGTGCGGCTGCTCGGCAAGCTGATGCGCAAGAATCTTGAAATCGGCCGGGAGAAAACGACGCTCCAGAACGAAATGGAAATGGTTTCCTCGTATCTGGAGATTCAAAGATTTCGTTATGAAGACCGGCTGGAATACGAATTAAATGTAGCTCCGGAAACGGCAAGGCTGCGTGTGCCGGCCCTGATCGTCCAGCCGCTTGTGGAGAATGCTGTTGTGCACGGGCTGGAGAACAAGGACGGGACGGTCAAAGTTGTCGTCAATCTGACGATTCAGGATAAAGAGCTTCGCGTAAGCGTTGAGGATAACGGCAGCGGCATGACGCCGGAGCGGCTGCAGGAAGTGCGGGAGTTTATATCCGGGCCGGAAGAAGAGAACAACCGGATTGGCCTCCGGAACGTGCATCAGCGTCTCACTTTGTCCTACGGCGAAGGCAGCGGGCTGGTCATCGATAGTAAATATGGGCAAGGAACACGAATGAGTTTTTCGATCCCTCTCTTTTTAGTCTAGGGGATCGAGAAACTCTTCTTTTTTTCGGACTCTGATGTCTGATTTTTTGGGTCGATCTCTAATTTTTATATGGTTTTTTCTCCAATCTGTCGGGTATTTCTGAAAGCCCTTACAAGCTAGAATGAAGGCATAGCAGAGAGGGGGAGTAATGCAATGGAAACGCTAACAGCCAACTCGGCATCCACGAACGAAAGCGTATCCTCTGTGCCTACGGAACGTGAACAGAACAAGAAATCAAGGTGGAAAGGGTTCCGAAAGCATTCGAATTTGCCTGTAAATGAAAGCCGGGCCGGGCTGCCGCCCAAGAGACCAAAAGGGATTTGGCGGACCCTGATTCAGCAGAAGTATTTGTATCTTATGTCCTTACCTTTTGTGATCTGGTTGTTTGTCTTTAACTACCTGCCGCTCTGGGGCTGGACGATGGCTTTTCAAAACTACAAGCCGGCCAAATCCTTCAGCGAACAGAAATGGGTGGGTTTCGATAACTTCACAAGATTGTTTCACGACGATCAGTTTTATCTGGTGCTGCGAAACACGCTTGCGATGAGTGTGCTGGGACTGATCTTCGGATTTATTGTCCCGATTGTGTTTGCGATTTTGCTTAATGAACTTCGTGGTATGGCGTTCAAACGGGTGACGCAAACCGTTTCCTATCTGCCTCACTTTGTATCCTGGGTAGTCGTAGCCGGCATTATCTCGAATCTGCTGTCGATGGACGGCATCATCAACCAGCTTTTGGTCTGGCTCCATATTATTGATGAGCCGATTCAATTCATGGCTAAAGGGACTTGGTTCTGGGGGATTGTAACCGCTTCCGATATTTGGAAGGAAACCGGCTGGAACGCCATCATTTATTTGGCCGCTATTACCGGCATCGATAAAGAGCTTTACGAAGCCGCCCGTGTGGACGGGGCCGGACGTTTCCGGCAAATCTGGAACATTACGATCCCGGGCATCCGCTCTACCATAATGGTTCTCTTCATTATGTCGATCGGGCATCTGCTCAGCATCGGCTTCGAGAAGCAAATGCTCCTCGGCAACAGTCTCGTAACGGATTATTCGCAGGTGCTCGACCTGTACGCCCTGAATTACGGAATTAAAATCGCCCACTTCTCTTATGGTACGGCGATCAGCATGTTCAACTCAGTTATCAGCATTATCCTGCTCTTTAGCGTCAACGGTCTGTTCAAAAAATTCGCGAAAGAAAGCATCATGTAGGAGGTGGGCAGTATGGCAAGCAGCAGTAAGGCATTTAATGCAACCAAAGGCGAGCGGACGTTTGACGTGATCAACTACATCCTTCTCGGCCTGGTGCTTGTGGTCACGCTGTATCCGTTCCTGAACGTGCTGGCGATCTCGCTGAACGATTCGACCGACACGGTCCGGGGCGGAATCTACATCTGGCCTAGAGAATTTACGCTGGAAAATTATAAAACGATTTTTGGTTATACCTCACTGGTTCAAGGTTTTAAAATTTCAATCCTGCGGACGGTCATCGGCACCCTGCTCGGGCTGATCAGCTCTTCCATGCTGGCTTATACGCTGAGCCGGCCGGATTTCCGGAGCCGCCGCTTCGTATCGGTCTTCCTGGCGATGACGATGTATTTCTCCGGCGGCATGGTTCCGGTCTACATCCTGATGCGCGACCTGCACCTGCTCGGCACCTTCGGCATCTATGTCCTGCCCGGCATGGTCAGCGCATTTAACGTCTTCGTGATCCGCTCTTTCATCGACGGCCTGCCTTATGCCCTGCAGGAATCGGCCAAACTGGACGGCGCTAATGATTTTGTGATCTACTACAAAATCATTCTGCCGCTGTGCAAGCCGGTGCTGGCCACGATCGCTTTGTTCCTGGCGGTGGGCCAATGGAACTCCTGGTTTGATACTTATCTCTATAACGGCAACAAACCTAGCTTGACCACGCTGCAATACGAGCTGATGAAAATATTGGACAGCACGAATCAAGGCAGCGCGATGACCAATGCCAACGATCTGGCGAACCAGATGGCTAACGTTTCACCTGAATCGATTAAAATGGCCATCACCATCGTCGTTACCCTTCCCATTCTGATTGTTTATCCGTTCCTGCAAAAGTACTTCGTAGGCGGGATGACGCTGGGTGCGGTGAAGGCTTAATCCGCTAAGGCATGGATAACTAGGCAAGGATTGGCTGTGGCGAAGGAAATCAGAGTATAAACAAAGGTATGTCCAGGCATCAGCCTGATGTACAATATAAGCTTCATGGTATGACAAGGTGTGACAAGGAATGACAAGCTTCGTACAATTTTTCTAGGGGGAAAGTAGAATGAAGTGGAGAAATTCAAAATCACTTGCCGTTCTGACGCTGGCTGGCGTACTTTTGCTGAGTGGCTGCGGAGGCGGAAATAACAGCAATGCAGGCAATGCTTCTTCAAATGGAGGCAGCGCATCCAATTCCGCAGATGATACCTCACCGGTTTCTTTCAGTTTCTTTGGTGCAGATACCAGCCCGAACTGGAACAACATGCAGGATGATGTAGGGAAAGAAATTACGGCCAAAACAGGCGTAACGATTAATGCTGAATACGATGTGGGCAGCGGCGGCGGCCAAAGTAAAATCGCCCTGATGGCGGCCAGCGGCCAATATCCGGATTTGATTTTTGCTAAAGGCGAGCTGGGCAAGCTCGTTGATGCCGGTGCGGTGATTGACCTGACGGATTTGATCGACAAATATGCGCCGCACATCAAAGAGATGATGAAGGACAGCATGAACCGTATGAAATACAGCAATGACGATGAAGCGATCTATTCCATTCCAACTAACGTAGGTGTCGACAACGAATATTTTGATGCGACCGGCGGTTTCGAAGTGCAGCTTCGTGTTCTGGAGGAGCTCGGTTATCCGGAAATCAAAACGCTGGACGATTACGAGAAAGTGCTGAAGGACTATGTGGCTAAACACCCGACTACAGACGGTCAACCTACGATTCCTTTGACGCTGAACGCTGACGACTGGAAAATCATGATTACCGTAACGAACCCGGCGTTTATCGCCACAGGCGCTCCGGATGACGGCGAATATTACGTGAACCCGGAAACCTATGAAGCTATGCTTCACTACAAACGTCCGGAAGAGAAAGAATATTTCCGCTGGCTGAACAAAATGTACAACGAAGGACTGCTGGACAAAGACACGTTTGTACAGAAAGACGACCAGTATCAGGCCAAAATCTCCAGCGGCCGTGTACTCGGCTTGATTTCTCAGGAATGGGAATACCAAAATGCCGAAAATGCTTTGAAAACAGCAGGCAAAAACGATTACACTTACGCGCATTTCCCGGTTCAATTGGACGGATCGACACAAGATCATGAACTGCAATCCGCAGGTCTTGACGGTTACGGCATCAGCATCACAACGGCTTGCAAAGACCCTGTGCGCGCCATCAAATTCATGGATTGGCTTGCTTCCGATGAAGGCCAGGTACTCAGAAACTGGGGCATTGAAGGTAAACATTACACGGTGGATGCAAACGGTCAACGCGTAATTCCTCAGGATATTCAGGACAGAAAAGTCAACGATGCCAACAACTTTGCGAAAGAATCCGGCATCGGCTTGTACCGGATATTTGGTCCTAACTTTGGCGACGGAGTGAAGGATTCTACGGGCAACTACTACACGACGAACTTCCCAGAGCAAATCGTAGCCAGCTACTCCGAGCCGGAGAAAGCAGCTTTGAAAGCTTATAACGCAACAACCTGGAAAGATCTGTTCCCAAGTGAAAAAGATCTGCCTGTCAAAGAGTGGGGCGCCCTTTACAATATGCCGGTGCCTACGGATGGCGACTATCAGGTGATTTACCAGAAAACGCAGGATATCATCCGTAAACGGATTCCGGAAGCGGTATTGGCTAAGCCGGCTGACTTTGACAAAGTTTACGATAGCTTTATCGCCGATCTGAATAAAGCCGGCGCCGAGCAGATGGAAGCGGAATATACCGAGCTTGTGAAAGCGAGAGTTTCTCTCTTTACCGGTAAAGACGTTCAATAATCGGCACTGGTATATCTAAAGTTTAAAGTTTAAAGGTTAAAGATTCATCAAATTAAAAACGCTCAGTAAAGGCCCGTTCCTCTGGTTCGGGCTTTTACTGCAGCTAAAAGAGGATAGGAGTGAGACAATTCCTATGGCACACAATCAGGAATGGAAGCTTTATTATAACCGGCCCGCTTCCTGCTGGGAAGAAGCGCTGCCTGTCGGCAACGGACGGATCGGCGGGATGGTATACGGAGGGACGGCCCAAGAAAAGATTGCGCTGAACGAAGATACGCTCTGGTCGGGATTCCCGCGGGATCAAGCGAATTATGAAGCGATCCGCTATTTAAAGCAGGCGCGGGAGCTGATTTTCTCCGGGGAATATAAACAGGCGGAAGAGCTGATGAACCGCCACATGCTGGGCGGGCGTACGGAATCCTATCTGCCGGTTGGCCATTTGCATCTGGAGCATCCGGAGGCTGCCGGCGAAATTCAGCCTGGTGCAGTTTATTCCAGGGAACTGGATCTGGACAGCGGAATCGCCAGAACGGTGTATGAGTTGAACGGAAGATGTTACACCCGTGAAGCGTTTGTCAGCGCGGTAGATCAAGTAATGATTGTGCGGTTGGAGACAGGAGACGGGCAGCCATTTGATCTAAGTGTGCTGCTTGATTCACCGTTAATGTATAGCTGCCGGAAGGGGGCTGGAGGTCACTTGCTGATGACCGGCAAGGCCCCCAGCCATATAGCCGATAACTATTTCGGGAACCATCCTCAATCGGTGCTGTACGAAGAGGGAGTAGGCATATCTTTTGAGGTCCGGGTGCAGGCCGTTCTGGACGCAGGGACGGCCGAGGTGACCGGGGATGGAACTCTTTATGTCGCCGGAGCCTCGAAAGTGACGCTGCTGCTTGCTGCCGAAACCAGCTTTGCCGGGTTTGACCGTGCGCCCGGCGAGAATCCGGAATGGACGCTGCGGAATGCCGAAACACTGCGAAGTGCAGCGGAGCTGAGAGAGGATGTGCTGCTGCAGCGTCATCTGGAAGACCACCGCCGGTTGTTCCGCCGGGTAACGCTGGAGCTGGGCTCGCACCCGGAAGCGGAGCGGCTGCCCACGGATGAGCGGCTTGCCCGTTATCGCGAAGGCGGCAGGGACCCGCAGCTGGAGGCGCTTTATTTTCAATATGGGCGTTACCTGCTGATGGGCAGTTCAAGACCGGGCACGCAGGCGGCCAATTTGCAGGGCATTTGGAATCCCCATGTGCAGCCCCCATGGAACAGCAATTATACGACCAATATTAATACGGAAATGAATTATTGGCTTGCGGAAACCGCCAATTTGAGCGAATGCCACGAGCCGTTGCTGGACCTGATTCAGGATCTCAGCGTGACCGGAGCGAGGACGGCCCTGATCCAATATGGAGCTCAAGGCTGGACGACGCACCATAATGTGGATCTCTGGCGGTCTTCCGGTCCTTCGGACGGCGACTCGAGCTGGGCTTTCTGGCCGATGGGCGGGATTTGGCTCTGCCGTCATCTGTGGGAGCATTATCAGTTTCAGCCGGATGAAGACTATTTACGTACTACGGCTTTCCCGTTGATGCAGGGGGCGGCGTTGTTCGCGCTGGATTGGCTGATCGAAGGACCGGACGGGCAATTGACAACGGCGCCTTCAACTTCGCCCGAGAATAAATTTCTGACCCGGGACGGTGAGGCTTGCAGCGTATCGTCCGGAACGACGATGGACATGGCCTTGATTAACGAGCTGTTTGGCGCTTGTCAGCAAGCGGCGGAGATTTTAGGAATTCGTGAGGCGTGGCTGGAGGAGATCCGGCAGGCGGCGGGACGCTTGGCTATTCCCGGCATCGGCCCGGACGGCCGTCTGCGGGAATGGAGCGAAGATTTTGCGGAGGCTGAACCGGGGCATCGGCATGTATCGCATCTTTATGGCCTGTATCCAGGCGAATTGATCACGCCGGAGACAACGCCGGAACTTGCTGCAGCGGCCCGGCGGTCGCTGGACAGCCGGGTTGCCCGGGGAGGCGGTCATACGGGCTGGAGCTGCGCCTGGCTGATCAATCTGTACGCCAGGCTGAAGGGCGGTGAGCAGGCGTACGGCTTCCTTAGAACGCTGCTATCGCGTTCTACTTATCCGAACTTATTCGATGAGCATCCCCCGTTTCAGATAGACGGCAACTTTGGGGGCGGCGCGGGCATGGCCGAAATGCTGCTGCAGAGCCATGGAGGCTGCCTTGATCTGCTCCCAGCCCTGCCGCAGGCCTGGGAGCAGGGCTGCGCTGCCGGCCTGCGAGCGCGGGGCGGCTATACGGCTGCGCTGGAATGGGCGGATGGCAGGCTGACTTCTGCGGCCATTGAATCTTCGCAGACCGGAACCTGCTGCCTTCGCAGCCGCGAAGCTTTAACAATAACCGCCACATTGACGGGTTCTTCCGAAGAGAAGGGAAGCCGGTCTGTTTCACATGCGGAGACAAACCTTCCGAATGTTACCGATGATTCGGCGAATGGGCGGGAGCCTGTTTGGGAATATCGCTTTGAAGTTGAAGCCGGATATACGTATTGGATCAAAGCTGTTTAATGCAGCTTCCGGAACTGATCGGGCGTCATGCCGGCGGTCTTCCGGAAGGTAGCGACGAAGTGGCTGGGATCGCGGAAGCCTGTGGCTCGGGCGACTTCACTGATCGTGCTTCCGCGGCTTGCGGCAAGCAGTTCTTTAGCTTTGCGCAGCCTTACCTGAAGGAAATAGGCATAAGGCGAAACGCCAAAGGTTTCGCGGAACAGGCTGTTTAAATGCCGCCCCGAGACACCCAGCACTGCGCCGAAATCGGCAAGTCCAACCTCGGGGCTGGCAAGCTGGTCATCCATCCATCTAAGCAGGGGCTGCAGCTTCTCAAGGTTGCGGGTAATGGCTTTGTTATGGTGTAGAGCACCAAATTTGCTGAGCAGGCCGACAAAGCGGTAAGTATCGGAGGAAGCTTCCAGGCCAAAGGTGTCTTCTCCGGATTCAAGCCGCTCCAGCATAGCCCAAAGCAATCCGGGCAGTCCGGCGTCAGGCTCCCAGCTGAAAAAGGCCGATTCGCGGATGCCAAACGCATGAACGATTTCGGCCGCCGCCGGGCCGCCAAAGGTCAGATATAAAGTACTCCATGGGGAATCTTCTGCGCGATAGCGATGAGCTTCGTCTGGGAACAGCAGCATTCCGCTGTTTGGAGGCAGGAGGTAATTACTTTGCCCCATCGTGAGCAGTCCTTCGCCTTCCACGGTCTGAATCCAGTGGTACAGCGGATAACCTGAGGTGCGGACGATTTCCTCCTGACTGGGATTAAAGCCGGCACTCTCTACCTGGAGAGGGAGGGACTGTTCCCCGGCCGGCGTGAAGACGAATCTGCGGTGAATTTGCGTATTCATGACCTTCATAACCTCAATTTCTATTTGGTTTCCATATTCTTATATCGAATCTCCATTATCTTATATTTAAAGCCGATGAAAGCGGTATTACAATGATAATATAATTATATATAAAAGGATGTGCAGCGCAAAATGATCAATTCCAAACTGCCTAAAATCTGGTACGGCGGCGATTATAACCCGGAACAGTGGGAACCGGAGGTCTGGAAGGAAGACGAAAGAATGTTTAAGCTTTCGGGCATCGATGTCGCCACAATTAACGTCTTCTCCTGGGCGCTGAATCAGCCCAGCGAACATGAATATGACTTTGCCTGGCTCGATGAGCAGATGGACCGTTTGCACCAAAGCGGTACTTATGTCTGCCTCGCAACGAGCACAGGCGCGCATCCGGCCTGGATGGCCAGACAATACCCGGATGTACGCCGGGTAGACAAAAGCGGGCATAAACGCCAGTTCGGCGGGCGCCACAATTCCTGTCCAAATTCGCCGACCTACCGTAAATATTCGGAAGCGATCGCCGGCAAGCTGGCGGAACGCTACAAGAAACACCCTGCCCTGCTGATTTGGCACGTATCCAACGAATACAGCGGCATGTGCTACTGTGAGAACTGCGCAGCTGAATTCCGCGTCTGGCTGCAAAAGAAATACGGAACGCTGGACGCCGTGAACAAAGCGTGGAATACCCGGTTCTGGGGGCATACCTTCTACGATTGGGAAGAGATTATTCCGCCTAGCGAGCTGAGCGAAGAATGGGGCCACAACCGGAGCAACTTCCAGGGGATGTCCCTCGATTACCGCCGCTTTATGTCGCAGAGTATTCTGGAGTGCTACAGATTGGAGTATGACGCCATCAAAAAGCATACGCCGGATATTCCCGTAACGACGAACCTGATGGGCTTCTATCCGGAGCTGGACTATTTCGAGTGGGCCAAATATCTGGACGTCGTGTCCTGGGACAACTATCCGGCGCTGGATACCCCGGTCAGCTTCACGGCCATGACCCACGACCTGATGCGCGGGCTGAAGAGCGGCCAGCCGTTTATGCTGATGGAGCAGACGCCAAGCCAGCAGAACTGGCAGGCGTACAACTCGCTGAAACGCCCTGGCGTGATGCGCCTCTGGAGTTATCAGGCGGTGGCCCGTGGCGCGGATACGGTGCTGTTCTTCCAGCTGCGCCGTTCGGTCGGCGCCTGCGAGAAATACCATGGTGCGGTTATTGAACACGTGGGCCATGAGAATACCCGTGTATTCCGCGAATGCGCGGAGCTGGGCCATGAGCTGCAGCAATTGGGTGACACGCTGCTGGATGCCCGAAGCCGGGCCAAAGTAGGGATCGTCTATGACTGGGAGAACCGCTGGGCAACCGATCTGACAAGCGGGCCTTCCGTCGCCCTCGACTATGTTAAGGAAGTGCATAAGTTCTACCACGCTTTGTTTGATCTGAACATCCAGACCGACATGATCGGGGTGGAGGAGGATTTTTCCAAATATGATCTGGTCATCGCGCCTGTCATGTATATGGTGAAGGCCGGTTTCGCAGATAAGGTGGAACGGTTTACGGAAGCAGGGGGCACCTTCGTGACGACCTTCTTCAGCGGAATCGTAAATGAGAACGACATCGTGACATTGGGCGGTTACCCTGGAGAGCTGCGTAAGGTACTCGGCATCTGGGCCGAAGAGATCGACGCTTTGTTCCCGGATCAGCGCAACGAGATTGTGATGAAGCAGCAGTGGGGAGGCCTGAAAGACAGCTACGAATGCGGCCTGCTGTGCGATCTGGTGCATGCGGAAGGCGCAGAGGTGCTGGCGGAATACGGCCAGGATTTCTATCAAGGTATGCCGGTGCTGACCCGCAATAAATTCGGTAAAGGCCAAGCTTATTATGTGGCTAGCAGCCCGGATGAGTCCTTTATGAAAGGCTTCCTGGCCAATCTCTGCGAAGAAGCTGGCATCCAGCCGCTGCTAGTCACACCGGAAGGCGTGGAAACGGCTGAACGTTATAAAGACGGACGAAGTTTCCTGTTCGTCCTCAACCATAACGCGGAAGCTTCCGAGCTCGAACTGGGCGGGAACAAATTTAAGGAGCTGCTCAGTGATGCCGAACTGGCAGGAACAACCACCATCCCGGGACGCGGCGTGTTGATTTTGGAACAGCTCTAGGCCGTTACCGGAACAGAATTAGGACGATAGCGAAGCAAAAAACTCAAAAGAAAGCATTTTCATTTCCCAGCTCTTCTTATATAGTATTCGTTAAGAAGACAGGGGAGGAAACCGCCAGCATGAAGAATGTTGCTCATCTGGCGGTTTTCTTGTTTCCGAAAGAGACGGAGGAGTTAGCATGAAGAGCGCAACAAAAGCAGAACTGACTGAGGAGCAGCTGCAGAAGCTGATTAGGCATATTTTTGACGAGCAGACGGTTATACACCACTCCCAGGAGCTGGAGGACGGTTGGTTTAACGCGGCCTACCGGATTACCCTGCGTTCAAGCCGGGAGGGGAAGACGGTGATCCTGAAGGTCGGGCCTCCTCAAGGCGCACACTGCATGCGCTATGAGCGAAATATGATGAACGCTGAAGTGAAAGCGCTGTTAAAGCTCCGTGAGGCTGGAGTGCCCGTTCCTGAAGTCTACGGGTATGATCCAAGCCGGACGCTGGCTCTAAGCGAATATTTTGTAATGGAGTGTCTGACGGGCGAACCGTTTAATAAAATAAAGGAACAGCTTCCACGGGAGCAGGCCGAGCAGGTGCAGCGAGAGCTGGGACGGATCAATAGAGCAATCAACGGTATTGCCGGCACTCAATTCGGTTATTTGGCGAATCCGGAATCCCGGAGCGGCGATTGGGCCGAATGTTTCCTGAACATGGTCGAAGGTTTGCTGCTTGACGCGGCGGATGTGGGGTGCGAGCTTCCAGCCGAAGCGGATGAGATCCGCAGAACTTTTGAGCGGGGACGGGCCAGCCTCTCCGAAGTAAAAGAACCTCGTTTGGTCCACTGGGACTTGTGGGACGGTAACGTGTTTGTGGACGATGGGCGGATTACGGGCATTATCGACTGTGAGCGGGCTTTATGGGGCGATCCGCTTATGGAATATTATTTCCGCTCGATTGTAGACTCGCAGGCTTTTCTGGAGGGCTACGGGCCTCTGCCGGAAACGCCGGGAAGTGTGAAGCGGAAGCGGATGTACGATATGTATTTGAATCTTATTTTTCATATTGAGTGCGTATTTCGGCAGTTTGATAACGAGGGCCATATCGATTGGGCGAGAACAAATCTCTGGAAAGACTGGCCGTCCTTCCAGCTGGTGATGGAGCAGCAGCCTTAAATGGGCTGCAGTCCGCGTAGAAAAAGGCAGCCGGCGGGGTATCCCTGCCGGCTGCCATTATTTTTATAAACCTTCTATATATTAGATTAGGTTTGCGAAAATGGGGTTCGTTGCAGATCAAGCACGCTATAGATCAAGCACGCTCCAGAATCGTGTTCAGCGTAGTGCGGTCAAGACCGCGCACCAGCTTCGTAATCAGCTCTTTAGCTGCCGCGTAATCATCCGTGTGGATGATCGAAGAAGAGGTGTGGATGTAACGCGAGCAGATGCCAATCACGGCTGATGGAACGCCGATACCGCTCAGATGAACCTGTCCCGCATCGGTGCCGCCTTTGGAAATGAAATACTGGTATTTGATCTTGTGGGTGGAGGCTGTATCCTCCACGTATTCGACCATACCGCGGTGCGTCAGCATACCCGGATCAAAGATGCGCAGCAAAGCGCCGTCGCCCAAACGGCCGAAAGCTTGACGATCTCCGGTCATGTCGTTGGCCGGGCTGGCGTCCAAAGCAAAAAAGATATCCGGCTGAATCAGGTTCGCTGCTGTGCGTGCGCCTCTGAGGCCGAGCTCTTCCTGAACAGTGGCGCCGGCGTAAAGCACGTTTGGCAATTTTTCCTTATGTAGGTTCTCCATCAATTCGATAGCCAAACCGACACCGTAGCGGTTGTCCCAGGCTTTGGCCATGATTTTCTTCGGATTGGACAGCGGTGTGAATTCGCATACCGGCACGATCTGCATACCGATTTTGATGCCAAAGCTTTCGGCCTCTTCACGGCTGTCCGCGCCAACGTCCAGATACATGGACTTGATGTCGACTGGTTTGTTGCGCTGCGATTCATCGAGCAGGTGAGTCGGAATCGAGCCTACCACGCCGTTCACCGGACCGTTAGGGGTAATAACCTGAAGTCTTTGGGCCAGAATCGTCTGGCTCCACCAGCCGCCAAGCGGTTGGAAGGAGATCATGCCTTTGTCGCTGATGCCGGAAACCATAAATCCGACCTCGTCCATATGACCGGCAACCATAACCTTTGGTCCGCTTTCGTCACCGCGCAGCACGCCGAACAAGCTGCCCAGACGATCCTGAACAAATTCTTCGGTATAGGCTGACAATTTGTTTTTGACAAAACCCCGAAGCTCGCGCTCAAACCCCGATACGGACGGGAACTCTGTCAGCTGTTTAAATAATTCAAGTGTTTTCTGTTCCATATGTGCCTATTCGCTCCTTTCAATATGTTATTAGTATGAACCAATACGGGCGGGATGTCCATTTTGGAAAAAGGCGCTCAGACAGGCACCTCGAACAGTCTCTCCCGCATAAAATGGCGAAGGGCTGAATACCGAAGGCGGAGGGCTTGGGATGCTGGATGAGAGACAGAAAGAGTGGCTGCTGATTTGTCTATTGTTCATTTTATTGGTGATTGTTCTTCAGCTGGTGTAAGGGGAATCAAGAAATCAAAGGGATCCGGGGATTCGGCTAAAAAATGTAGGAACGGTGCACTTAGACCTGAGCGGAGAACGCTTGGGTGGGAAGGCGCCGTTTTTATTTTTATCCAACATAATTATCCAAACATAATTATCCAATCATAAGTGTGGGACAAATAACAAATAATAACGGCTAAACAACAGATTTTTCTTAAGAAGGAGGCGTCAGTCATGGCCACTAAAACAAAACCGGGGACAAAAGTTAAGCTGAATTCCATATCGCTGAACGCTGAAGATTACAAGCAGATCGCCAAGAAACACGAACCGTCCCGCAGTGTATTTAAGAACTGTATTCGGGCTTTTTTGGTCGGAGGTTTAATTTGTATCATCGGACAAGCGATCCAGGAATTTTTCAAAGCGGTTTTTGACATGACGGAGCGGGAGGCTGCGAACCCGACAGTAGCCGTGCTGATTATTATCTCCATTATTCTCACCTGCCTTGGCATTTATGACAAAATTGCACAGTGGGCGGGAGCGGGGTCAGCCGTGCCGGTTACCGGTTTTGCCAACTCCATGTGTTCATCGGCTCTGGAGAGCCGCAGTGAAGGGATTGTGCTTGGTGTTGGCGCCAACATGTTTAAGCTGGCGGGATCTGTCATTGTCTTCGGCGTGGTAGCCGCCTTCATTATCGGGGTTATTTACGCGATATTCGGCATTCAAGGGGGGCATTCCTGATGCTGCTCGGCGGACAAACCTGGGAATTCAAGACAAAGCCGGTCATTATCGGAGCGGCCGCCGTTGTGGGGCCGGAGGAAGGACAAGGACCGCTTGCCGCGGATTTTGATTACGTGTTTGACAACCTGGAGATCGGCGAACCCACTTGGGAAAAAGCCGAGCGCAAGCTGCTGGAGCATGCCGGCACTACCGCGCTGATGCATGCGGGCATTACCAAAGACCAGCTGCAATACTTCGTCGGCGGAGACCTGATGAACCAGATTATCAGCGCCTCCTTTGCGGCACGTACCTTCGGGGCTCCATATCTGGGCGTCTTCGGCGCCTGCTCCACCTCCATGGAAAGTTTGGCGGTCGCTTCGATGATGGTTGACAGCGGCAACGCCGGGTATGTGCTGGCGGGAACGGCGAGTCACAACTGTACAGCCGAGAAGCAGTTCCGCTACCCGACCGAATATGGTTCCCAGAAGCCTCCAACGGCCCAGTATACGGTAACGGGCTCAGGGTGCGCGGTAGTGGCGGCGAAAGGAAGCGGCCCGCGTGTCACCCATGCCACGGTCGGCAGAATTCAGGATCTGGGTATCACGGACCCGTTTAATATGGGGGCTGCCATGGCTCCGGCCGCTGCCGACACGATCGTTTCGCACTTCCGCGATACGGGCAGAACACCTGCCGATTACGACTTGATCGTGACGGGGGACCTGGCCTCTGTTGGGCTGCCGATCGTCAAGGATATATTGCAGCGTGACGGGGTTCCGATGGAGCAGACGAACTTTGAGGACTGCGGGCTGATGATTTTTGACCGGGAGAAGCAGCCGCAGGTGATCGCCGGGGGCAGCGGCTGCGGTTGTTCGGCTTCCGTTACTTATGGTCATATTCTGAAAAGGATAACTTCCGGCAATCTCAAGCGGGTTCTTGTCGTAGCGACAGGCGCGCTTCTGTCGCCGCTGTCTTACCAGCAGGGAGAATCGATCCCCTGCATTGCTCACGCTGTTGCGATAGAGAAGGAGGGAATGTAAACCAATGATCTTTTTGTGGGCTTTTCTTATTGGAGGCGCATTTTGTGTAGTCGGACAGCTGATGTTTGACGTGGCCAAGCTGACCCCTGCCCATACGATGAGTACGCTTGTGGTCATCGGGGCGGTTTTGGACGGTTTGGGCCTATATGAGCCGCTGGTGAAATTTGCCGGTGCAGGAGCTTCGGTGCCGATTACCAGCTTTGGCAACTCCCTTGTTCACGGGGCGATTACCGAGCTGCACCGGGATGGCTGGATCGGCGTGATCACCGGAATCTTTGATGTGACAAGCGCCGGGATTTCTTCGGCGATCATCTTCTCGTTTTTGGCGGCGCTTGTGGTTCGTCCGAAAGGCTGATCGGCGGGAAGACTCAAGGTTTAGGAAGAAGAATGGCAGGAAGGGAGAATGCTCCCTTACCTGTCTTTTTTTGTTTTATTTATTATTGAATAATAAGGAAAACCTGGGTTGGCATGTACTTAATTGAGTATTATCATGTACAATAATCATAGAGCCCTATTTTTATAGGAAAATCCCAGTTGAATGAAACTAACTCATAATTTAACAATTTGACTATACTCTAGGAGGCTAAAGGATATGCCCTTAAACCCCGAATCATTAGCTGTTGTTTCCGCTGTTAGAACGAATTTGGAATCCTGCATCCTGGGGAAATCCTTTGAAATCAGGCTGCTGTTGACTGCCCTGCTGGCCGGCGGACATGTACTGATAGAAGATGTGCCGGGAACGGGGAAAACCCAATTAATCAAAGCGTTAGCGAAATCCATGAATGGAGAATACCGGCGTGTCCAGTGTAATCCGGACATTTTGCCGAGCGATATAACAGGCGTTTCCATTTATCATCCTCATGAGCAGAAATTCGTATTCCGTCCGGGCCCCGTAATGACCAACCTTCTGCTTGCTGATGAAATTAACCGTGCAACCACCAAAACCCAATCCGCGTTGCTTGAGGTTATGGAAGAACGCAGCGTTACGGTCGATGGCGTAACCTACTCGCTGCCGCACCCTTTTATGCTTTGTGCGACTCAGAATCCGATTGATTTCGAAGGCACGTACCTGCTGCCTGAAGCCCAGCTGGACCGCTTCATGCTCAAAATCACCATGGGATATCCGGATGCCGAAACGGAGAAAAAGATGGTGCTGGCTCAGCAAGTCGTCCAGCCGGTAGATGCTCTTGTTCCGGTCACCGACATGTACCGTGTCGCCCAGCTTCAGCAGGAGGTCCGTGAAGTGCATATCAGCGAAGCGGTTACCGAATATCTGCTGGACGTTGTCCGCGCTACGCGTCAGCACAGCGCCGTTTTGCTTGGAGCAAGTCCGCGGGCTTCCCTAGCGTTTATGGCAGCCGTCAAAGCTTATGCCTTCCTGGATGGCCGGGATTTTGTACTGCCGGACGATATTAAGATGCTCGCGCCTTATGTGTTAAGCCATCGCATGATGCTCCGTCCGGAATCCAGACAGGGCGCTCACCATGCCGGAGTTGTGCTTCGTTCCATTCTCGAGCAGATACAGGTGCCTGTATCGGTAGGGAGATAAGATTTATGTCCCGAATCAAATTAAGAAGCCTGAAGAGAAGCCGCAGACTTTCCGGCATCAAGCTGTTTGGCTTCGTTTGGGCAATATGTTTATTGTATGTTCTGTTTCAGGGCGGCAAAACGTCCATCATGCTGTTTGTGATGGTCTCCCTGCTGGCCGTATATTGGTTTCTGAATCTGCTTGGAACCAAACTGAAGACACGCGGATCAAGAGCTTTGTCTACGAACGAGGACCAGCGGCAGCTGCAAGCCGGGGACCAGGTGCGTATCAAGTTTCGTATGGAACCTCCACGGTTTCTGCCGGTTCCGTACGTGATTGTGCGTGAAGTGCTGAAGCGTCACAGCGGGGAATCGTGGTCCTTTGAGGAAAGCGTCGTTCCGAAGGTTCGCTCCGGCGGCGAACTGGTCTACCAGACGCCCCCGCTTGAACGGGGCAGCTATTCTTTTACGGATACGGAGCTGGTCTACGAGGATATATTCGGCCTTGTGGAGCATAAACGTATGATGAGCGTTCCGGGGAACTTTCAGGTTCTTCCCAGAACTGTCTTTGTTCCTAGGTGGCAGCTGTTTGAACGCGGGCTTCGTTTTGCCGGGCCTCAGACGCAGCAGGCCCAATCCCGTCATGAAACAACGCAAATCGGCGGGGTGCGCGACTATGTCCCCGGGGATCGTATGACGCGGATTCACTGGAACGCCACGGCTAGAACCGGAGAGCTGAAGTCCAAGGAATTTGAGCACGAATCTATGCCGAATACGATGCTGATTCTTGATGGCAACGGGGAGAGCTATCCGCATCCCGATCAATTTGAGCTGGCTGTTTCCACAACGGCTTCGCTGCTGGATTATGGCGGACGGAACCGGATTCGGATGGGTTTATGTACACTGAACGCGTTTCCGAACATTTTCCCGCCTGAGCTGGGTCAGCAGCAGCAAATGCTGCACCATCTGGTTGATCTGCTTCCTGACGGCAAAGGTTATTCTTATGGCTATGAGTTTATGGAGTCCCAGGGTCATCTGTTCCGCAGCGGCATGCTGCTGGTCTATATTAGCCCGCAATCTCTGGAGGGCTCTTCAAGACTGTTCCAATTTGCCCGCCAGCGTCAGATGTCCCTTTACCATATTCAAATCGGCAGCCAGGCTAATAAGGGCATGGGATTAACCGCACCCCAGAAGAATTTGTGGTCGCCGGCCGGAATTCAAGGTACGTATCTAAATGCGATTGAGGAGCTTCCCGCTGCGGTAGGGGGTGGGCGAGTATGAATAAGCTTCGAAGCGGGTCAAGGTCATGGTATTATCTGGCTTCGGTGGTTTGGCTGTTCATTTTAGCTTATCAATGGTACAGGTTTACGGAGCCTGTTTGGCTGGATAAAACGTCGAACCTCGTTTTGTATACGCTGATCGTGACCGCTGCCGCTGAGTTTCTACCGATCGGTTCAGTATTCAGGTGGCTGGTAAAGCTTGCTGCTATGGCTGTCCTTCATATTAGATTGTTAGGCATTTATCACATTTTCTCGGACCAATATGCTTATCTTCCTATTTCTATGAAAATACGGGCGGCCGTGGAACAATTGGCGCCTTATATCTGGTTTACGGTTGCGGCTTGGGCTTTATTTGAGCTCGCTGTCCGCGTTATAGAACGGCGCAGCCGGATTCTTATTTTTCTTGGACTAAATATTATTGCTTTTACCATTTTTGATTCTTTCACTCCTTATTCCTTATGGACCGAAACCGCTTGGGTCGTATTTGCCGGCATGGGCTGGCTGGTCAGCAATCATTTCCGGCGGATGGAACTGAACCATCCCCGGGGCTGGAAGGCGCTGCGCAGAAGACCGCTGCGGATTGTTGCCAATATCGCTTTCATATTCGCTGCCGTGCTGTGGATTGGAGTGAGTATGCCTACCATCAGCCCGGTGCTTGAAGATCCTTATACGCTTATGCAGAAATATTGGAACGGCGGGAATACCACGAGTGCTGGAGGTGCTTCAAACGGCGAAGCCTCCGGTAAATCCGGAAGCGGAACTTCGGGGACTACTTCCGGATACAGCCGGGACGACAGCAAGCTGGGCGGCGGATTTCAGTTCGACAGCAGTCCGGTCATGAACGTGGTGTCGGATTCCAGAGCTTATTGGCGAGGGGAAACCCGGGAATATTATACCGGTACAGGCTGGATTGACGATGCCCGGGAGAACACGGGACCGAGATCAGCCGAATCCGGAGAAGGTGTGGTGAATCCGCAGGGCGGTACGGCTGCTAAACACCAGATCACCCAGCGGATTACGATGCTGAATCAGGAGAAGTATCCGGTGCTCTTTGGGGCTTATTCCATTACGCAAGTGGACATTCCGACAGAACCGGAGGAAGCTGATGCAAGACCCAAGCTGATCTGGAGCGGCAAAAGAGCGACCATGTACTGGGGCGGCTTCACCAGCGGCTCCAGAGGCAATGGTAATTATCCTCGGCAGTACACGGTAGTTTCGGAGGTACCCGAATACTCGGAAGACGAGCTGCAAAAGGAGACTTTTGATCAGCTGTACGGTACGGAAAGTGATGATAAGCAGGCTTATTTGCAGCTGCCCTCCGCTTTTCCTGACCGGGTAAAGGATCTGGCAGAGCAGGTAACAGCTTCGACAGATACGCCTTACGGCAAAATTATGCTGCTAAGAGATTATTTAAGGACTAATTTCAGATATACCAATACGCCTGATCTCAGCAAGAAAACGACCCATGATTTCGTGGACAGCTTTCTGTTTGAAATTAAGGAAGGGTACTGCGATTATTTCTCGACTGCCCTTGTCATGATGGCGCGTTCCTTGGATATTCCGGCCCGCTGGGTCAAGGGTTATGCCCCCGGACAGCTGGGAACGGCTTCGGATTTGGCTGAGAAAGCTGGTGATCCGGATAATCAACTTGAGACTTATATGGTAACCAACGCCGATGCGCATTCCTGGGCGGAGGTATACTTAGGAGAAACTTACGGATGGGTTCCTGTTGAGGCGACTCCCGGGTTTTCGCTGCCGGATACGGCGCCCGTTCAGGAGCAGGAGGATGAACCTGTCGATGAACAGCAGCCTGAAGAAGAGGAAGAGGCGTCCCAGCCCGACCAGCCGGCTCAGGCTGATGTTTCAGACAGCTCTATATCGGCTTCCGTTATCAGCTGGATCTTGGCCGCAGCACTCGTGCTGTGGGCTGCGTTTGCCACATGGAGAAACCGTACAGCCCTTTATTTCATGATGCTCCGGTTGAAACACGGTCAACATCTGTCGAGTGCGGACAAAGTGGTTGCGGAATCCCGGCGATGGCTGGCTATTATGAAACGTCAGGGATACAAGAGGGCTGAGCATGAAACAATAAGGGAAACTGTAATGCGCTGGGAGCGCGAGCATCCGGAGGTTGCAGAACTTTTGGAACCTCTGCTTAGACAGTTCGAGCAGGCTAAATACAGCGCTGAAACAGTTGGTGAAGAAGATTGGAGAACAACGATCCGGCTGTCCAGGCAATTAAAGGTTTTCTTGCTTGAACAGAAACGGAAGCAAACCGGATAATTTTAATAAAATTAATCTTAATAAACCGAATCTTAATATACCTTATTTTAATAAACGGACATTTGCGGTTTGGAAGAACTGAAATCAGGTTGACATGATAACGGGTGCTGCTTTCAGCCGCTGCTGCGGAAGGAGGCAGCTCCCGTTTCTGCTTCCCGTTATGACCTGGACAGTTTGTTCCCTGCCAGAGCCAGTTAACGTTTCGTTTAAGGTGTTTAATTTCAGGTGTGTGCGGCAAAGCCTGCCATGGCGTATCTATTTGCTATAATTGAAGATTATGGTATAGTTTGTCCTATGAAACCGAGGTGACGAGATTGTTTGAGAAATTTATGCCCAAATTGCGGGTCGATACGGTGTTTGACATCGATCTGGAGGATCTGTATACCAAAGGGTACAGAGGAATCATTACGGATTTGGACAATACGCTGGTAGGAGCCAAGGATCCTTTATCTAATCCAAAGCTTGTGGCGTGGTTTGAATATGTAAAGAAATGCGGATTTCAATTGGTGATCGTATCCAACAATAACATGAACAGGGTGTCCAAGTTTGCGACTCCTTTAAATATCGAATTTGTGCATCAGGCGCGCAAGCCTTCCAATGCCCCGTTCAGACGAGCCATGAATATGATGAATTTGCAGCCTCAGGAGATGATCGTCATCGGGGATCAGCTGATGACCGATGTTTTGGGCGGAAACCGTCTGGGGCTGTTTACTGTGCTTGTCCTGCCGATTTCGGTAGGGGATGAAGGGATTGGAACGAGGTTTAACCGCAGACTTGAACGTTTTGTCAAAGGACGGCTGAATAAAGCCGGGCTTTGGCTCGAGGAGGAAAAGAACAAATGACAACCGCTCAAGAAACCTCCGCACAGCCGCGCTGCAGCGGCTGCGGAATTTCCTTGCAGACTACAGATACAAGCAAACCGGGATTTGTGCCGGAGAAGGCGCTGCAGAACGATCCAGTTATTTGTCAGCGCTGTTTCCGGATTAAAAATTACAATGAATCCTCATCTGTAACCCCCGATCAGGATGAATTCCTGCGTCTCTTGGGCCAGATTGGCACCAAAGATGCGCTGGTGATTCATATCGTGGATATTTTTGATTTCCAGGGCAGTGTCATCAGCGGGCTGCAGCGTTTCATCGGCAACAATCCCGTTCTGCTGGCTGTCAATAAAATTGACTTGCTGCCGAAGGTTTCGAATTGGAACAAAATCCGTAACTGGGTGCAGAAGCAGGCTAAAGATGCGGGTCTTAAAGTGGAGGACGTCATTTTGTGCAGCGCCAAGCAGAACGACGGGTTTGACCGTCTGCTGGATGCTGTCGGCAGATATCGTGGGGATCGTGACGTCTATGTCGTTGGAGCTACTAATGTCGGCAAATCGACGCTGATTAACCGTTTGATTCGCGATTACAGCGACCTGGAGCAGGAGCTGACTACCTCCCGTTATCCGGGGACAACGCTGGATATGGTCAATATTCCGCTGGATGACGGCAAGTATATCGTGGATACGCCGGGGATTATGTATCCTTCCCGTTATACAGAGATCGTGGACACACGAGATTTAGGTGTACTGCTGCCGGAGAAGGCGCTTAAACCGGCTGTTTACCAGCTTAATGAAGGACAGACGCTGTTCTTTGGCGGGTTTGCACGGTTTGATTTCATTCAGGGAACAGGACATCATCATTCCTTTACCTGCTTTGTGAGCGGACGGGTGCCGATTCACCGGACCAAGCTGGAACGGGCGGATCAGCTGTTTGCAGACCATGCGGGAGAGCTGCTGTCCCCGCCAACCAAAGACAATATCGAGAAATTGCCTGTTTGGACAAGACACGAGTTCCGGATTGCCAAAGGCTCTCATTCGGATGTGTTTATTTCCGGTCTGGGCTGGGTCAAGGTCAACAGCGATCAGGGATCGATCATTGCCGTCCATGCCCCTAAAGGCGTTAAAGTAATGGTGCGGGAATCGCTGATTTAACCGATTTAGAGAAACGGGGGAGACGGAATGGGAAACCGTGCTCAGCAAACGAAGATTCATGAACCGTTGCTGCTTGGCGTCATGGGCGATCCGATCGGCCACAGCAAATCTCCGGTGATGCAGATGGCGGCTTTGAAGGAGCTGGGGTTGTCCGGCTCCTATGTGCCGCTGCATGTGAAGGGTGAACAACTCGGAGCGGCAGTCGAAGGAATCCGAGCTTTAGGTTTTCACGGCGTAAACGTAACCGTGCCGCATAAGGTGGACGTCATTCCTTTTCTGGATGCGGTGGATGCCGATGCCAAGGCGATTGGCGCGGTCAATACGATCGTCAATGACGGAGGTTTTCTTACCGGCTACAACACGGACGGCATCGGGTACATCCGTTCGCTCAAAGAAGAAGCGATCCCGGATTTAAGCGGAGCAACCGTGCTTGTCTTAGGAGCGGGAGGCGCGGCCCGCGGCATCGTCCATGCGCTGCTGAAAGAGAAGCCTTCGGAGATCATCATCGCCAACCGCACAACGGAAAATGCGAGCAAGCTGGCCTTGGAATGGGCGTCGCTCGGCAAAATCACGGCCTGCGGGACAGATCCGGAAGCTTTGGCAGCTTATGCAGGCCGGGCGGATATTATCATTAACACGACTTCGGTCGGCATGCACCCAAGCAGCGGGGCCACGCCGCTTGAAGCACGGTTTATCCCGGAGGGAATTGTGGTCAGCGATTTGATCTACAATCCGCTGAAGACCCGGCTGCTTCAGGAGGCGGAAGCCAAGGGCTGCCGGATCCACGGCGGACTAGGTATGTTTGTGAACCAGGGCGCTTATGCCTTGGAGTATTGGACCGGTCTCACGGCTCCTTCCGAAGCGATGAAACAGGCGGTATTGACCGAATTTGGGGTATACTAGAATTAATTTTATAATGAGTCCCGCTTATGAATGATGAATTGGATTCGTTAGAATCAGGATTTTACGATATGGAATGGAGTAATGACTAAACATGTTAACAGGAAAACAAAAACGCTTTTTGCGCGCGCAGGCTCATCATTTGGACCCGATCTTTCAGGTGGGCAAGGGCGGCACCAACGAAGGGGTTATTAAACATATCGAGGAAGCCATTGAGAAGAGAGAGCTGATCAAGATTTCCGTTTTGAACAATTGCCTCGAAGATCCGAAGGACATTGCAGCCGAGCTGGCCGAAGGTTCCGGCGCGGAGCTGGTACAGACGATTGGCCGTACGATCGTGCTTTACAAGGAGTCCAAAGACTACAAGCAAATCGTGCTGCCGAAATAAGGGAAAGGTCGTTGATGGCATGACGGCAAGAAAAAAAGTAGGCATTATGGGCGGCGCCTTCGACCCGATCCATACCGGTCATTTGCTGGCGGCAGAAGCGGCGAGAGATCAGTACGAACTGGAAGAAGTCTGGTTTATGCCCTCGCATCAGCCGCCTCATAAAGCCAAGGCGGGAGTCAGCGGCGAACAGCGGCTCGAGATGGTTAAAGCGGCAATCCAGAGCAATCCGGCTTTTCAACCGCTCGACATCGAGCTGCGCAGAGGCGGGATCTCCTACACGGTGGATACGATGAAGCAGCTTCTGGCCGAACATCCGGCTTACGAGTTCTATTTTATTATCGGAGCGGATATGGTGAACTACCTTCCGAAGTGGGAGGGGATCGACGAGCTGGTTCAGATGATTACCTTCATCGGTCTGCAGCGTCCGGGGAGCATGCTGGAGCTCGATTCCCTGCCGGAGTTTATTCAGGATGGCGTAGTGCTGGCCGAAATGCCGCTTGTCGATATTTCCTCCAGCCTGATCCGCAGCCGGCTCAGACAAGGCAAATCAATCCGTTATCTGGTGCCGGACGCGGTTTATGATCTGATGATAAGGAGCGGAGCGTATGGCATTCACCCGTGAGGAACTGATTAAGGCGGTATCCGGTCAAATGCCTGAGAAAAGGTGGAGGCATACCGAAGGGGTTATGGCTTCTGCTGTAGAGCTGGCTGAACGTTTCGGCGCCGATCCGGTTAAAGCGGATTTGGCGGCGCTTCTGCATGATGTGGCCAAATATTGGCCGATCGAGCAGCAGGCGGCCGTAATCCGCGACAATGCGGACAAAGGCTTAAACCAGGAGCTGCTTGAACATGACAAACAGCTCCTACATTCAGAGGTCGGTGCTTTTGTTGCCGAGCGGGATTATGGCGTAACCGACCGCGAAGTGCTGGACGCGATCCGGTACCATACCTCGGGACGGATTGGGATGACCAAGCTGGACAAAATCATTTGCCTGGCCGATTATATCGAGCCGGGACGGGATTTTCCGGGCGTGGATACGATTCGTGATTTGGCGAAAAATAGTCTCGAAGAGGCGCTGGTCTCAGGCTTCGATTCGACCATTTCTTTTTTGCTGCAGCAGCGTAAAATTATATTCCCGATGACGATGTTTGCCCGGAACGATCTCATCAAGCAGTTGAACGAAGCTAAAAGGGCTCAAGCCGCCAAAGGCTGAATTTAAAAGAGTATAAGGAGGAAACTGAATGGCAGTTTCGCCAAAAGAATTGTTAAACCTCGCGGTTACGGCCGCTGACGATAAGAAAGCTATGAATATTGTTGCTTTGGATTTGAAGGGGATTTCCCTGATTTCGGATTATTTCGTGATTTGCCACGGTAATTCCGATACCCAAGTGCAGGCGATTGCGGCCGAAATCCGCAAGCAGGTGAATGAAGCAGGAGGTACAGTCAAAGGCATCGAAGGTCTTGATTCGGCCCGCTGGGTGCTGATGGATCTGGGTGACGTCATCGTGCATATCTTCCACCGCGACGAACGCGAATATTACAACATCGAACGCCTTTGGTCCGATGCCAAAGTTGTGGAGACGGTATGAGTCTGATTGCAGGTACGATTGTTTCTCTGCCGGTAGACCGGGAGGTTTCACCTTACGGGTATTTTCTGCGCGGAGATGAAGGACAGGATATTCTGCTTCATTATTCGGAAGTGACGCATCCGGTCAAAGCGGGGGATACCGTTGAAGTGTTCCTGTTCTTCGATACGGAGGACCGGCCCGCGGCCACGATGAAGAAACCTTATCTGACGCTGGGCGAAATGGCGCTACTGGAGGTTGCGGACGTGCATCCGCGTCTGGGCTGTTTTCTGGAAATGGGGCTCGGACGCCAGCTGCTGCTGCCGATCCGCGAACTTCCGGAACTTCCGGAGCTGCATCCGCAGGTCGGAGACCGGGTGTATGCGATCATGGAACAGGACAAGCAGGGCCGTCTGAAGGCGAAGCTTGCCGGAGAGCAGGAATTGAGCGTCAAGGCCTTCCGGGCGCCGGAATCCTGGAAAAATCAATGGTTAGACGCCATCGTCTACAAACCGCTGCAGATGGGAACCTTTGTCGTCGTTCAAGGCGGAGTGCTTGGCTTTGGCGCGATTGGCATGATCCATTCCACGGAACGTTCCCGATTGCTTCGGCTTGGTGAGACGGTTCAAGTGCGGGTGGTCCATATCCGCGAGGATGGACGGGGCAACTTGTCCATGACGGCCCGCCGCGAGGTGAGCCAGGTTGAAGATGCTGACAAGATTTTGGCTTTTCTGGAGGAACGGCCCGGTAAAGCGATGCCTTATTCGGATGCTACGCCTCCCGATGTGATCAAGCAGCGTTTCGGCATCAGCAAATCGGCATTCAAGCGGGCGCTGGGCAAGCTGATGAAGGACGGCAAGATCACGCAGAAGGAAAGCTGGACTTATCTCGTCAAACCGGATGAAAATCAGGACTAGATCTTTCAATTTAAGAACCGGCGGATATACCGCTTTAATAAATAGAGGTAGGTTGGAAACGGTTATTTGAGTTTTCGGACCGGCCTCTGTTTTTTTGGGGGAAAAGGAGTCGAAGCGTGATGGAGGCTTACCGGAAATTTGCTTACGTGTATGATGAATTAATGCAGGACATGCCCTATGAAAGCTGGGTAGAATTTGCTCAGACGGCGTGGCAGAAGCACGGCATTCCGCATACGGTTGCCGAGCTGGGCTGCGGAACGGGGAGCATCACGATTCCTCTGACAAATGCCGGTTATCAGATGACGGGCATCGACCTGTCCGAAGATATGTTATCGGTCGCACAGAACAAAATGGAGGCCTCGGCCGGCGGAAGCCGCTTATACCGTGAAGGCAGCGTCAGATGGGTATGTCAGGATATGCGGAGCTGGGAGCTGCCCGAGCCGGTGGATTCCGTCATCTCTTTCTGTGATTGTATGAACTACGTGCTGGAGCCGGAAGAAATCGCCCAGGTGTTTGTACGTACCTATGATGCTCTGAAAGAGGGAGGCAGCTTCCTGTTTGATGTCCACCATCCGGATACCCTCCGCCGCTATGGCGAGGAGCAGCCTTTTGTGCTCGATGAACCGGAGGTATCGTATATTTGGACCTGCGATTTTGATGAAGAACGGTGGGAGATTGAGCACCATTTATCGATTTTTGCGCGGGTGACACCTAACAAAGGTTCGATAAACAAGGCAAATTCGGCTGAACAGGACAGCCTGGAGCGTTCTGCTTCGGCCGCGAGACAAGCTCTCTACGAACGGTTTGAGGAAATTCACATCCAGCGTGCTTACGATCCCGAATGGATGATGGCGGAGCTGAGACGAGCTGGCTTCAAAGAGATCAAATGTTATGCGGATTTCGAGTGGAAACTGGCGGATGACGAGGCGGAGCGGTTATTTTTTGTGGCGATTAAGTAAAAATGAGCAGCGGCGGTCTTCTTCTGCGGAAGGAGGCCGTTTCTTTTTCCCGGGTAATGGACAAAGTAATACTGGACGGCTGGATCAGCTAAATCAGGATTGTGGACTTCCTATAAGGATAAAGATATATTGAAATATTGCGATATACGAAAAAAAGGGGTATAGTGAATAAGTCTTGATTTTATATATAGAAAAAGGAGTGAGATTCTTGCTGTTTGAACCTTACCAACTCAAAAATATTACACTCAAAAACCGGATCGTCATGGCACCTATGTGCCAATATTCCGTTGAAGATGAATCGGGTAAAGTGCAGGACTGGCATAGAATTCATTACCCGGCACGGGCCGTTGGCCAAGTTGGGCTTATTATTCTGGAAGCTACAGCTGTAACACCTCAGGGCCGGATTTCTCCTAACGATCTTGGCATCTGGAGCGATGAGCATATTGAAGGACTGAAGGAACTTGTGGGCCTGGTTAAAGCTCAAGGCTCCCATATCGGCATTCAGATTGCCCATGCAGGCCGCAAAGCGGAATTGCAGGGTCCGATTCTGGCTCCATCGGCTATGGCTTTCAGCGACCATTATCAAACGCCTCAGGCCATGACCAAGGAGCAGATTCAGGAAACCGTTCAGGCCTTTGCGGACGGCGTTCGCCGTGCCAAAGAAGCAGGGTTTGATGTGATCGAGCTTCATGCTGCGCATGGTTATCTGATCAACCAGTTTCTTTCTCCAATGACGAACCGCCGCGAGGACGAATATGGCGGCAGTCAGGAGAACCGCTTCCGCTTCTTGAAAGAAGTAATCGGAGAGGTTCAGAAAGTATGGGACGGTCCGCTGCTTGTTCGCGTATCGGCGAATGATTATCACGAAGAAGGCGACACGCCGGACGATTATGTAGTTTATTCGAAGTGGCTTAAAGAGCTTGGCGTTGATCTTATTGATGTCAGCTCCGGCGGAGTTATTCCGAAAGCCCCGTCTAAAATTTATCCGGGCTACCAGGTTCCGTTTGCGGAGCAAATTCGCCGTGAAGCGGACATTCCAACGGGTGCAGTCGGCTTGATCACCGAACCTGAAATGGCCGAAGAAATTTTGTTCAGCGGCCGTGCCGACCTGATCTTCCTGGCGCGTGAGCTGCTGCGCGAGCCTTATTGGCCACGTATTGCTGCCGCTAAGCTTGGCATTGAGCTTGAAGCGCCAAAGCAGTATTCCCGGGGCTGGTAAGCAGGGGAAGCAGTTAAGGTTTTAGTTTGGCGGAATTCATTCCGGGCGGTTTTAACCAATCATCCGCATCCGGGATCTTAAATATAAAATGCCGCGGGGTTTGCCTGCGGCATTTTTGCTTTTTTGAAGGAAAGACAGGCTGCTCCCGGAAAGAACCTGGTTGGTCCAACGGCCTAAATCCGACATTTTACGACAATACTTGTATCTTATACCGCATCGGCGAATGAATTATGGTACAATCGGTTTTAGGTGCATTCATATTTTAGCAGATTGGGGCGAAGGGCATGCTTGGAGCAATTGAAGCAGGTGGAACAAAATTTGTTTGCGGCATCGGGACAAAAGAGGGAGAAGTGCTTGACCGCGTAAGCTTTCCAACAACAACCCCGGAAGAAACGATGGGGAAAGTGATTGAATATTTCAAAGACAAACCAATCGAAGCGCTGGGCGTCGGTTCTTTTGGCCCAATCGATCCGGTTTTGGGCAGCGATACATACGGTTATATTACGACAACCCCTAAGCCTTACTGGACCAACTATAATATCATCGGCACGCTGAAATCCGAATTTAACGTGCCGATGGCGTTTGATACGGATGTTAACGGCGCGGCTCTCGGCGAATCCTTGTGGGGAGCGGCCCAAGGCGTAGACAGCTGCATTTACATTACCGTAGGCACCGGGATCGGCGTCGGCGCGATGATCGGCGGTAAGCTGGTGCACGGCCTTTCCCACCCGGAAATGGGACATATTTATGTCCGTCGTCATCCGGACGACCCGTTTGAAGGCACTTGCCCTTACCATGGTGACTGCCTGGAAGGACTGGCAGCTGGCCCGGCTATCGGCCGGCGTGCAGGTGTTCCTGCGGGCGAATTGGCAAAGGATGACCCGGCTTGGGAAATGGAAGCCTACTATCTGGCGCAAGCTTTGATGAATTACATCCTGATCCTGTCCCCGGAAAAAATCGTCATGGGCGGCGGCGTCATGAAACAGCTGCAGTTGTTCCCGCTTATCCATACGAAACTGAAGGAGCTGCTGAACGGCTACGTCCAGCATCCGAACCTCAGCGACGAGAAGATCTCGAGCTATATCGTACCTCCTGGTCTGGGTGACAATGCCGGGATCTGCGGGGCGCTTGCTCTGGCCCAGTCGGCGCTGCAGGGGGTTTAAGAGAAATGAATAAGACGGCTGTTTATTAGCCGGATTTAGAACATAAAGCGGCTTTCCGAATTAGGGAAGGCCGCTTTATTTTTTTATATTGTAACAAAACTCCATGTTCCCGTCCCATAAATCTATTCCGATTCCGAAAGGCATCGCCTAGGATAAAAAGTGATTTTGTAGGAAGAGGAGGGGCAGGGGTGTCCGCATACACGGTCGGCATTGATTTAGGCGGAACGAATATCAAAACGGCGGTTTTTGATGGAAACGGCCGAATCGTAAGGGAAAGAAGTGATCAGACCGATGCTAAAAAGGGACCTTCCTATGTGATAAATAAGATTAAACATATTGTCAGACAAATGCTCAAGGAACTAGAGGCGGCCGATACCAATGTTGCCTGCATGGGATTAGGCATCCCGGGCCTGCTTGATCCCAAGGAGGGCTTGTCCATCTTCTCCCCGAACTTCCCCGGTTGGGAGAACATTCACGTGGTGAATGAAATGAGTGGGGAATTTTCGTTTCCTGTATATATCGACAATGATGTGAGGGTCAATCTATACGGCGAGTGGTACTTTGGAGCGGGGAAAGGATTCAGCAACATCGTTTTGATTACATTGGGTACTGGACTTGGCTCGGGCATTGTGGTCGATGGGAATGTCCTTTACGGAGCAACCGCGAGCGCCGGGGAGATAGGCCACATGAATATGTACAGGGAAGGACGCCCCTGCCGCTGCGGCAGTTCCGGCTGCCTGGGAAGATACGTCTCGGCCGTCGGAATGGTGAGCACTTTTACCGAGCGGCTTGAGCAGGGGAAGACAAGCATCGTTCAAAGCTGGGTGGGCAGCAGTCATCAGAAGATCACCGCCAGGATGATTTCTGATGCTTATGATCTTGCAGACGATTTGGCGATGGAGGTTATGCATGAAACGGGAAGGATACTCGGATTCGGACTTTCCAACGCTATAAACTTATTTAACCCGGAGCTGGTGATTATCGGGGGAGGAATGGCAGCCGCCGGAGAACGTCTTCTTCGCACCGTGCGCGACACGGTCAACCAGCACAGCTTACAGCTATCCTCCCAAGCCTGTAAAGTGGTGCAGGCCCAGTTGGGGGAAAAGGCTGGAGTGTACGGCGCTGACGCTTATGCTAAACGGAGGTTGTCCGCCGGCTCCTGATCAGAAAAGATTAAAGGATTATGGAGGTTATAAAATATGCCTGTGCGATTTGGATTAATCGGGCCGGGCTGGCGTGGGAAAGCCTACTTGCGGATTGCCAGCCAGCTTCCGGAGTGGTTTCAGCCTGCCGGAGTTGTTGTACGGGACCCGGAAAAATATCGCGGGGACGAGGCCCTGCAGGGCCTGCCGGTGTTTCAGTCTCCGCTGGAGCTGGCGCGGGAATGCGATTTTCTGGTTATGGCGGTCAGCAAAACGTCGGCAGCGGCTTTGCTGGAGCAGCTGTTCGAGACCGGCGTTCCCGTGCTGGCCGAAACGCCGCCTGCTTTTGACGATGCCGGATACCGGCAGATGGCTGCCCTTGCGGCGCAATCGCCGCGAATTCAGGTAGCCGAGCAGTACCCGCTGCAGCCGCATCATGCAGCCCGGACGGCCCTGATCCGCTCCGGTGCTGTGGGCGAGGTGCGGCATGTCCAGGTATCGGCAGGCCATGGTTATCATGGGATTGCTTTGATCCGTCAGTGGCTGGATGTCTCGGATGAAAGCTGTACAGTGACAGCCCAGCAGTTTAAGCACCCTGTGCTGGAGGTCCCCCACCGCGGTCGAAACGTTGGAGACGGCCTGGAGACAGAGCTGCAGGATATCGCGCTTTTATCTTTTGAGAGCGGCAAAAGCGCTGTACTTGACTTCGCTGCTTCGCAATATTTCTCTCCGCTGCGGAAGAACCGGGTTCTGATCCGGGGTTCACATGGGGAAATCCGGAACGATGAAGTGACCCGAAGTTTGGGCCAAGGGGCATACGAAACCTTTTCCATCAGCAGAATTCAGGATGGAATGGAAGGGAGCCTTGCTCCTTTGTCCCTTCGGGAACTCCGGGGAGCCTCCGGGCGGTTATATCAAAACCGGTTTTATCCCGCACCGCTTTCCGACGAAGAGCTGGCGATCGCGGAGGTTTTGTTTCGAATGAGCGAATACGTGCGTACGGGCAAAAGCTCTTATTCATTATCCGAAGCGCTGGTAGACGTCCGTCTGTCCCTTGCCATTGAGGCCTCGATTGCGGCAGGGATGCCTGTTGTATCTGGGTAGCAGAACGTCACTACCATCGGCGTTGACTTCAAGCAGAATGTTTATGTATAATATATGGGAATAATTGAATTGATCAGCATAAACGACTGCTGTGATGAGGAATATTAGCTTAGGTCAGCCATACAGAGAGCCGGCGGATGGTGCAAGCCGGTTGGAGACCCATGCGAACTCGCCTCGGAGCCGGGATGCAAACTTGGAGGACATTATCGGGTGTTTTAGGTAACTCCGTTTAGCGTATTGTCCACGCCACTTGGGAACATCTCCGTTTCACCCGCGTTAAGGGTTAAAGTGAGCTTAAGGCAAAGCATGCCGGAAGCTAACTAGGGTGGTACCACGGGAATCAAACTCTCGTCCCTAGCGATTATACGCTATGGATGGGAGTTTTTTTATTTTACATGATTGTTCGATTGTTCAGGCAAGACATTTAAGGAGGAAGCAACCTATGTCCGAGAATCAAACAGTGCCAAACGGCTATCATCCCCAGAGTCTTGAGCCGAAATGGCAGGCTTATTGGGATGAGCACAAAACTTTTAAAACCAAGGAAGACCCGGGCAAACCGAAATTTTACGCGCTCGACATGTTTCCTTATCCGTCCGGTGCCGGACTTCACGTAGGCCATCCGGAAGGTTATACGGCGACGGATATCGTTTCCCGCTTTAAGCGCATGAAAGGCTTTAACGTGCTGCACCCGATGGGCTGGGATGCGTTTGGTTTGCCTGCGGAGCAGCATGCCCTGGATACGGGCGAGCATCCGCGCGACATTACGGTCAAGAACATCAACAACTTCCGCCGTCAGATCAAATCGCTGGGTTTCTCTTACGACTGGGACCGCGAGATCAGCACGACCGATCCGGAATATTACAAGTGGACGCAGTGGATTTTTATCCAGTTGTACAAGCGGGGATTGGCTTATGTAGCCGAGATGCCGGTTAACTGGTGTCCCGCGCTGGGCACGGTTCTGGCGAATGAAGAGGTTATCGACGGAAAAAGCGAACGCGGCGGCCACCCGGTCATCCGCAAACCGATGCGCCAGTGGGTGCTGAAGATTACCGAATACGCAGAGCGCCTGCTGGAAGACCTGGAGGAACTGGACTGGTCGGAGAGCATCAAAGACATGCAGCGCAACTGGATCGGCAAATCCGAAGGTGCGGAAGTCGTATTCCGCGTGGACGGCTCTGATGAAACGCTGACGGTGTTCACTACCCGTCCCGATACCTTGTTTGGCGCTACTTATGCTGTATTGGCCCCTGAGCATGAGTTGGTGGAAAAAATCACTTCCGCCGAGCAGCTTGCAGCTGTTAAGGCGTATCAGGATCAGGCCGCACGGAAAAGCGATCTGGAGCGCACGGACCTTGCCAAAGACAAATCCGGCGTATTTACGGGCGCTTATGCGGTTAACCCGGTGAACGGCGCCAAAATTCCGGTCTGGATCGCGGATTACGTATTGGCCGGTTACGGAACCGGAGCCATTATGGCCGTTCCAGGCCATGACCAGCGCGACTATGAATTTGCGGTCAAATTCGAACTGCCGATCATTGAAGTCGTGCAGGGTGGGGACTTGTCCAAGGAAGCCTACAGTGGTGAAGGCCCGCATGTGAACTCCGGTTTCCTTGATGGCATGAACAAAGAAGAAGGCATCCGCACGATGATCAAATGGCTGGAGGATAACGGCCATGGGCAAGGCAAAGTAACCTACCGCCTGCGCGACTGGCTGTTCAGCCGCCAGCGCTACTGGGGCGAGCCTATTCCAATTTTTCATCTGGAAGACGGCACGATGAAGCCGGTTCCGGAAGACCAGCTGCCGCTGGTGCTGCCGGACATCGACCAGATCAAGCCGTCCGGCACGGGCGAATCTCCGCTGGCCAACGTGACGGAATGGGTGAACACCACCGATCCGGAAACCGGGCTTCCGGCGCGGCGCGAGACGAACACGATGCCGCAATGGGCCGGCAGCTGCTGGTATTACCTGCGGTTTATCGACCCGCACAATGACGATATTTTCTGCTCGCTGGAGAAACAAAAGGAATGGCTGCCTGTCGACCTTTACATCGGCGGCGTAGAACATGCCGTGCTTCACCTGCTGTATGCCCGCTTCTGGCATAAGGTGCTGTATGATATCGGCGTGGTTTCCACGAAAGAGCCGTTCCAGAAGCTGGTCAACCAAGGCATGATCCTGGGAACCAACAATGAGAAGATGAGTAAATCCCGCGGCAATGTCATCAATCCGGACGATATCGTAAATGAATACGGCGCGGATACGCTGCGGATCTATGAAATGTTCATGGGGCCGCTTGAGGCGACAAAGCCATGGAACACAAACGGCGTAGACGGCGCGCACCGCTTCCTGTCCCGCGTATGGCGCCTGTTCGTAGCCGAAGACGGAAGCCTGAACAGCAAAATTGCGGATGAAGGCGGCAGCGACGATTTCAAACGCACCTGGCACAAAACGGTGAAGAAAGTAACGGAGGACATGGAAGGCCTGCGCTTTAACACCGTCATCAGCCAGCTGATGATTTTCATCAACGAAGCTTACAAAACGGACGTGGTGCCAAGAGCGGCAGCTGGAAGTTTTGTGCAGATGCTCTCCCCTCTCGCTCCGCATATCGCGGAAGAGCTGTGGCAGCGTCTTGGACATAACGAATCCATTACCTATGCGCAGTGGCCGACTTACGAGGAAGCCTGGACTGTTGAGGCCGAGGTAGAAATTGTCGTTCAAGTCAACGGCAAAATCGTTGAACGCACCAAGATTTCTAAGGATCTCGATCAGGCAGCGATGCAGGAGCATGCGCTTGCCCTGCCGAACGTGGCAGCCGCCGTGGAAGGCAAAACCGTCCGCAAAGTGGTTGCCGTTCCCGGCAAGCTCGTAAACATTGTAGCGAATTAAGCTAAGCTCATTGTATTGTAGCTGCAGCGAACTAAACTGCAGCAGGCTGAGCCGTTTAACAATTAAAAAGCGACATCCTGGTACTACACTTAGCGATGAATCTTTGGACACTTTCCGAAGGTTCATCGCTAGCTTTTTAAGTCCCCTTGTCTTTCGCTTCTAATTAGCAAGTAATAGACAAGGTTTTTTGAACGCATCAAGACGACAACTTGTACAGACATTCATGGGTTTTTATGGCTTTGGCATCATGGAGTCGGCATGAATTTTGGACAAGATTGGAGTAATGCCATGTTAAAGGAACGTATTTCAATCGCTGTTTTGTCTGCCGTTTGCGGAGCCGGATTAATGCTGCTGGTTTTAGGGATTAAACCCTCTTCCGGTATAAACGGCTGGGCTCCGGTCAATGAAGCGATGGCGGCAGCTGTGGAGGATCACGGTCAGGTTTCTTCGGGAACGTTAGTGTCTGAAAGCAAGAAGCCGGTTGAATCGGCTGCT
Source organism: Paenibacillus physcomitrellae (assembly GCF_002240225.1). Classification (NCBI taxonomy): domain Bacteria; kingdom Bacillati; phylum Bacillota; class Bacilli; order Caryophanales; family Paenibacillaceae; genus Paenibacillus; species Paenibacillus physcomitrellae. The sequence goes on along the minus strand of NZ_CP022584.1, from coordinate 1,564,758 downwards.
TCCGGATCTGCCGCGCCTGCGGGACAGTCCGGTACAAGCACTGCTGGAGCTTCCGGGTCCACTGCGTCTCCGGTCTCAACTTCTGGAGCCTCCTCCACAAGCGCAGATTCCATGGCGACAGCTACGGCTCCTGGTACTTCTGCCGGACTTTCAGGTCAAGAGCCGGGCGGCATGCCGGCAGATGCAGCCGCAGCCGCGGCGTCATCCAGTGTCATCTCTATCAATACGGCTGGCACTAGCGAGCTGCAGGAAATTCCCGGCATTGGCGAGAAGAAAGCGCAAGCGATTATAGAGTACCGGAATCAGCAGGGCGTTTTCTCTTCTCTGGATGAATTGAAGAATGTGAAAGGTATCGGAGACAAAATGTTTGAAAAAATGCGGCCTTATATCGGACTCTGAGAACAGGAGAGCTGGAAAGTGAACATTCGCAAAGATTGGGACACCTATTTTATGGACATCGCTTATATGGTATCCACCCGCTCCCGCTGTAATAGACGCCATGTAGGAACGGTGCTGGTCCAGGGGAAAAAGCTGCTCGGCACCGCCTATAACGGCGCTCCCTCCGGCGTTCCCGACTGCTCCGAAGCAGGCTGCATGATTGCCGAAGAGCTCGAGACCGTTGTGGTGGACGGCCAGGAGCAGGTCGTGCGCAAGCAGCGCTGCATCCGCACGATTCATGCGGAGCAGAATCTGCTGCTGTTCACGGACCGTGCCGACCGTGAGGGCTCCAGCGTTTATGTAACAGACGAGCCTTGCTGGACCTGTGCCAAAATGCTTGCCAACAGCGGCATTGTGGAAGTGGTTTACCATCGCCCTTATCCCAAGGATACGCATTTAGTCAGCGAATTGACGCGCCAGAAGGGTATCACCTTCCGTCAGCTGGAGGGCTATCAGCCGCCTGCGGATACGATGGAAGGAAGCATTCACAGCTGACTCTTTCGGTCGGGTGCGGTGTCAGTAGATTTATAGGTTTATATAAACAGCATATGCAAGAGATTTAAGAGGAAGAACCTCTGCGGGTAAAGACCGTGGAGGTTTTTTTGTTGTCTTTGTGGGTTCTCTAAATAGATTCGTAGGTAGATTTGAGAGTAATTCAAGAGTAAAACTTTAGAGTCGTTTCGGAGATAGATTAATGAAGCTGTTATTTTGCATTTTGTATTTTGGATGTACAAGAAGGGAGGAATGAACACGGTGAAGCAAAGGCCGTTATTGGAGTCTGCCTGCTGGTGGATCGCCGGCAGCGGAATCGCGTATTTCTTCAGCGGAGGGACCCGCTGGCTGCTGTGGGCTGCCTGTCTGCTCGGATATTCAATATTTGCCTTACGGATGGGCAGAGCGAAGAAACAGACCGTAGTTATGCTGCTGCTTTTTACGGCATCCTTCCTCTATTGGCAAATCCATGAAGCACATAACCACTCAACCCTGCCTGATCGTCTTCAAGTTTCGGAAGAGGAGCTGAATGAATCGCAGGTCAGGCTGAAGGGGATCCTCGTTTCGGCTGTCGAACGGGATGGTGACCGCGCGGATTTCATCATGGAGGTCAATCAGGCCATTTATGGAGCGGCAGCAGCCGCGGCTGCAACCGACTTTGGCGGAACGACAATCCATCACGAGAAGGTGCAGGTGCAAGTCAGGCTAGCGAAGGAATCGGAAATTCAAATCGTCAACACTTGGACACGGGGTCAGAGCATAGAAATCGAAGGTACACTCGAACAACCGGCTGGAGCCCGTAATTTCGGCGGATTCGACTATTCAGCTTATCTCCACAACAAACATATTCACTGGCTGTTGAAAGCGCCCGGTGCTGCAGCAGTGAAGACCGGGCCGGGCCCTTTCAGCATAGCGAAGCTGCTAGGTTATAACGATCAAATGCGCCAGGCTGTCGGCCGGCAGATCGAGTTCATCTTCGGCGGGAACAACGCCGGCTTTATGAAAGGTCTGCTGATCGGGGATACGGAGGAGCTGGATCCCGATATATACAGCGGCTTCTCCGCGCTGGGATTAACCCATATTTTAGCCATATCCGGCAGTCACGTGGCTGTTAATGTAGCGGTTTTATTCTGGCTTCTCAGAAGGTTCAGAGTGCCGAGGGAGACGTCGATTACTGCAGTGATCGCGTTTATTCCGTTTTACATGCTGCTTACAGGTTTATCTCCCTCTGTGGTTCGTTCTGGCATTATGGCTATGATCGGTTTATTTCTTCTGCGCAAGCATCGCCTGAAAGACGGGCTTCATGTGCTGGCGGCAGCAGCGCTGCTGATGCTGGTCTGGGAGCCGTATTATCTGCTGGACGTCAGCTTCCAGCTGTCGTTTGTGGTTACGGCAGGACTAATTGTAGTAGTACCCTTGATGCAGCCGTTTTTTAGCTTCCTGCCGAAACGTCTGGCAGGCGCGGTGGCAATTACCCTGACGGCGCAGCTGGCTTCTTTTCCGCTTACGATCTATTATTTCAATCAGTTCTCCTTGTTGTCTCTGTTGTCCAACCTGCTGCTGGTGCCCGCGATCAGTCTGGTGTCGCTGCCAGCCGGAACCGCCGCCCTTGTTCTCAGCTATATTTACGAGCCATTTGGGAAATGGGCGGCGTATCCGATTAAAGCCATCAATGCCGTCACGTTTGATGCTGTGGCTTGGCTGGAGGCAAGAGAGGGGGTTATGTTGATCTGGAAATCCCCGCCGCTTTGGTGGATCGCTCTGTTTTATGTCCTGCTTTATCTCATGCTCAAATGGATTCGCCGGGCGTCGGTGTCCTCAGAACAGGCAGAGCTCTGGGCTTCCAGGAATGATGACACCGTTCCGTTGCACCCGGACATGGCTCCAGGTCAGCGTTCACATTCAGCCGTGTTGGGGTGGGCGGCACCCTCTGCTTTAACTATGGATGCGGTGATGGGCTTTCTCCGTTCTGCCAACAAAAGATATGTCTATGGCGCTTGGTTATGTGGGGTCCTGCTCGCAGCGGTCTTGTACGGAGGCTACCAACCGGCTTATGCGAAAGGAAGGGGTTATGTTCAATTTATTGATGTTGGTCAAGGCGATTGTATGCTGATTACAACTCCTCAGGGGCGGAATATTCTGGTGGATAGCGGAGGAACGGTTTCATTTCGCAAGGCGTCAGATGCTTGGCGCGACAGAAGGGTGCCTTATGAGGTCGGGGCGAAGGTTGTGGTGCCAATTTTGAAAAAGAGAGGCATACACGCCTTGGATGCCGTGATTATTACACACTGGGATCAGGATCATGCCGGCGGCTTACAGGCTGTCCTCGATCAAATTCCCGTCAAAGCTCTGGTGATGAACGGCAGTGTCACGGACACCCCTGCTTTTAAAAAGGTATTCAGCCGCGTAGAGCAACGTAAAATTCCGGTTTATTATGCTCATAACGGACTTCGTCTTCAGGCTGACAGGCATACCCAGCTACAATTTATAGGTCCTTTAGAAGAAGAGCAGGGACAGTCCCAGTCCCGAACAGAAGAGATCCGGAAACTTGAAGATCAGAACGCCCGGTCCGTTGTTTTTCTAATGGAAATGGAGGGAGTTTCCTTTCTGTTTACGGGGGATATGGATGCGAAAGAAGAGCGGGTGGTTATGCTTGATCTGCAGCAGGCCCAAGGCCTGACAGGCGGAAAGACAATTCAGGGAACCGGGGGACCAGGAGCAGTTGATGTGCTTAAAGTGGCCCACCACGGCAGCAAAACATCTACGACGGAAGAGTGGCTCAATTATTGGAAGCCCCGTCATGCCGTCATTTCCGTCGGCGCCAATAATACCTACGGGCATCCTAACGGAGATGTGCTCCAAAGACTGCTGGCAGCAGGGACGGAAGTGCAGCGAACGGACGAGCTTGGTGAGATTCAAATCAGTGTGAAAGACGGGAAAATGACGTCCAGGCATAAAGTGGAAAAGTAAAACCGGCGGGAAGAGCACGTCTAATGACGGGGCTCTTTTTTTCTGCTATTCTATTGAAGACACTGCGTGTCAGATGTTTAACAGACTTCTAAAAAATATTTGATCAGAAACATCGGAGATGCAACAAATAGCGCGGAAAGACCGTCTGTAATGTTGCAAGGAAGGGGGATCATTGTGGTAGAGCAGGAACTTATCAGGGCCGCTCAATCCGGCGATCGCGACGCTCTAATCACCCTATTGCGAGAGATCGAACAGCATGTTTACCGGACTGCCTACTATATTCTGAATAACGAACAGGACGCGCATGATGCAGCGCAGGAGGCGTTGATCCGGATCTATACAAAAATTGGTTCCTATGAAGAGAAAGCACAGTTTAAAACCTGGGTCCAGCGTATCGTTACCAATATCTGTATCGACAAGTTCAGGAGAACGAAACCGACCGTTTCGATTGAGGAACATGAAATGGTTTTTGAAGGAAAAGAAAGCGTGGAGCGGGAAGTGATGACGGGGTATTTGGCTCAGGATATCGAGGCCGCAATCAGCCAGCTTCCGGAACATCACCGGTCAGTTGTGGTCCTGCGCTACCTTCAGGATTTTTCTTACAATGAGATTGCAGATACGATGGGATTGCCGCTTAATACGGTCAAATCTTATTTATACAGGGCCAGGCAGCAGCTTCAAAACTTACTTCAGGATTATCAGAAAGGGGGTGTGTCGGGATGAAATGCCAAGAGGCAAACGAATGGATGAACCGTTATCTGGATCACGATCTGAGCGAAATAGAAACGAAACAACTGTTCCAGCACCTGGACAGCTGCCCGGACTGTGCTGAAACCTTTGATATGCTGAAGCGTATTTCGGCCGGGCTGGACAGTCTGCCGGATGTGAAACCGGGATACAGTCTGGTTGACTCCATCTTATCCCGTTTAGACGAAATAGATCGATCGGGTGAACAGGCTGAAATTAAGCAGGAGACTTCGTCAGCCCCTTCCGTTATGAAGCCGCTTGTGGCAGAAGACGATTTGCAGCAGACGGATAAGTCTGATTTGAGTCGAGTGCGCTCTTTACCGTCCAGAACAAGACGGCTGTGGACACGGGTAGCAGGCGGAGCAGCAGCGGTGGTTATTTTAGGATTCTGCATCTATCAATTTCAACCGAAGGAAATTCCTAATGCCGAGCCGGCCGTTCAGCAGCGAACCGGGGCGTCTCCATCGGCGTTTCCCAATCAGGAGAGCTCGGATTTATCTGCTCCCGCATCGAGTGAACCGTCCGATCCGGGGCAGGCAAAGGATTCAGCGGATAGTCTTGCGCCTGGAATTGCTGCTGACCGCAGCAGTTCATCGGCTTCGGATCCCGTACAGAGCATGGATGATGCCGGCTCAGCCGGTACTGGTACAGTAAATCCAACTCCGTCAGAAACAGACCGTTCTGCTTCTGACGGACAAACTTCGGATCAAGGCTCGGCAACTAAAGGGAATCCGGGTTCTGATCCTAAACAAGGGCAGCAGGGGACGGATGGGCCTGCAGCACCGCCGAAGGAATCTGCAGGTTCCGGGACAGCGAAAGTGGACCGTCCGGTTAAGGTGGAGACGCCGCCAGCGTCCACAGACCCGATGCCATCCGATGAACCGGCTCCAGATTCAAGCGATCCGAATGACAATTCGGATTCGGCTGGAACGGCTTCTATCATGGATGCGCCTGCTTCGCTCGAGCCCTCGGTCCCTCCGGGTGCCGATGCGAAGAAGAATACTTTCTCGATGGGCATTCAGGCCACGGTTGAGACTAACGTATGGGATTCTCCAAACGGACAATATGTAGCCAAACTTGAGGACGGGCATTTAAATGTCTATCTGGTTTCCTCAGGGGAACTGACCAAGATCTACGATGATCCTGTAAACGGAGAGTGGAAAGAAGGTTCGGCTCATTGGTCCAAAGACGGTTTGATCTTTTTCTATACCGCCATTGAGGAGACGGGTCCCGTTGAATCCCAGGTGGATGCAGCCCAAGCTGCATCGATGATTCAAAAATAAGGAACCTTTTTCGGCGAGCCGGAATAGAATACATTGTCTAGCAGCTATCGATCAGATGAACACCTGTACGTCGTATGACCAAAGGCAGCAAGTTTCTAGAGCTTGCGCAGCCTTTGTTTATATAGATGCACTGGAGCAAAGGAACTTCAGTCCTGCAAAGGTCTGGAGTTCCTTTGTTGTTTACAGGGAGAAGTTATTTTACAATAATAGAAGATCATATAAGGATGGAATCAGATGCGCGGCATCGGGCGGCGCAAGCAGGCAGGGGGATTTCGGAAATTGGATGCTAGAACGGCAATTAAAGAGATTAAACAAGGGAAAGTAAGTCCTTTATATTTATGTTATGGTACCGAAAAATATCAAATTCGTGAATTTGTGGACACGCTCACGAACCAATTGGTGGAGCCGGAACAGCGGGAGATGGCTGTTGTACAGATAGACCTTTCGGAAACGCCGGTTGAGCTGGTAGTAGAAGAAGCCGAAACACTCCCGTTTCTGGTGGAACGCAAGCTGGTGATCGTTCAGTCAGCATCGCTTTTTACAGCGGCAAAGGAAGGCGGAAAGGTCGAGCATAACGTGGAAAGGCTGCTCTCTTATTTGGCCGATCCTGCTGAGTACAGCGTGATTTTGTTTATCGCAAACGGGGAGAAGCTGGACGAGCGGAAGAAGACCGTTAAGATGATCAAAACCGCCGGGCAGGTGCTCTCTTTTATGCCGCTGGGCGCTTCAGAGCTCGTACAATGGGTGATTCGTGAAGCCGGAAAACATAAATGCACGATGGGGCAGCAGGCGGCGGAGGCCTTGATTGCCAATGCTGGCGTGCAAATGTCCACTTTATCGGCTGAAGTGAATAAGCTTTGTCTGTTTACGGGAGCAGGCGGGGAAATTACGGTAGAAGCGGTAGGAACGCTGGTTGCCCGCACTACGGAACAGAATGTATTCAGTATGGTGGAAGACATCGCCAATTTGAAGCTGGATCGTGCGCTTGGCACCTTCTATGAATTGCTGAAGCAGAAAGAGGAGCCTATCAAAATCGCTTCGCTAATTGCCCGTCAGTTCCGGATTATGCTGCAGGTCAAAGAATTGGGGAGTCAGAGCTATTCCCAGCAGCAAATTGCTTCCCAGCTGGGTCTGCATCCGTATGCGGTTAAGATCGCCGGCGAGCAGGCCCGTAAGTTCAGTCCGCAGCAACTCGCCCAAACGCTATCACAGCTTGCACAGCTGGACTATCAAATGAAAAGCGGCGGCATTGACAAGGTACTTGGCATCGAGATGTTTTTGCTTAAATTAGGCGCCTGAGAGGGCGTCTTTTTAGTTATCAGGATTGAACATAGAGAAGATTGGAAGGATGGAGGAGATGAGGCTGGTGACGAACCCTAGGATTCAAATCTTGACTTTGCCTGACCGGGCGGAGGGGCAGCGTTGGATTTCGCAAATCGCAGGCGTGGAGATGCAGACGGGAGGTTCTCTTGAATTTGTCATGCGCGGATTTGGAAGTCCGGGCTATCGATCAGCCTTTATGGCACTTCAGGAGGATCAGATCGCCGGAATGGCAGTCTCATGGAAAGCAGAATTTCATCCTTTTTGTACTTATGTGGCTATGGCAATCACTCCGGATAGCCTGGAGGAAGCCGGGAGACGATTGTTGGATGAGATCGTGAAGCGGTCAGAGGAACCGGGAAGGCCTCTGCAAACCTCTATAAGAGAAACGGAGAGCAAGCTCGCCAGTTTATACAGTCAATACGGATTTCAGGAGGTTCGGCGAACTTATTTGACGGCCTTGCCTCTTGAGCTTGTTTGCGACAGTAGGTTTGAACTTGAAATTGATCAGACTGTGAACCTTCCGCAGCATTACGAAATCATAAATATGTCCGTTTTATTATCCGGGCGCCCTCATCTTACAGAGGAGCTGGTCAGACTTGTGAAACGATATTACGAAGCTACCCATACGGTTAATCCTCCCGGGGAATTTGCGCTGGAACGTTGGGAGCAGCTGTGTTTCAGTGAAGATGTTGTGCTGGAAGGCAGTTATGTCGTTATAACGAAGCATGGCATTGCGGCATATGCATTTCTGCATAAGACGGATCAGCCGGAGGCGCTGGAGCTGGGGTGGCGGGGGACAAGGGATGCCGGCAGTCTGCCTTATTCGGTTCTGCTTGCTTCATTGCAAATCCGGTTCGCTTTGGATCACGGGTACAAACAACTGGAGGCAGAGATCGATACGACCGATCCCTGCGCCATGGCCATGTTTGAACGTTATCCCTTTTCCAGAGAAGCTGCCCTTATTACCTATCAGAACACAATCCATACAAAGCTTGTAGAAAGTTAAAAACCCCAAACGATTGCTCGTTCGGGGTTTCTCCATGTCAGCTATGCTGTATATAAACGGACAATTACGCTTGGGACGTAAGAGCGTTCAATTTCTTGGCAAGACGGGACTTCTTGCGGGCAGCTGCATTTTTGTGGATCAAACCTTTAGTTGCGGCTTTATCCAATTTCTTAGTAGCAGCAACGATTGCAGCTTTAGCTGCTTCCACATCGTTACCTACCAGCGCTGTATCGGCAGTTTTAACAACTGTACGAAGTGCGGATTTTTGGGAAGCGTTCAGAGCACGGCGTTTCTCGCTAGTCTTAACGCGTTTAATTGCGGATTTAATGTTTGGCATTGCATTTCACCTCCTGTAAGGCATGATCACTCAGATGGTTCACAACTTAAAATAGTTTAGCACGTGGTAGGACAAATTGCAATAAAATCCGCAAAATCCTTAAATCCATATCTTTTGTATAAACTTGACGGTTGTCCCGCAAACTACAGCTAAACAGGTGTAAGCAGGAGGTTAGACAATGGAACTGGATTTGCAGAAATATAATGTACGGACAGATTTGGCGGTTGATGCCAAAGAAATCGCGGAAGCTTCTTACGGGGGGCCGATCCCGGGGTTAAATGAAGAAGTCGAGGAACATGGCGGCATTAAAGTCACTCGTATCGATGTCACCAACGAGGCTGCTTCGCAGCGCATCGGGCGTGTTCCGGGCCATTATATTACGGTAGAGGTACCAGGCCTTCGCAATCAGGATACGGATCTGCAGGAGCGGGTAGCCCGGACGTTTGTACAAGAGTTCAGCGGATTCCTGCAAAAGATCGGCATTTCCTCGGAAGCCAAAATTCTGGTGGTTGGCCTTGGCAACTGGAACGTTACACCGGATTCGTTAGGACCGCTTGTAGTGGAAAATATCCTGGTGACCCGCCATTATTTCGAGCTTGCTCCGGAACAGGTCAACGACGGCTACCGTGAAGTCAGCGCAGTTGCACCGGGCGTGCTGGGCTTAACAGGCATCGAGTCCAGCGACGTCGTTAAAGGGATTGTGGACCGCATCAAGCCTGACGCGGTTATCGCTATCGACGCTCTCGCCTCCAAATCGCTTGAACGGGTGAATACGACGATTCAGATCGCGGACATCGGCATCCATCCGGGCTCCGGGGTGGGAAACAAACGCCGGGGGCTGACCAAAGATATCCTCGGTGTGCCGTGTATTGCGATCGGCGTGCCTACCGTTTGTTATGCTTCCACCATCGTTGGCAGCGTTATTGACATGATGAAGCAGCATTTTTCGGGCAGCGGGGCTGAACAGACGAAACAGATCCTCGGTATGCTGCCGGAGCTCGGCGAACAGGAGCGGCTTATGCTGGTTAAGGAAGTGCTTCAGCCGCTTGGCCACGACGTGGTGGTTACTCCTAAAGAAATCGACGAGTTTGTCGAGGACATTGCCAACGTGATTGCCAGCGGTTTGAATGCGGCCCTGCATCAGGCAGTGAACGGCGACAATGTGGCGTCTTACACGCATTAACCCTATATTAACCCTATATTCATCTAAACCAAGTCTGCTTCAGATTCCTCCCTATAAGAAGCGGCTCCGCGCCTGGTAAAGCTAAGGCAGCGGGGTTGCTTTTTTTCATTCCTGCAATTCTTGTACCTTCTAATTATTCTACTTTTACTTTTTACTTCTTATTCTCAAACCTCTGATTCTCAAAGGAACTCTCACAAACAGCAAAAAATAATAGATTCCAGGTTCTACCTCTATCACCCGGTTCATAGATTTGAAGTATAAACACGTAATTAACCAGGGTAAGGAGGCATCAAGGATGAACGGGTTCAAAACATGGAATGTCGGACAGTTCAAACGGAGAACCATTCAAATATTGGCGATGGGCCGGACGATGGTTGTGCTCACGCTATTGTCATTTGTGTTTTTTGTGCTGCTGGGGATTGGCGGGCTCGCCGAGAAACGGATCAACAGCTCCCCAGTCTCCTCTATGAAGGGGTTGGCAGCATCGATGCCCGGTAGCTTCTTTGCCGAAATGCTGGGCATGGAAGTGCCTCATTTGAAAGATAAGGAGCCGGTGGAGAATGAAGTTTTGTCCGGGGAAAATATGACCAACTTCGTCTTCCAGCTGCTGACGAACGTTAATCCATCGGATCCGAAAAGTCTGGTTGCCCGGGAAGTCCCGGGTTTGGCTGCCGGCAATCCGATTCTGCTTCGCGCCGGTTCGGGAACAGCTGCGCCGACTGCGCCGGAGGATTACCGGACGGGCGATACCGAGGATCATCCCGACAGCGGCGTAACCGGTGACTCGGACAAGCCGGATACGGATTCGGATCAAAGCCCGGATCAAAACGGATCTCCGTCTACCAGTTCCAAAGACCAGACAGACAGCGGCGGCAGTCCAACCAAGGATTCATCGGACCAGCAGCCTTCCGGGGCACAAACGGGAACAAGCAAACCTGATAATACGGGAAGTTCCAAGGGAACCGACGGGAAGGATGGAGCTTCGAATGGAGCCTCGTCCTCCTCGGCCAAAGAGCGTAAAACCGTCATGATCTATCATTCCCATCCCTACGAATCTTACAATCCGCTGCTCAGCAAGCAAACGGACAATCCAAGCTCGTCCGACCCGGCTAAAAATGTTGGTGTCGTCGGTGACTTTGTTGCCCAAGAATTGGAGAAAAAAGGAGTAGGGGCTTATCACGCCTTCGAAGACTATATGAAAAATGTACAGGGCTACAATTATAACTACTCCTATAAGTACTCCCGCGTGACTGTAAAAGAAACGCTGGCCGAATACGCGGATTTGAATTATTTCATCGACATTCACAGGGATTCGCAGAGATACAGCAAAACAACCACAACGATTAACGGAGTCAGCTATGCACAGCTGTATTTCATCATCGGACACGGCAACCCGGACTGGAAGAAGAACGAAGCGTTCGCGAACAAAATTTATGAGCGGATCGAAAAAGAATATCCGGGTTTATCCCGCGGCATCTGGGGCAAAACGAGCGCTCAGGGCAACGGGGAATATAACCAGTCCCTATCGCCGAACAGCGTCCTGATCGAGGTGGGCGGTATTGATAACACGAAGGAGGAGCTGCAGCGCACCTCCAAGATTCTGGCAGATACGCTGGCCGACGTTTATTTCGAAGACCAGAAAGCGGAGAAAGTAGGCGGCACAGCCTCCAGCTCCAATAAGACTAAGACGACCAAGCCTTAATTTAAACAGAAGCTGATCATCCAGCAAATCTAATCAAGGAGGAAACCTTATGGCCCGTGGATTAAAAAGAGTTCTGCTGTATGGAGGCCTGCTGGCCGCCGGGGCGGCCCTGGGCATGCAGCTCGTTTCAGGAGGGGATACAGCCGGCGGTTCTGGCGGTTATACCGCCCAGGCCGGCTCGCTGCAGGGAACGCTTCCCTCGGGCGCGGCCGCCGCTTCGCAGGGAGCCCCGGCTGCTTCTGCTCCGCTACAAGACGGCAGCGGAACTTCCGCAGCAGGAAGTGGATATGAGCAAGGAACTTATGTGAAACTGCCGGATGGGACGACTTATTATTATATTCAAACTCCGGGGCAATCGGGAGGCTCCCTGCCGGCTCCCACGAAGCTGCCGCAGGTTGCAGGCGGCTCAGCCGGAGAGTCTGGAAATACGGCTGGTGTTCCGCAGTACCAGTCGCCAGGCCAGCTTCTGCTGTCGCCTTCCCCGCAGACGTCGGTGGATCGCTTCGCGGATAAAACGGGGGAATTGCTGCAGAACGTCTCGCAGAAAAGCATCAATTGGGTGGTTTCTCTGTTTGGGTCGTTGACCGAATAGTTTGATTTTTGTACTTGCCATTGCTGGTGCCTCCTATGATCTGTTATAATGAAGTAATGGTTATAAGTACCTGTGTGGGGGTAAGGCATGAGCGACATTAGAGAACGACAGAAGAAAATCAGAAATTTCAGTATCATTGCACATATAGACCACGGCAAATCCACGTTGGCCGACCGGATTCTTGAATTTACCGGAGCGCTTTCGTCCCGCGAAATGCAGGAGCAGGTGCTGGACCAAATGGAGCTGGAACGGGAACGTGGAATCACGATTAAACTCCAGGCTGTCCGTTTGACCTATAAAGCCGATGACGGCGAAGAATATTTGCTGAACCTGATCGATACACCGGGACACGTCGATTTTACTTATGAAGTATCCCGCAGTTTGGCAGCCTGTGAAGGCGCATTGCTGGTCGTGGACGCGGCCCAGGGGATTGAAGCCCAGACCTTGGCGAACGTATACCTGGCTCTGGACAATAACTTGGAGATCCTGCCGGTCATCAACAAAATCGATCTGCCGAGTGCCGATCCGGAACGGGTCAAGCAGGAGATCGAAGACGTTATCGGTCTGGATGCCAGCGAAGCCGTATTGGCTTCTGCCAAAGCCGGAATCGGCATCAAGGAAATTCTGGAGCAGGTAGTGCGCCAGGTTCCTGCTCCGACCGGAGATCCGGACGAACCGCTTAAAGCGCTGATCTTTGACTCGCATTACGACCCTTATAAAGGGGTTATCGTTTATGTCCGTGTAGTGAACGGCAAAATCAAAGCAGGTTCCAAAATTAAAATGATGGCGACCGACAAGACGTTTGAGGTCATTGAAGTCGGCGCATTTAAACCGCGTATGAGCATCGTCGACGAACTTAATGTCGGAGACGTAGGTTTTATCGTAGCCGGCATCAAAAATGTCGGCGATACCCGGGTCGGCGACACCGTAACGGACGCCAAGACCCCGACGGCGGAGCCTTTGCCGGGTTACCGCAAAATCAATCCGATGGTTTACTGCGGGTTGTACCCGATCGAAACCTCGGATTACAACGACCTGCGCGAAGCGCTGGAGAAGCTGCAGCTGAACGACGCTTCCCTGAGCTTTGAGCCGGAGACGTCGAGCGCGCTGGGCTTCGGTTTCCGCTGTGGCTTTCTCGGTTTGCTGCACATGGACGTTATCCAGGAGCGGATTGAACGCGAGTTCAACATTCCGTTGATTACTACGGCGCCAAGCGTTATTTACAAGGTTACGCTGACGAACGGCGAAACGATCGAAATCGACAACCCTTCCAATTATCCGGAAGTGGGACGAATCGAATATGTAGAAGAACCATACGTGAAAGCAGCCATTATCGTGCCGAATGATTATGTAGGTACCGTAATGGAGCTTTGCCAGGGCAAACGCGGTGAATTCGTAAATATGGAATACCTGGATACGACCCGGGTGACGATTACGTATCAGATTCCGCTTTCGGAGATCGTTTATGACTTCTTCGATCAGCTGAAGTCGAGCACGAAAGGTTATGCGTCGTTTGACTATGAGCTGTCCGGCTACCGCAAATCCAATCTCGTGAAGATGGATATCCTGCTGAACGGAGAGCAGGTCGATGCCTTGTCCTTTATCGTCCACCGGGACAAAGGTTACCATCGCGGCCGGGTTATCTGCGAGAAGCTTCGCGAGCTGATTCCGCGCCAAATGTTCGAGGTGCCGATTCAGGCTTCCATCGGCACGAAGGTCGTGGCCCGTGAAACCGTTAAGGCGATGCGTAAGAACGTACTCGCGAAATGTTACGGCGGCGACATTTCCCGGAAACGGAAATTGCTCGAGAAGCAGAAGGAAGGCAAGAAACGGATGAAGCAGGTCGGCAACGTTGAAGTGCCACAGGAAGCATTTATGGCCGTGCTCAAGATTGACGATAACTAAGATTCATATAGAATCTGGGATTCATTGACGTTGGCGTTTGGTTGATGAATGGTGAGCTTAGTTCATAGCCGGGATCAAAGTATCCTTTATAGTAGGGATCAAGTAACAGGGGGAGCCGTTCAACCGGCTCCCTCTTACAAATTTTTCTGTCAGGAATGAAGGTCTGGATGAAGGATAGAAATGAAAGTCCGGAATGAGGATAAAGTGGTAAGTGGTAATTAAGGAAGAGGGAAGGTTTTGCTTTCAGGAGGTGTTATTGATCAATGAATGTTCATGCAGGTGGAACAGGAGTGGACAATCAAGGTTTGGCTGGTCAGCAAGTTGACGCAGGGGCAGGGGAAATCCGCTCCAGCTTTGGGCCGCCTAAAGCCGTTTATATTCATATTCCGTTTTGTACGAATAAATGTTTTTACTGCGATTTCAATTCCTATGTGCTGAAGGATCAGCCGGTTATGGATTATTTGCGGGCGCTGGACCGCGAAATGGAGCTGACGGTACAGCAGACGCCGCCGCAGCAGATCGATACGATTTTTGTGGGCGGCGGTACGCCGACCGTGCTGACTCCGGCCGAAATGGAATTTTTCTTGGCTTCGGTCCGCAAGCATTTTCCAAACTGGGCTCCGGATATTGAATTTACGATGGAAGCCAATCCCGGGACAACCGACCTGGATAAATTGGCTGTCATGAAGGCGGGCGGAGTGAACCGCGTGAGCTTTGGGGTTCAATCCTTCCAGAATACGCTGCTGAGCGGCATTGGCCGTATTCATAATACGGATGACGTTTACCGCAGCCTGGAGAACGCGCATAAAGCCGGACTTCACAATCTGTCGATCGACCTGATGTTTGGACTGCCGAATCAGACCGTGGAGATGCTGAACGAAAGCATTACTAAAGCGCTTGAGCTGGATCTGCCGCATTATTCGGTCTACAGCCTGAAGGTGGAAGAGAATACGCTGTTCCATACGATGTATCAGAAGAATCAGCTGCCGCTTCCAAATGAAGAAGATGAGCTGCAAATGTACCTGCTGCTGATGTCGCGGATGAAAGAGGCCGGCTACAAGCAGTATGAGATCAGCAATTTTGCCAAACCGGGCTTTGAGAGCCGTCATAATATGACTTACTGGCGCAACGAGGACTATTATGGTCTGGGTGCCGGAGCGCATGGTTATGTCGGAAGACAGCGGCACGTCAACATCAAAGGAGTCACCCCTTATAATCAAGGGGCCGCGGCCGGGCTTCCGAGATTGGAGCAGTTTACGGTATCCGCAGAGGAAGCGATGGAGGATTTCGCCATGGTTGGGCTGCGTATGCTGGACGGGATGCAAACCTCCCGTTTTGAAGAGCAGTTTGGCCGGAAATTTGAAGACGTGTTCCAGGCTCCGCTTGAACGCCTTCTCAAGCAAGGACTGCTCGTAAGCCGCAGCGACGGAGACGGGTATAAATTGAGTGAACAGGGCGTTTTATACGGAAACGATGTATTTGGTGCGTTTATTGGTTATTTGACGGTGGGAGACTGAACTTGGGGCAGATGCCCTTCACTATAAAAAGTTTTAAAACGGATTTTGCCCTTGCGGCAGGGTCCGTTTTTCTTTTTGATTAAAGGGTGTCCGGCCCTGAAAATAGGAGAAAATATTCCTTTAAAATTTGGAAGGAACCTATTGAAGTTTTATACGCGTTATTGTATATTTATTCGTGTTATTAACCCGAGGAGGTGCGCTGACGATGCCAGCCGTTGCCGTATGCAGAACTGCAACCATTGATGATGTTGAGCCTTTGTTTTTGATGATAGAAGAATACGCACGAAGGGGCATCATGCTTCCAAGGTCGCGCAAGGTTCTGGAACGACAGATCAACGACTTTGTAGTGGTTGAGGTAGACGGGCAGGTAGCCGGATGCGGATCACTTTGCCAGCTTGGCGACGATTTGGTGGAGATCAGATCCTTGGGAATTACGGAAGGCTGCAAAGGCCAGGGATTAGGTTCGATGATCGTCAGCAAGCTGATTGAACAGGCGAAAGCCAGATCTATTCCGAAAATTATGGCGCTAACTTATGAGGTTTCCTTTTTTATAAAAAACGGCTTCGAGGTCGTCAATAAAGAGATCTTTCCGGAGAAGGTCTGGACGGATTGCATCCACTGTGCAAAGCAGCATTGCTGCGACGAAATTGCCGTTCTTAAAATGCTGGACTGACTTGACAATCGTCATGTTGGTCTGGTATTTTTGTAATAGTGATTAGCACTCTATTGTAGTGAGTGCTAAAGCGGAAGCGTTAGATAACGAACGGGGAGGGATTACCTATGTTGACGGAGCGCCAGAGACTTATTTTAACAACGATTGTGGATGATTACATCCGTTCTGCAGAACCGGTAGGGTCCCGCAGTATCTCGAAACGCGGCGATGTCGGCTACAGCCCGGCAACCATCCGTAATGAGATGTCCGATTTGGAGGAGCTTGGTTTCCTGGAACAGCCGCATACGTCGGCAGGCCGGATTCCATCCCACAAAGGTTATCGGTATTACGTGGATCACCTGGTGCCTTTGACTTCGCTGGACGCATCGGAATTGAAGGTCCTTAAGGCCTTTTTTGCAGAAAAGCTGAATGCGGTCGAGCAGGTCGTGCAGCATGCAGGTACGATTTTATCCCATTTGACGAATTATACTTCGATCCTGTTAGGACCGGAAGTGTTCCATACAACGCTTCGTCATTTTGGACTGCTTCCTTTAAATGATAATAAGGCGGTAGCTATTGTAGTAACAAATACCGGACAGGTAGAGAATAAGACGGTAGCGATTCCGCCCGGCATTGCGGTTTCGGAAATCGAGCGGATGGTTAATCTGCTGAATCACCGTTTATCCGGCATGCCGATTTATAAGCTGAAAGCGCGAATTTTTCAGGAGATCGGCCGGGAAATGGAACGTCATGTGTCCCACTATCAGGAACTGATGAGTGTGCTTGATGAAACGTTTGGCTCCAATTTGGAGAGTCAGCGGATCTTCCTGAGCGGTACAACGAATATGCTGACCCAACCCGAGTTCAAGGATGTGGAGAAGGTCAAAAATATTCTTGATCTGCTTGAGGAAACACCGACCCTGACCAAGATGATTTCTTCGGTCGCCAGCGGTTCAGGTATCCAGGTCCGCATCGGCAGCGAGAACTCCCATGAGGCCATCGCCAATTGCAGCCTGATTACGGCCACGTATTCGGTTGAGGGAGAGGCTCTCGGATCCATCGCCATTCTGGGGCCGACCCGGATGGATTATGCGCGGGTAATCGGGATTTTGAACATTTTGTCCAACAACCTTACGGCGGCATTGTCGAAATCATAACGCGGGAAGCGGGATGGTCAAGCAGGCCTGCCCTTCAAGGAGGTGAAGATTTCTTTGAAGAATATCAATCGAACTGAAGAGGAAACCCATATGAACAACGAAGCAAATGTGAATGAGCAAGAGCAAGAGCAAGCGACAGTGGAAAATGAACAGGATCTTCAGCAGGAAACTGCGGTTCCTGAAGCGGGCACAGAATCCGTAACGGAAGAAGCCAAAGAAGCGGCTTCCGATTCGGAACTGGACAGTTTGCGTGCCGAAGCTGCTGAGCATCAGCAGCGGCTGCTTCGCGTTCAGGCCGACTATGATAACTTCCGCAGACGGACGCAGAAAGAGAAAGAAGAACTGGCTAAATACGCATCATCCAAGCTGATCGGCGAGCTGCTGCCGGTGTTTGATAACTTTGAACGCGCTTTGGCTGCCGGCCTTCCCGAACAGGAGGACCAGTCTTCTTTCGTCAAAGGGGTGGAGATGATTTTCCGCCAGTTTGAAGGCGTCCTGAAGAGCGAAGGTTTAACCATTATGGAAACAGTAGGACAACCGTTTAATCCGGAATACCATCAAGCGATCATGACGGTCGAAACCGATGAGTATGAAGAAGGCATCGTGGTGGAAGAACTGCAAAAAGGCTATATACTGAAAGACAAAGTTCTTCGTCCGGCGATGGTGAAGGTGAGCGGCTAAACGCCGTTAAGGAAACATTCAAGTTAAGCGGTTAACTTGAATGCCTGTACTTAGAGGCACGGATGCGGGAATCGCTTGTGCTTCCGGAAGTTTTTACGACCAAAGAATACCTAACGAAGCAAATGCTTCATAAAAATTAAGCTGATGCTTACGAAGTCATTTTGTTTCGAAGATAATTCAAGAAGCGTATGCTCAACAAAAAGCTTATGCTTCCGAAGTGAATTTTTATTGCGAAGTTAACCTAACGAAGCAAATGCTTCATAAAAATTTTAGGAGGACATGTTCCATGAGTAAAGTAATCGGTATTGACTTGGGTACAACCAACTCTTGCGTAGCGGTAATGGAAGGCGGCGAAGCCGTTGTTATCCCGAACCCTGAAGGCGCGCGTACGACTCCGTCCGTAGTAGGCTTCAAGAAAGACGGCGAGCGTATCGTAGGTGAAACGGCTAAACGCCAGGCGATCACGAACCCTGACCGTACCATCATCTCCATCAAGAGACATATGGGTACGAACCATAAAGAATCCATCGACGGCAAAGATTTCACGCCTCAAGAAATCTCTGCAATCATCCTGCAGAAGCTGAAAGCTGACGCGGAAGCATATTTGGGCCAACCGGTAACCCAAGCGGTTATTACCGTTCCGGCTTACTTCAACGACAGCCAGCGCCAAGCCACTAAAGACGCGGGTAAAATCGCCGGTCTCGAAGTGCTGCGTATCGTCAACGAACCAACGGCGGCAGCCCTTGCTTACGGTCTGGAAAAATCGGAAGATCAAACGATCCTCGTGTTTGACCTTGGCGGCGGTACCTTTGACGTTTCCATCCTTGAACTGGGCGACGGCTTCTTCGAAGTTAAAGCCACCAGCGGTGACAACCACCTCGGCGGCGACGACTTTGACCAAGTGATCATCGATCACCTCGTGAACGAATTCAAGAAAGAGCAAGGCATTGACCTGAGCAAAGACAAAGCGGCTGTACAACGTTTGAAAGACGCTGCCGAGAAAGCGAAAAAAGAACTTTCCGGCGTGCTTACAACAACGATCTCCCTGCCGTTTATCACCGTAGTTGACGGCGTGCCTCAGCACTTGGAAGTGAACCTGACTCGTGCTAAGTTCGAAGAGCTGGCCGCAGGTCTGGTAGAGCGCACGCTGGGTCCTACTCGTCAAGCGATGAGCGATGCAGGTTTGACCGCTTCGGATATTGATAAAATCGTTCTTGTCGGCGGTTCGACTCGTATTCCTGCCGTTCAAGAAGCCATCAAGAAACTGACAGGCAAAGAACCTCACAAAGGCGTTAACCCGGACGAAGTGGTTGCCCTGGGCGCAGCTGTTCAAGCGGGCGTATTGACTGGTGACGTTAAAGACGTGGTACTGCTCGACGTAACTCCATTGTCTTTGGGTATCGAAACTGCAGGCGGCGTGTTCACGAAAATGATCGACCGCAACACTACGATCCCTACAAGCAAATCCCAAGTGTTCTCCACTTATGCGGATAACCAGCCAAGCGTTGAAATCCACGTGCTGCAAGGGGAACGTGAAATGGCGGCCGGCAACAAAACGCTGGGACGTTTCACTTTGAACGATATTCCTTTGGCTCCGCGCGGCGTACCGCAAATCGAAGTTACGTTTGACATCGATGCCAACGGTATCGTTAACGTATCCGCTACGGACAAAGGCACAGGCAAGAGCCAAAAAATTACGATCACTTCCTCCAGCGGCCTGAGCGACGAAGAAGTAGAACGTATGATGAAAGACGCCGAGCTGCATGCGGACGAAGACAAGAAACGCAAAGAGCTTGTTGAAGCGAAAAACAATGCCGACCAGCTGATCTACAGCGTTGATAAAACGATCAAAGACCTGGGTGACAAAGTGGACGCTGGCGAAATCGAAAAAGCGAACGCAGCTAAAGAAGAGTTGTCCAAAGCTGTTGGCACTGACAACCTGGATGAAATCAAAGCAGCTACTGAGAAGCTGACCGAAATCGTTCAGCAGCTGTCCGTGAAGCTGTATGAGCAAGCTCAGGCTGCTCAAGGCGGCGCTGAAGGCGCAGACGCTTCCCAAGGCGGAGCCGGCAAAGACAACGTCGTAGACGCTGATTATGAAGTCGTTGACGAAGACAAGAAATAAAACCTCCAAGAGGAGCACTGGCTAACCTCAGAGCAAATCTTTTTGAGGAAATAAGGACTTTACGATACAATGGGTTAATCCAAAACAGAACCGGGGCCGTTCAGGCATCGGACGAATAGATTAGCACAGTAGGGAGGTCAAAGCGCTTAGGCATTCCGCGCTTTGACTTTCCTTTTGTGCGATGATGGCGGAGGTGGAACTGTGGCAGATAAGCGAGATTATTATGAGGTGCTGGGCGTCGGGAAAAGCGCTTCGGACGATGAAATTAAGAAAGCTTACCGAAAGTTGGCGCGCCAATATCATCCGGACGTAAACAAAGCGGACGATGCCGAGGCGAAGTTCAAGGAAGTGAAGGAAGCCTATGACGTATTAAGCGATGGGCAGAAGCGGGCTAGATACGACCAGTTCGGCCATGTTGATCCTAACCAGGGCATGGGCGGCGGAGGGTTCTCCGGCGGTGACTTTGGCGGCTTTGGCGATATCTTTGATATGTTTTTCGGCGGCGGTGGCGGTGGGAGACGTGATCCAAACGCACCGCAGCGCGGGAACGATTTGCAGTACACAATGACGATTGAATTTAAGGAAGCTGTATTTGGCGTGGAGCGCGATATTACGATTCCACGTACGGAAAGCTGTGATACTTGTCATGGCTCCGGTGCTAAACCGGGTACCCATCCGGAAACCTGCTCCGTATGTCATGGTTCAGGTCAGCAGGAAGTCGTTCAGAATACGCCGTTTGGCCGTATGGTAAATCGCCGTGCTTGTACGCACTGCGGCGGACGCGGCAAAATCATCAAAGAGAAATGCTCAACCTGCTCCGGCAGCGGTCAAGTTAAAAAGCAGCGCAAAATTCATGTCCGGATTCCAGCCGGCGTAGACGACGGCGCTCAGCTGCGTATGTCGGGTGAAGGTGAAGGAGGTCTTCGCGGCGGCCCTGCAGGCGATCTGTACATCGTCATTCGCGTGAAATCCCACGATTTCTTTGAACGCGAAGGTGACGACATCTACTGCGAGGTTCCGCTTACTTTCGCGCAGGCGGCGCTTGGTGACGAGATCGAGATTCCTACGCTTACGGAGAAAGTGAAGCTGAAGATTCCGGCCGGAACGCAGACGGGAACCTATTTCCGCCTTAAAGGCAAAGGGGTTCCGAAGCTTCGCGGCGTTGGCCAAGGCGACCAGCATGTAAAAGTTGTTGTCGTTACGCCAAGCAGACTTAGCGATGAGCAGAAAGAACTGCTGCGCCAGTTTGCGGCCCATGACGGGGAACATACCCATGAGCATGAGCAGTCTTTCTTTGATCGGATGAAGAAAGCTTTCAGGGGCGACTAAACCTAAGCTCAAGTCTAAGTTTAAGCCTAATAAGTACAAAGAGAACAGCGCACCTTTGCGCTGTTCTCTTTGTTTTCTCCGTATTTTTTCTTCGGTTATAAAAAAAGGTCCGGGATCGGCTTGAGCCGTATCCCGGACCTTTTCTTTTTTTAATCGTTAACTATCGCAATAATTTCGTCTTCAAGGTCGAGTCTGACCTCATCCTTAAATACTCTTCTTCCGTACTCCTCATGCATGTAAAGCAGAATGGCTTCAATGAGATTGGCTTCAACAATATATTGGCTTCTGCCCGCGGCCCAAACCTCAGCGGTGAAACCCGTATCTTCATCCCAGGCCAGCTCGACTTGAACATCCGAAGGACGGATTTGCTTGCGGCTGGCCGTATGGATACAAACCGCGTTTACAATTTCGTCTTCCGTCAGAATCATAGATTAATACCGTCCATCCCGTGGGTCTGGTTTGCGGGGACGGGTGAAGCGGCGGAACAATGCGGCTGCAATCACAATAATCAGATAGATGGCAAAGATGTTAACCGCTAGTCCAAGCAGGTTGCCGAAGCCGCCCATGCCGGCGAACAAGCTGCCGAACAACAGACCGGACAAACCGCCGATCATCAAACCTTTCATAAAGCTTCCGCCGCTGAAAAATCCGCGGTTAGCCGTTGTACCGGCTGTCCCTTTAGTCGAACTGGTCGTGCCGGATTTGGACACGTTGTCCGTTGTAGTCGATTTATTTGGGGTTGTAGTGTGGGATTTAACACCTGATTTGTAGCCTCCGCCAATGCGGCCTTTTGCATCAACGTTGTCCTGAATAGTAAAAGCAAAAAACAGGGTAAATGCCATTACAACCATCACGATTTTCTTTAACATTAAATTTGATGCCCTCCTGTGAAGTGATGTTATTTGTGCAATCTACAAGGTAATACGGACAAGTGCGGAGGACGTTTCAAATTTTTATAAAAAAATGCTAAATAATTTTTGCCAGTTTCGACACTTGGGCCCTTTAAATAAAATGGCTTAAAAAGTTCTCATACTCCGGCGGAAATACAGGTGTAAATGAGCTATCTAAATAAGTAGTTGTCTGTACAGCAGAGATTACCTGAGGATACATGGTGTTTGGAGCCGGCCGAAGCGGGATAACGAAGATTAAGGCTTTATCGCCTGAAAAATAAATCCCCGTTACCCGGATTCCGTAGCCGGGATTAGGGGCCGCAGCTTGAATGATAACCCGGTTGATCTCCTGATTGACCGGCTGGACAGTCATACTCAAACGGCGAAGCGGGGACAGGGTGAGGGACGGATTTTCGCTGCCGTGATTAATAGGTAAAAAGCGCTTGCTTCTGTCCATGTTATTGACCCCCATCAGTTAAATAGATTTGATATTCGAGGCATAAAAAGAGCCTCACGCTTACACAATAAGGTTTAAGCGGTAACGATTGCGTTAATATCTGAATAAAAGAGCAGGTGAAGAAGTTGACCGAGAAAAACATACTCGCTTATTTCAAAAGTCCGGAAGAAGCGGAGGGAGCGGCACGCAAGCTCCAGGCGTTGCGGGTCGTCGATTACTCTATAGACCGCTTCAGCCGGTATGGCAGCGGGACGATGATGGAATTCGCGCAGGACCTGGAGCTGTCCCATCAATCCGCAGGCATCATGGCAAAAGCAGATCCGTCCAACAGCGGGATGAGCGACGGAGGTCAAGGCGGCCCGACAGGACGGGATATACTGCTTACGGCAGTCGTGGATGACCATGTTCATCACCAGGCCATGAAGATTATAGAAGACGCTGGAGGAATGATTTAATCCCGGTATTTTGAAATCCCAGCAGCGAAAAGGAGAGCGATAAAATGAAACAGCAGAGTAAATCGCAAGGACAAGGACAACACGCAAAAAGCTTGTCCAAACAGCTTGAAGGCCACAATCTGGACGTAGAGTTCTCGGAAGAACGTGCCGACCAGGAGGATTGGGAAGCACTCGAACGCAGTGAACGCGCCGATGCCCGCCAGGAGAACAAAACGCCTAAACTGTAAATCTAATTTCAATTCTGAATGAAACAGAACCTTGCTATTAAGCATCAGCCTCTGAGCACAGCCGCCGAGTTCACGAAACCTGTCAGACGACAGGCAAGTGAAGCCTTGGCGGTTTTCTTTTTTGCTCCTTTTTATAGTACAATAGAAGGCATGCAAATATCGAGGAGGAAATCGTTTTGAAGATTTGGAAAGAGCTTACGATACATACGACAGAGGAAGCGGTGGAGATGATTTCGAACTTTCTGCACGAATCCGGTGCAGGCGGCGTTTCCATTGAGGAGCATGTCGATAACAATAAACCGAGAGATACTTCTTTGGGACAATGGTTCGAAATTCCGCCCAATGATATTCCGGAGGGAGAAGCAAAGCTCAGTGGTTATTTTCCTGAAGGCAGTGACATGGATGCCATTCAGCAGGAGATCAAAGAGCGGATCGAGGAGCTGCGCGAATATGACATCAATCCAGGTGCTGCCGAATTTTCACTGCGGGATGTAAGCGAAGACGACTGGGCGAATAATTGGAAAAAATACTTCAAGCCCATCCGCGTTTCGGACCGCTTGACGATCAAACCGACTTGGGAGGATTACCTGCCGGCCTCCGAACAGGAGAAAATTATCGAGCTTGATCCGGGCATGGCTTTCGGAACAGGAACCCATCCAACAACGGCGCTCTGCTTGCGGACGCTGGAGTCCGTGATTCAGGAAGGCGACGAAGTTATTGATGTAGGCACAGGTTCCGGCATTTTGGCTATCGGGGCAGTCCGGCTTGGAGCCAAGCATGTACTCGCGCTTGACCTTGATCCGATTGCAGTTACGAGCACCCGTGAGAACACGCAGCTGAACGGGCTGGAGAAGCAGATCTCGATCTTCGAAAGCGATCTTTTGGCCGTGCTGAAGAGCGGCAAAGGCGCCTCAGAGCTGGGTGTAACTCTGCCGGTCCGCGTCGTGGTTGCCAACATTTTAGCCGAGATTATTCTTCTGTTCATTGATGATGTTTATCAGGCGCTTCAGTCTGGCGGTTATTATATCGCTTCCGGCATTTACAAGAACAAAGAGAAGGAAGTTGAAGAAGGACTTACTGCGGCAGGCTTCGAGATCACGCATACGGCACGTGAAGAAGATTGGGTCGCGTTTGTGGCGAGAAAGGGGTAAACATGGGTTTTCTGGATTCCATTTTTGCTTTTCCCATGGATGTGCTGCCTTTTATTCTGGTAGTCATCCTGATTGCTTTTACATTTCATGAATTTGCCCACGCCTATACGGCCTATAAATTTGGAGATCCAACGGCCAAGATGCTGGGAAGGGTCACCTTAAACCCGGCGTCCCATATTGAGCTGTTCGGTACGATCATGATCCTGCTGCTTGGCTTTGGTTGGGCCCGGCCTGTTCCGGTGAACAGGGACAACTTCAGCAAACCTCGTTTGATGGGGATCATTGTTTCGTTAGTTGGTCCTTTAAGTAATCTGCTGATTGGTTTCATTGCTACGATTGTTTATGTGGCATTAATCAACGCAGGGGTGATCGGGGGAGAAGGGGATTCCCGCTTCCAGGTTGCCGTTCAGCTGTTCCTGTACTATTTGAGTATTCTGAATATCGGTCTGTTCTTATTTAACTTGCTGCCTTTGCCTCCGCTGGACGGTTACCGGATTGTTGAGGATCTCGTTCCAAGACGCATTCGGCCGATGCTGCAGCAATACGAACAATGGGCTTCGTTGATCTTCCTGCTGTTTGTATTTGTCCCGCCTTTAAGGGCGGTAACGATAGCTCCTTTATACGGATTGATCTATCACATTTTTCATGCGTTTACCCAGTTATACTTAAGTTTGTTCGGCTGAGCTGAGCGGAGAATCAAACGGACCATTTTGGCAAAAAGAACCTCCGGAAGCTGTAGCCAGCTCGGAGCAAAAGTTGTATGATGTAGGATGGCAATTTGGAACAAGGATGGATGTACATGCAGCGTTATTTTATTCCGCCTGAGCAGTTCGGAGAGCAGCAGGTGCAGGTCACGGGCGAAGATGCACGCCATATCACAAAAGTGATGCGCGGCAAGCCCGGTGACAAGTTCATTGTCAGCGACGGACAAGGCCGTGTGGTGCTGGCAGAGCTGTCTTTACTGGAACCGGAGGGTGTAACCGCGGTTATTCTGGAGACAATAGAAGATACCAGTGAGCCCCGGATCAAGGTGGATATAGCCCAAAGTCTGCCAAAAGGCGATAAAATGGAGACGGTCATCCAGAAGTGCACGGAGATCGGAGCCGCCGCCTTTGTGCCGTTTCTATCGGAGCGGACGATCGTGCAGTACGATGAGCGGAAGGAAGAGAAGCGCATCGCGCGCTGGAGCAAAATCGCCAAAGAAGCGGCCGAGCAGGCCCATCGCAGCCGTATTCCTGACGTGGGACAGCCGGTGAAATGGAAGAAGCTGCTGGAGCTTTTTGACGGTTATGATCTGGTGTGTATGTGTTATGAAAAAGAACTTGGCGAACAGTTAAGAGACATCGTTCAGCCGTTTGCCGCTTCGCTGGGACCTGAGGTCTCCAGCCGTGTGCTGGTGGTTGTAGGTCCGGAAGGCGGATTTACCGAAGAGGAAGTGGCCGAGGCAGAAGCCGCCGGCGCGAAATCAGTCGGACTCGGCAGGCGGATTTTGAGAACGGAAACGGCCGGCATGGCCGCCCTGACCTGCATATTATATGAAACCGGAGAAATGGGGGGAGTTTAGCAATGCCATCTGTAGCTTTTTATACGCTTGGATGTAAAGTTAACTTTTATGATACAGAAGCCATTTGGCAGCTGTTTAAAAATGAAGGATACGAGCAGGTGGACTTCGAGCAGACCGCTGACGTCTATCTGATCAATACTTGTACAGTAACGAATACCGGGGATAAGAAGAGCCGTCAAATTATCCGCCGGGCCGTTCGGCGCAACCCGGATGCGATTATCGCCGTAACCGGATGTTACGCGCAAACCTCGCCGGCCGAAATTATGGACATCCCGGGCGTGGATCTTGTCATCGGTACCCAGGACCGGGACAAAATTCTAAATTACGTCAATGAAATTCAAACCAAACGCCAGCCGATCAACGCGGTCCGCAATATTATGAAGACCCGCGAATTCGAGGAGCTGGACGTTCCAAACTTTACGGATCATACCCGGGCTTTCCTGAAAATCCAGGAAGGCTGCAACAACTTCTGCACCTTCTGTATTATCCCTTGGTCCCGCGGATTGTCGCGCAGCCGTGATCCGAAGAGCGTTATCGCTCAAGCGAGACAGCTTGTGGCTTCAGGGTATAAAGAAATCGTATTGACCGGCATCCATACCGGCGGATACGGCGACGATTTGGACGATTACAAATTGGCCGATCTGCTGTGGGATCTGGATAAAGTGGAAGGGCTGGAGCGCGTTCGAATCAGTTCGATCGAAGCCAGCCAAATCGACGATAGAGTGCTTGAGGTGCTTAAGAAGTCGCCGAAAATGTGCCGCCACTTCCATATTCCGCTTCAGGCCGGCAATGACGAAGTGCTGAAACGGATGAGACGGAAATATACCATCGCCGAGTTTGAGGAGAAGATCCGTAAAATCCGCGAATTTATGCCGGACGTAGCCATTACTACCGACATCATTGTAGGTTTCCCTGGTGAAACGGACGAGCATTACCGCGACGGCTTCGAGGCCATCAAGCGGATCGGATTCTCTGAGCTGCACGTCTTCCCTTATTCCAAACGGACCGGCACTCCGGCAGCCCGTATGGAAGATCAGGTCGATGAAGAAGTGAAGCATGCACGTGTGCATGAGCTGATCGACTTGTCCGAGCAAATGCAGCTGGCTTATGCCGAGAAGTTCGTCGGCGAGGTGCTTGAAGTCATTCCGGAACGCGATGAGAAAGGCCAATACGGCCCAGGACGTTCGATGGGCATGAGTGACAACTATTTGCAGGTTGTGTTTGATACGGCCGAAGATTTGACCGGACGTTTGTGCCGCGTGAAGGTTACCGAAGCAGGCGTGAACGGCTGCGAAGGAACGCTGGTCCGCATCCTGGACGAGCTGCCTGAGGCTGCCGGACGGTAGGGAATCGCCGGGTTCTCTGACTTCTGGGTAGCCCGCAGCTTTACCAGCTATTCTCTACAGCTATTTCAGCTTTATATTTGATGAACCTCAAGGATTTCATTCCGCTGCGGGATGGAATCCTTGTTATTCAAGGTTACTGAAGGAAAGACAGAAAGGTGGGGGAACAAGATGGCACATAAAGAAATTTCGGCCGGAGGCGTCGTTTATCGCCGGGAAGAAGGACAGCTTCAAATCCAGCTCATTACGGACCGTTACGGCAAAATGTCTTTTGCCAAAGGCAAACAGGAGCCGGGCGAAACGGTAGAAGAAACCGCGCTTAGAGAGATTTGGGAGGAAACGGGCGTTCATGGCGTCATTATCCAGCCAATTGATATCATCGCTTACCAATACGAACATGCCGAATATGGCCTGGTGGATAAGGAAGTCCATTATTATTTGGTCGAAAGCGCTCAAGGCGAGCTTAAAGCCCAAATTGAGGAAATCCGCGGCGTAGACTGGTATGAACCGAAGGAAGCCTGGGAGAAGCAGCGTACATCCGGGTATGATAATAATGATTTTATTTTGGAAAAAGGGCTGAAGCTGCTTGGTGTGGAAGTCTAGGTGAATTTATCCAGCCGTTTCCATACTGGCAGGTAACACAATGGCAGGGCGATCAGGGAGCTTAACACATTAAACAAAGTTTGACTATGAGCGATCATCGCCGAAGCATCGGAGGTCATCCAGGCGGAGGCTGCCCCAAGCTCGCGGATAAAAGGCAGGAACAGCAGGCAGCCTCCGACATTAAGCGCAATGTGGGACCAGGCTACAAAGCGGCCGGAGCGGGTTCCGCCGATCGAGGCGATCACGGCGGTCACGCAGGTGCCGACGTTGGAACCCAGCACAACGGCGATGCCAAGCGGCACGGGCAGGGCCCCGGCAGCAGCCAGTCCCATGGCGAGCCCGATCACGGCGGCGCTGCTGTGAACAACCGCAGTCAGAACGGCACCGGCGGCTACGCCCCACAGGATGCTGCTTTCGGCACGTTTAGTGAACCAGTCGATCAAACCGTAGGTTTGCAGGGCTGCGCCGGTGCTTTGCATCCAGGCAATGGCCGTAAGCACGATGCCGAAGCCTGCAGCTGCCAAAGCCGCGTGCTGGGTGGAAATCAGCAGAGAGGCATGTTTTTGCAGCCGGAACGGTAATTTATCATGCAGGACGACCGCCGCAAGCCAGATGCACAAGGAAAGCAGGAGCAGCGGAGGGCCAAAGGAAGAAATATGAAGGGCAATAAGTTCGGTGGTCAGACAGGTACCGATATTGCCCCCGAGGATGATCCCCAGCGTACGGCCATAGGTCAGCAGACCGGCATTGACGAGGCCGATCGTCATCACGGTAACGGCTGTGCTGCTCTGCAGCAGGGCAGTCACGGCCGTACTGAACACAAGCCCTTTAAGCGGGGTTGCCGATACCGTGTTCAGCAGCTTCGTCAGTACCGGTCCTGCCCAGGCCTGCAAGGCCAGCTCCATCATTTTCATGCCAAATATAAAGAGGGCCAGTCCAAAGATCAGCGGGATGATTATTTCGCGGAACACCGGCGGGCCTCCTTTCCATAGACAAGTTCATGCTGTGGTAATATTTATGCGCGGCAGGGACGAGTCATGACATCAGCAAGAAGTCACTTATTTTGAGAACAGCTAGGAGTGGAAATAGAAATGGCAGCAGTAATTTTGCAGCGCAGCCGCAAGAAAAGGCTGGAACAGGGGCATCCCTGGGTTTATAAAAGTGAGATTGACCGGGTGGAAGAAGGAGCACTTCCAGGCGATCTGGTAGAGGTCGTGAACCATCAGGGACGTTATTTGGCAACTGGTTATTATAACCCGGCTTCCCAAATTACAGTGCGGATCGTTTCATATAAGCCGATTCAGGCGATGGATACGGCTTTTTTTGTTGAGCGGTTTACCGATTGCCTTCGCCATCGCAGCCGGTTTGTGCAGGAAGATGCCTACCGGCTCGTTTATGGGGAAGCTGATTTCCTGCCGGGACTGATCGTGGACCGCTTTGGCGATGTTCTGGTCGTACAGCTGCTTACGCTGGGCATGGATAAACACCGCGATGAGATCGTGGAGGCATTGTGGCAGGTTCTGCAGCCAAAAGGCATCTACGAGCGCAGCGATGTCGGCGTCCGGGAGATCGAAGGCCTTGAACAGGTGAAGGGGCCTTTGTACGGCGATTGTCCGCGTCATGTGACCGTAACGGAGAACGGCCTTCTGATCTCCGTAGACATCATGGAAGGACAGAAGACCGGCTATTTCTTTGATCAACGGGAGAACCGTGCGTCAATCGCTCCGCTTATGCTGGGCTGGGGGGAGAAAAGCGGCATCCGTCTTCAGGAGCTGGAAGATGCGGAGGCAGGTACCCGCCTGGTGCCTGTGAACAAAAGCGGCAAAGAAGTGACGTTCCCCTATTGGGACGGTGCGACCGTGCTGGAGTGCTTCTCACACACCGGCAGCTTCACGCTGCATGCCTGCAAATACGGAGCCAAGAAGGTCACTTGTCTCGACATCTCCGAGCATGCCATCGAAAGCGCCCGCGAGAACGTAAAGCTGAACGGGTTCGAAGACCGGGTCGAGTTTGTGGTAGCCGATGCTTTTGATTACCTGCGAAGTCAGGTCAAAGGCCAGGAAGAACGCAAAGCACGGGCTGAAGGCAAAGCTGACACCTCTACGCCGCTTGCGCCGGGCACAGGCCGGACATGGGATGTGGTTATTCTTGATCCGCCGGCCTTTGCCAAAACGAGAAAAGCGGTAGCCGGAGCCTGCCGGGGCTACAAGGACATCAACCTGCACGGGATGAAGCTGGTTAACGAAGGCGGGTATCTGGTTACAGCCAGCTGCTCCTACCACATGCGTCCCGACCTGTTCCTGAGCACGATCGCCGAGGCGGCAGAGGATGCGGGGAAAATTCTGCGGCTGGTGGAATGGCGCGCAGCAGGCAAGGATCATCCTCAAATTTTAGGTGTGGACGAAGGCCACTATCTGAAATTCGCTATTTTTGAAGTTCGCAGCAAAGTCTGAGGACCTCCGTCTAAAGGGGCGTTCTGCAACAAAAAGAAATCTGGCTATAGGAGCCGTTTCACGGCCTTATGCCTATATACGAAGTCAAGCAGGTCCGGTACAGCACCGGCCTGCTTTTTCTTTTTTTCCAATCGGCAGGGTTTCGGCAAACACATGTTCCAGTTCCGTTCGTTATGGTATACTAGAATCTATCGAAATAGGAAACGAACAGCTTTTTACGAGAAGCTTTTTTTATATAAGGGAGGATGCTCAAGTGTCACTTCAATTGATTATCGGCCGGGCCGGCAGCGGCAAAAGCCGCTATATGCTGGAACAAATCCGTGAACGGCTGCAAGAGGAGCCTATGGGACCGCCTATCATCATTCTGGTGCCGGAGCAGGCGACCTTTCAGCTTGAGCGTGCTATCGCGTCTTTTTCTGGATTAAAAGGGACCGTTCGGGTGCAGGTTCTGGGCTTCAAACGGCTGGCATACCGAATTATGCAGGAGACGGGGGGCTCGGCGCTGATCCCGATCAGTGATGAGGGGAAAAAGATGCTGCTCTACCGCATTATGCGCCGGCTTCAGGATGATCTGAAGCTGTATGGCAGCGCCGGCGGGCCGCTGGGGCTGATCGACAAGCTGAACAGTCTTTATACGGAAACGAAAAAATACGGGGCGGACTCCGCCTCTTTGCAGCAGCACTTCCGGCTTCTGGAATCCTCCGGCAAGGAATCGCCGCTGCTGAAGAACAAGCTGCACGATCTGCAGCTGCTGTTCGGAGAGTTTGAGAAGGAGCTTTCGGGATTGTATATCGATTCGGAGGACCACGTCCGGAAGCTGGCGGAAGGTGCTTCAAGTTCTGCTTATCTGCAAGGCTCGGAAATTTGGGTGGACGGCTTCCATTCGTTTACGCCAGTGGAATATGAAGCGCTTGGCAGGCTGATGGAAGCGTCCGTGCGCGTAAATGTAGCGCTGACCTTGGACCGCCCTTATGATGACTCGCGTCCGCCAAATGAACTGAATATGTTCTATACCCCGGCGGTTACGTACATGAAGCTCCAGACTTTGGCCGAATCGGCAGGAATGGCGGTATGGCCGGTCAAGATCATGGACGAGCGTCCTTTTCCTCGATTCAAGAACAGTGAAACGCTGGGACTGCTTGAATCGATTTACGGGACAAGAAGGAAAGTCCGCGAGGGGGATCAGCCTGGCGATCTTGCGCAAAGCCTGCGGCTTAGAGCAGCGGTGGGCAAACGCTCCGAAGTGGAAGCGGCCGTTCGTGAAATGGTCCGTTTGGCCCGTGAGGAGCAGGTCCGCTGGCGGGACATGGCTTTGTACGTCCGTACGCTGGATGAATATGCCGACTTGATCGAGCCGATATGTGGCGATTACGGGGTTCCGGTATTTATTGACCGGCGCAAAAGCATGGCCGCCCACCCTTTGATCGAGCTGGTGCGGGGAGCGCTGGACGTGGTTAAGCGTTTCTGGAAGGCACAGGATGTTTTACGCTGCGTGAAGACGGATTTCCTGCTGCCTTTGGAGGGCAGCTTGTCGCGTGAAGACATGGACGTGCTGGAGAACTATGTGCTGGCGTCCGGTATTGAAGGCGCGCGCTGGAACAGCGACAAAGCCTGGAGAGGCAAACCGAATCTCTCCCTTGAGCCGGGAGAAACGGGCGGAGCCGAGCCAGCCGGGCAGCAGGAGGGCAGCGAACAGGAGAATATGCAACTGGAGAAGCCGGTTTCTGCTGTGCAAAGAGCCCAGGAGGAGGAGATGGAACGAATCCGGCAGGCTAGAGATGCTGTGGTCGGTCCTCTCTCCTCATTTGAGAAACGGATGAAAAGAAGCAAAACGGCCAGGGAAATGTGTGAAGCTGTATTTGCGCTGCTGGAACAGGTATCGGTGGCCGAGCGGCTTGACCTCTTGGCCGAGGAAGCGGCTGCCGCCGGAGAGCCGCAGCGGGCGATGGAGCACCGGTCCGTATGGGGAGCTGTCCTGGATCTGCTGGATCAAATCGTAGATATGATGGGAGAAGAAGGCCTGGATATTGGCTTGTTTAGCGGAGTACTGGATACCGGGCTGCGAAATCTCAAGCTTGGCCTTGTGCCGCCATCCCTGGATCAGGTGTTGGTCGGCAGTGCGGACCGGACCCGTTCGGTCCATGTCAAACATGTTTTTATGCTGGGCGTAAACGAAGGCGTCATGCCTGCTCTTTATCAGGAGGAAGGCATTCTGACCGATCAGGAACGAAGCAGATTGGCCGAAACTGGTTTGGTGCTGGAGCCGGGGACGGCAAGGAAGCTGCTGGATGAACGTTTTATGATCTACCAGATTTTATCCTCCGCGGAGTCGTCCCTCTGGATTTCTTATCCGGCTGCGGATGAAGAGGGCAAAGCTTTACTGCCTTCCGAGGTTATCCGTGATCTTAGGAAGAAGTTTTCCCTGGAGGAAAAATGGGTGGAAGCCGTGCCGGCGGCTGCATCGCCGGTGGATGTTCAGCTGACGTATGTCGCCCGTCCTGAACCGGCCTTGTCCGCCTTGGTCGGACAGCTGCGGCAATGGCGTGCCGGTGCCGAAATATCCCCGGTGTGGTACGGAGCGATGGCCTGGTTTGGCCGCACCCGCGATTTTCATCATAAGCTGAATTATTTGCTGCAGTCTCTGGACTACCGCAACGGAACGCGGACGCTTACGGAAGAGACCAGCCGCAGGCTGTACGGCACGCGGCTGCGCACAAGCGTATCGCGGATGGAGAGATTTGCGGCGTGTCCGTTCTCCCATTTTGCTTCGCATGGTTTGAAGCTGAAGGAACGCCAGCTATACCGGCTGAAGGCTCCGGACATCGGGCAGCTGTTTCACGCCGCGCTGAGCGCGATGGCTCTTTCGTTCAAGGACAGCAACCGCAGCTGGGCCAGCCTTACGCCCGAAGAATGCGTGCGCGAGGCTGAAGCGGCCGTGGATAAGCTGGCGCCCCAATTGCAGGGGGAGATTCTGCTCAGCTCCAAACGTTATGGCTTTATTACCCGCAAGCTGAAAAATATCGTCGGCCGGGCTTCCTTGATCCTCGGCGAACAGGCCAAACGCGGCAGCTTCGAGCCGGTAGGGCTTGAGCTGGACTTCGGTCCCGGCAAAGAGCTTCCTCCGCTGACCTTTGAGCTGGAGAACGGCTGCGTCATGGAAATTGTCGGACGTGTGGACCGGGTCGATATGGCGGAAAGCGAGCAGGGGATTTTGCTGCGGGTCATCGACTATAAATCCAGCCAGACTGACCTGAAGCTGCACGAAGTCTATTATGGGCTGGCCTTGCAAATGCTGACCTACCTGGACGTTGTCCTTTCCTCGAGCGAGGAATGGCTGGGCAGCCCGGCCAAACCGGCCGGAACGCTTTATTTTCACGTCCACAATCCTCTGCTGCAGAGCAGCAACGGCATGTCGCCTGAACAGGCCCGCCAGGAAATGCTCAAGCGGTTTAAGCTGAGAGGTCTGGTGACGGCGGACCGCGATATTGCTTTGATGATGGATAACAAGCTGGAGAAAGGTCATTCGGACATCCTGCCTGTAGCGGTTAAGGCCGATGGCGGGTTTTACAGCAGCGCGGCAGTTGCAACGCCCGAGCAGTGGGATGTGCTGTTGTCTTCGGTCCGCCGCACGATCCGCGGCATTGGTACCCGAATTACCGAAGGGGATGTGGCTATCGAGCCTTATCGTTTGGGACAGGAAACGGCTTGTACGTTCTGCGCCTTCAAGTCGGTCTGCCAAATCGAACCTTCGGATGAAAGCCGTTATAAATTGTTGGCCAAGCCGGGTAAAGACCGGATTTGGAGCACGTTAGAGGAGGAATCGCCATGGAACCCGTAATTCCGAAACCGGCGGGCAGTTATTGGAGCGACGATCAATGGAACG
This sequence comes from Paenibacillus physcomitrellae, assembly GCF_002240225.1. Taxonomy (NCBI): domain Bacteria; kingdom Bacillati; phylum Bacillota; class Bacilli; order Caryophanales; family Paenibacillaceae; genus Paenibacillus; species Paenibacillus physcomitrellae. Next base: position 1,530,293 of record NZ_CP022584.1, on the reverse strand, counting down.
CGATTGCGCTGTCCGGCGGGAACATTCTGGTTGCAGCGGCTGCGGGGTCCGGCAAAACCGCCGTGCTGGTGGAACGGATTATCCGCAAGATCACGAACCCGGATCAGCCGGTCGATATTGAACGGCTGATGGTGGCCACCTTCACCAAAGCGGCGGCGACAGAAATGCGCCATCGCATCCGCGAAGCGCTGGAGGGCCTGCTGGAGCAAGGCGAGCCTAACGAACAGCTGGAGCGGCAGCTGGCGATGCTGGGCCGAGCTTCGATCACAACGCTGCATTCCTTCTGTATGGAAGTGATCCAGCGGTATTACACGATGATTCCGCTTGATCCGGGGTTCCGGATCGCCTCCGAACATGAAGCACAGCTGCTCAGACAGGAGACGCTCGAGGAATTATTTGAGGAAAAATACGGCGCCGAAGACGGTCAGGCCTTCTTCAGCCTGGTGGAATGGTTCAGCGGCGAACGCAGCGATGAAGGAGCTTTCAGGCTCGTACAGAGGCTGTATGATTTCTCCCGCAGCCATCCTTGGCCGGATTTCTGGCTCCGCAGCATGGCCGCTTCCTTCGCGGACGCGACGGTCGATTCCCTGGAGAACAGCCTCTGGATTCGGAGCATTACCCAGGATACGCTGCTGTCGCTCGAAGGCATCATCAATCTGCTGTCCCAGGGCAAGGCGCTTGCGTTATCTCCATCAGGCCCGGCACCGTATGCCGTCTCACTTGAGGAAGATCTGAATGTGATGCTCGGACTCAAGGAAGCGGTTCTGAACGGCTCATGGAGAGAGCTGCATCCGGTGTTCCAGGCTGCGGCCTTCGGGAAGCTGAAGCCGGTTAAGAAGGATCAGACCGACCCGGCCGTTCAGGAACGGGTAAAAGCGCTGCGCGAGGAAGCGAAGAAATCGCTAAACGAGCTGAGGCTGCAGCTGTTCGGCAGACCGGCGGAGGACTTTGTTGCCGAGCTTCATGATGCGGCCCCGCTTATGTCCAGGCTTGCCGAGTTTGTCATTGAATTCGGAGAACGCTACGCGGACGCGAAGAAGGAACGCGGCTGGCTGGATTTTTCCGACTTGGAGCACTACTGCCTGCGCATCCTGCTGCATCCGGACGCAACGCCGCTCCGTATTCTGCCTTCCGACGCCGCCTTGGAATATCAGGCTCAATATGAGGAGGTTCTTCTGGACGAGTATCAGGACACGAACACCGTCCAGGAGACGATCGTACAACTGATTTCCCGGCCCGATAAGGGCAACCGGTTTATGGTTGGCGACGTCAAGCAGAGCATTTACCGCTTCAGGCTGGCCGAGCCGGGTCTCTTCCTGGAGAAATACAGGGAATATGGGGACGATTTCTCCGGGAGCGGCCTCAGAATCGATTTGGCCCGGAACTTCAGAAGCCGCCGCGAGGTGGTCGGCGCTGTAAATATGCTGTTTCGGCAAATCATGAACCGGACGGTTGCGGAAATCGACTATGACGAACGGGCCGAGCTGATCTACGGCGATCTGTTCCCTTCGTCCGAGAAAGGGCTGCCTCAATATGAACCGGAACTGTTGTTGATCGACCGCAGCGGGGGAGATCCGGGCCTGGAGGCCGATCAGGCCGCCGGAGCGGACAACGCGGAAGGAGAAGCTGAGAAGGATTCGGAGGCGGAGGAAACCGCCGATCTCGAAGCGGTTCGTCTGGAAGCCCGAGCGATCGCGGCTCGTATCCGCGGCCTGCTCGGTGAAGGCGGAGCTCCGCTGATGGTTTACGATAAAAGCCTGAAAGGCTCCCGTCCCGCAGCGCTTGGGGATATCGTGATATTGCTGCGCTCGACCTCTGGCTGGGCGCCGATTCTGATTCAGGAGCTGCAAATGGAAGGGATTCCGGCGGCCGGGGAAGTGAATCAGGGTTATTTTCAGGCGTCTGAGGTTGAAATTACTCTTTCGCTGCTGCAGATCATTGACAATCCGCGCCAGGATATTCCGTTAGCTTCTGTCCTTCGTTCTCCGATAGTCGGATTGGATGAAGAGGAATTATCCCGCATCCGGCTGGCCTGCTCGGGCTCCGGGTTCTATGAAGCTTTACTGGCTTGGATGGAAGAAGCCGAGCAGACAGAGCAGGAGCCAAGCGAATTATATGTAAGGCTGGAACGTTTCCTCGCTTTGCTTGAGGGCTGGCGGAGGATGGCCCGGGAAGGCGAGCTGAGCCGTCTGATTTGGACGGTATACCGTCAAACCTCTTACCTCGACTGGGTCGGAGGTTTGACAGGCGGCCCGCAAAGACAAGCCAATTTGGAGGCGTTGTACAGTCGTGCCAAACAGTTTGAGCAGACGTCCGGGACTCCCGGATTATACAGCTTCCTTAGATTTATCGACAAGCTGAAGGAAACCGGCGGTGATTTCGGTGCGCCTTCCATTGGCGGTGCCGATCAGGACACGGTTCGGATCATGACCATTCACAAGAGTAAAGGACTTGAATTTCCGGTTGTGTTTGTAGCCGGACTGTCGAAAATGTTCAACCGTCAGGATTTGAACGCTCCTTTTCTAATGCACAAAGAGCTTGGTTTCGGTCCGAAATACGTCGACCCGGATACCCGGGTAAGCTATCCGACGCTGCCGAACCTGGCGATTCGCAGAAGGAGCCAGATGGAGCTCATCGCCGAAGAAATGAGAATTCTGTATGTCGCTTTAACCCGGCCGAAGGATAAGCTGATCCTCGTATCGGCGGTGAAGGATCTGGGGAAATCGGCGGTGAACTGGGGCCAGTCGCTCAGCGGAACCGAGGAACTGCTCCCGGACTATTTGCTCGCCCGCGGGCGCAGCTATCTGGATTGGATCGGCCCGGCTTTGATCCGGCACCCGTCTGCCGGGGCGCTGCGCGAATTAGCGGGATTAAGCGCTGAAGGGCATCATTTGCTGCCCTACCGGGAAGACAGCCCGGACTGGCAGTTTATGTTGGTCCCTTCCCGGGAGATGGCTTATGCAGCGGCGGCAGGACGCGAATCCGCGCTGGTTCCCGCATTGCGGGGCGAAGAGGCCTTGCGCGAGCTGCTGGCGGCAGCCGGTTTGACGGGAGATTCTGATTTCGCAGGATCTCTGGATATTGCCGAAACTACGGATTTTGAAGGAATTACGGATTTTGAGGGAACTACGGATTCTGCTGAAACTGCGGATACAGCTGAAACCGAGGGCTTGGCAGGAAATCCTGATTTGAAAGGAACTCGTGGTTCTGAAGGTTTCCGTGATCTCGAAGAAATGAATGAGGCTCGTCCAACTGGCGGCGCTGGACCGGAAGCCATCAGATCTGCGCTGTTCGGCGAGGTAGCCCGCAGGCTCGAATGGTCTTATCCCTATGAATGGAGCAGCCGCGTCGCTGCCAAAACGACAGTGACCGAGCTGAAATCCAGACTTGTGTCGGAGGAGTCGCCGGCTGCTGATGGCCTGGAGTTGCAGGCGGAACGTGCCGGGGAACTCCAGCGTACATGGCCAGGCACGTTGTCTTCTTTGGGACAGGAACGGGCAAGCGGACAGGAAGACGGAGACAGAGGCTCCAAGCTGCGCTTAAGACGCCCGAAATTCATGGAGCAGCGGAGAATGTCCGGAACGGAGCGGGGCACGGCCTATCATACGGTGATGCAGCATTTGCCGCTGCAGGAGGCAGGAAGAGACGCGCTGGAGCTGGTGGAAGAGACCTTCCGCAAGCTGGAGGCCAGCCAGATTCTGCTGCCGGAGCAGCTTCGCGAGCTGGAACCGTATAAAATCGCCGGATTCCTGGACAGTGAACTGGGAAGCAGACTGCTCCATGCCGAATGGGTGAAAAAAGAACTGCCGTTTACCTATGCGATGCCGGCTGAAGAGGCTTACCCGCATTTTACACCTGCTTTATCCGGAGATCAGAGTGATGCCGGAACGAACCTGACCCTGCAGGAAAGTGGGAAACAGGGCAGCAGGGAAGAGCAGTGGGTGAAAGCAGAGGGTTCCGAAGCTGGACGATTTGAACAACTAAAAGAAACCGAACAAGCTGCACGCACAAGAGAAATGGGAGAATCCGAACAAACTGAACACGCCGGATACGTAAGAGAATCAGAAAAAGCAGAACAAGCTGAACAAGTAACAGAAGTTGAACAACGAGTAGGAAGAGAACAACCAGAACAATTAGGGGAACAGCTTCCTGCCTCTCCCGGTTTAGGAGCTGCAACAGAAGAAGCCGAGCCGGCCGAAGAGCAGTCTGCCAAGCTGGGTCTTCAGGGCGAATCGGTTATTGTACAGGGAATTATCGACTGTCTGTTCAAGGTGAATGGCCAATTGATCATGCTGGATTACAAGAGCGATTATGTTCCGGACTATGCCCGGGAACAGCAGCTTGAAATGCTGAAGGAGCGCTACCGGATTCAATTGGAGCTGTACTCGAGGGCGGTCGAACAGATCACCGGGGAAGAAGTCGCAGAGAAATGGCTGTATTTCTTTGATTCCGGAGATGCGGTACGGCTCGGTTAAGACCGGCAGCTTTAAGCCCGGGCTCAAGGCCTGTATCAGTCTGTGAAAGCAAAGAGGAAGAGTAATGAATTAGGAGGAAACAGGATGCGCATTTTGCATACAGGTGACTGGCATTTGGGCCGGACACTTGAAGGACGGAGCCGGCTTGCGGAACAGGAGCAGTTCCTGGACGAGCTGGTCCAGATCGTAAGGAACGAGCAGGTGGATTTGATTCTGATGGCCGGGGACGTATATGACAGCGTCAATCCGCCGGCAGCGGCGGAGCAGCTGTTCTATGAAGCGGCCGCGCGGCTTAGCGAAGGCGGGCGCCATCTGGCAGTCATTGCGGGCAATCATGACCAGCCGGAGCGGGTCTCTTCGGTTTCGCCGCTCGTTTCAAGCCGCGGGATCAGCCTGACCGGTCTGCCGACGAACCAGGCAGTACGGCTTCGTGCAGCTCGAACCGGTGAGGAAGCGGTCATTGCGGCCTTGCCCTATCCTTCAGAGGCGAGGCTGCAGGAGCTGCTCGCCGGAGACGGGGATGAGCAGGAGCTGCGCCTTGCCTACAGCGCACGGGTCGGCCAGCTGATGAAGCAATTGGCGTACTCTTTCCGTCCAGACACGATCAACCTGGCGATGAGTCATCTGTATGTGCTTGGAGGACTGGAATGCGACAGCGAACGTCCGATCCAAGTCGGCGGCGCTTATACCGTGGATCCGTCCGCTTTTCACGTTGGAGCCCAATATACAGCTTTGGGACATCTGCATCGTCCTCAGGTGGTCAAGGGGGAAGGCGTGATCCGCTACAGCGGCTCTCCGCTGGCCTACAGCTTTTCAGAGGCGGGACAATCCAAATCGGTGATGCTGCTCGATCTCAAGCCTGGAGAGCAGGCTCAGCCGCAGGAAATTTTTCTTCGCAGCGGCAGACCGCTCGTGAAATGGGCATGCAGAGGCGGACTGGAAGAGGTTCACCGCTGGATTGAGGAAGGACGCGATGTGAACGCCTTTATCGATCTGGAGATTTCGCTTACGGAAGCGATGTCGATGGGCGATATCGGCATGCTGCGCAAAAGCCGGGAGGGGCTTGTGCATATCAGGCCGGTGTATCCCGGCAGTCCGTCGATCGAAGAGACGATGGCGGAGCGGTCGCAAATGCCGGTTGACGAGCTGTTCCGGAAGTTTTACCAGCGGCAGAGCGGAGGCGCCGAACCCGGAGAGGAGCTGGTCCGGTTATTTATGAGCCTGCTGGCTGAAGATGAGACTGCTGCAGTCACGGAGGAGGACGCGGAATGAAGCCGATTCTACTAAAATTATCAGGATTGCAAAGTTACCGGGAAAGTCAGGAAATAGATTTTACGGCGCTTTGCGAGACAGGTTTGTTCGGCATCTTCGGACCGACGGGAAGCGGTAAATCGACGTTGCTGGATGCGATGACTCTTGCACTTTACGGTAAGGTGGAACGGGCGGTAAACGGCACGCAAGGCATTATGAATCATTCCGAGGACAGCCTGTTCGTCGCTTATACCTTTGAGCTGACAAGCCCGAAAGGCAGCAGCCGCTACCGGGTGGAACGGCGTTTCAAACGGACCGGGGAGCAGTCGGTGAGCTGCACGATCAGCCGTTTCATTGAACTCAAGCCTGAAGGGGAGACTGTGCTCGCGGACAAGCTGGCCGAGGTGAACCGTTGTGTGGAAGAGAAAATCGGCTTGAAGATGGACGACTTCACCCGGGCGGTTGTGCTGCCTCAAGGGAAGTTCTCGGAATTTCTTGCATTAAAGGGGAGCGAGCGGCGGCAGATGCTGCAGCGTCTGTTCCATCTGGAGAAATACGGAGATCAGCTTGCAGTCAAGCTGAGCCGGAGAGTGAAGGAGACGGAGAGCCGTCTGAAGGAGCTGACCGCCGAGCAGCAGGGGCTTGGCCAGGCTTCCGAGGAAGCGGTCAAAGCAGCTGCTGAAAGGCTGGCTTTGGCAGAGGAAGAGGCACATGCGGCTCGGACCCGGCTTGCAGAAGTCCGTCAGAAGGCGGAGGAAGCGTCCAAAATCCGCGAGCTGATGCAGGAGAAACAGCGGTTGATGGCGGAGGAAGCACGCCTTACCGCAAATAACCCGGCCATTGAAGCAGCCGAGCATAAGCTGCGCCATGCTGAAGCCGCCGAGCAGCTGCTGCCTGTCCTGAAAGGCTGGCAGGAAGCGGCAGAGACGGCGAGGGCGCGAAGGGCTGCGGCTGAAGCTGCAGCCTCCAGCGCGGCTGCAGCCGAGGAAAAGGCGGGCGAAGCCGTGAAGATGTCAGCTGCTGCAGATGAAGTTTTGGCGCAGGAGGAACCGCCGCTGCTCCGCAGGCTGGAGCAGCTGGAGCAGGCCCGCCAGCTGCAGGCTGAAGCCGAGCAGCTTAAAGCTGAGCAAGCCGGGCAGCTGGGCAGACAGCAGGAGATCGAGCAGAAGCGGAAGCTGGCTGCTGAAGAGGCGGCGAAGGAAGAAACGCTGCTGAACAAGGCTGTGCACCGGCGCAAAGAGCTGGAGCAGCAGCTCAAAGAGCTTGAGGTGAAATCGGCCGAGCGCCGGTTGCTGCAGGAAGGGATGCAGCGCAAGGAAGCTTTGGCCGCTGCGGAGCAGCAGCTGGAGCAGACCCGCTTGGAAGCCGGCCAGCTGCGCAGCAGACAAGAAGAAGCGCTCCGGCAGCTGCAGGAGTTGACGGCAGAGGCGGCGCGCAGCGAAGCTGAGCGGCAGGACACCCTTGCCGAAGCCTACCGGCTTGCCGCTGAGCTGCAGAACCAGGAGCAGGAGCTGCAGGGCCTTGGTGAGGAGCTGGAGCGGCGTGAAGCACAGCTCCGGCATCAGCTGAAGGAGCAGGAGCTGCACGTCTGGTCCGTCCGGCTGGCCCAGGAGCTGCACGAGGGCGGAGCCTGCCCGGTGTGCGGCTCGCTGGAGCATCCTTCGCCGGCTGTGCACGGTGACGAGGGAACGGCGGCGCTGGAGGCGGAGCTCCAGGCCGTGGCCGCTCTGCTCCCGGAATGCCGGGAGCTGCGCTTCGGGGCCGCGCGCGACCTGGAATCGGTGCGCGCGGCCCTGGAAAGCCTGGATGCCGCCGCAGACCCGGCGGCATCCAGCGAAGCGGCGGCGGCTACGCAGACCGCCGCCGCCCGGCCGGGCGCTCCGCTGGACGCGGAGAGCGCCCGCGCCCGGCTTGCCGCGCTGCGCACCGCGCGCGGCGGCAGCGGCACCCGGCTCTCTGCGTTGCAGAGCCGGGTCCGCGGGCAGCGCAGCGCTGGCGCCGAACTGCGCCAGCGCTGCGCCCTGGCGGCTGCCGAGGAACAGGCAGCCGCGGCCCAGGCGGAGCAGCAGCAGGCACGCTGCTCCGCGCTTGAGGCTGACGTGCAGCGCCGTGCAGCCGAATGGGCTGCAGCTCATCCCGGTATGACCCCGGATGAGCTGCAGCGCAGCTACGAGGCCATGCAGGCCAAGGACCTGCAGGCCGAGGATGTGCGCCACCGCCTCGAAGTCAGCGGGCCGTACATCGAAGACAAGACGAGCAGGCTGCGCGTCTTGTCGGAGCAGCTGGCGGCCTTGGACAGAGAGCTGGTTGAATGCTCAACCCGGCTCAAGGGCGGCCTCCAGCTGATAGAAGAGAAGAGTAAACGGCTGGCTGCCCTGACGGGCGGGGAACCAGCCGAAGCGCTGCTGGCCGCAGCCGAGTCAAGGCTGGTTCAGCTGCGAACGGCTGCTCGGGAGGCCCGGGAACAGCTGGCAGCGGCCCAGCAGCTGCGGAATGAAACGGCCCAGGCTGACGTGTTGGCTCGTCAGGCAGCGGCAGCCGCTGCCGAACAGGCGGCTGAGCAGGAGCGCCGCTGGGAACAGGCGTTGTCAGACGCCCCTTTTGCGACCGAACAAGCGGCTGCAGAAGCGGCGATCGGCCGGGAAGAAGCCGAGGAGCTTGCGCGGCTGGCTGAACAGCACCGTAAGCAGCAGCAGGAACTGGCCGTAACGCTGCGGGATCTGGAGCTTCGTTTGAACGGCAGAAGCCTTTCGGAAGAAGCGTGGAACGAAGTCCAGCGGACCTTCCGGGAATACCAGGCGCAGGATGAGCTGGCTCTTCAGGAGAAAGCGAAAGCACAGCGCGATCTGGAGGATGTGGAGAAACGCCATGTCCGCTGGCAGGAGCTTGAACAGCAGCGCAGCGCGCTGGAGCATGAGAGCGGGCTGCTCGGCAAACTTCAGAGTACGCTAAGAGGTAATGCGTTTGTGGAGTATGTAGCCGAGGAGCAGCTGGTTCATGTCAGCCAGGCGGCTTCGCAGCGGCTGCGGTTTCTGACCAAGCAGCGCTATTCCCTGGAAACGGATTCCGGCGGCGGATTTGTCATTCGCGATGACGCCAACGGCGGTGTGAAACGGCCAGTGTCCACCTTGTCGGGAGGCGAAACCTTCCTGACCTCGCTGGCTTTGGCGCTGGCTTTATCCGCCCAGATCCAGCTGCGCGGCCAATATCCGCTCCAGTTTTTCTTCCTGGACGAAGGGTTCGGCACACTGGATCCGGAGCTGCTGGACACGGTGATTACGTCGCTTGAGCATCTGCATCATGATCATCTCTCCGTCGGCGTCATCAGCCACGTAGCAGAACTGCGCGAGCGCCTGCCCCGCAAGCTGATTGTACAGCCGGCGGTGAATGCGGGAGAAGGCTCCCGCATTCACCTCGAGAAACTTTAATTTTATATAAACCTAGGCGAGAATCCTTTCATTCAGGAGGATCGCCTAGGTTTTATTTTTTTTCTATTTTCCTACCTATTTTTAATTCGTTTTCTAAGTTTTATTTGTTCCTAAGTTTTTTAGCTTATAGTTATTTAGTTAGGCGTTTAAATCGCTCTGATTTCCTACTCTTTTTCCTGTCTTTCTTTTCTCTCTTGTTTCTTCTGTCCTGTTTCTTCTGTTATTCCGTTATTGCATTATTCCATCAGAGAAGTAAGCGAATATTTCAGTCTGCTATTTTCATTCAGGCAGTAATATCGGCTATTTTTAAATCCGAGTAAGTATGGAACGGTACAACACAAGTGACCAATTGGCCGTGTTGATTCGTGGAAAAAGGTGAAAGAAATCAGCTGTTTCGCATTGAATCCCCCAGTATAAACTCTCGCTAAGCATTTAAGCCTGAGTTGAGCCTGAGGAAACTTTTGGGCTTTTAATTATCACAGGCTTCTAAATCATAGGATAACGGTCGGTTGTAAGCGGAAGGATTTGGCGTGATCCAAATCACAGAGACAGTTTAATACCGCTGTTATAATACAGCTAAGCCGACATTACTCAAGAAGCCACCTGGACGGACGTATGGGCTAGAGTTCGAGCAACGCAGCTGCAGCTCCTGCTAATACGTCCGTCCGGCGCACTCCTTTCAGGGGAGTGCCGGGTGCTTCTTTTTTTTGCCTGGTTTATTAGGTATGATAGTTAAGGAGAGGCTGCCGGCAGACGGTTTCCGGCACCTGAAGCTCCAGTACATAAATTTCCAGGAGGCCATGTAACATGGAGAACTGCTTATTTTGCAAAATCGTAAACGGAGACATTCCTTCCAACAAAATTTATGAAGACGACGAGTTTCTGGTCTTCCATGACATTCAGCCTGCTGCGCCGGTTCATGCGGTCATGATCCCGAAGAAACATATCGCTTCAATGAATGAGGCGGAAGGCGAGGATTTTGCCTTGATCGGCAAGCTGCACCAAGTTGCGCAAACGACAGCTAAACAGCTGGATATTGCTGAAACGGGCTACAGACTGATCAACAATTGCGGACCTGACGGAGGACAGACCGTATTCCACCTGCACTTCCATTTGCTTGGCGGGGCCAAGCTGGGGGCGCTTACTGGAGTTTCTGCTTCGCACGCCGAGTAAGTTGCCAGGTTGGTTGTCAGGTTGAGCAGGCTTAGAAGAGGCTGAGATCTGATTCAAGAAGAAATAGAGTTCGGCGCTTTAAACTTTTCCAAATCTGGATTGCAAGATTTAAGTGAAATTTAAAGAGAATGGCGGATTTATGCGGGTTTTTGTAGTGTTTTTCGGACTTGTTAGAGTTTGTCGAACCCGGAACTTAAGTCTGAGTTGCAGGGATTATTTTCAGAGTAGTTGACCTAAGTTCTCTCTTCACCTATAATGAAGAATGATGAACCGTGTTATGCTCTTGGACGGTCTGGTCGGAGGGAGGGAAAACTGGTGTCTGAAACGAAAGTTCGCAAAAATGAGACAATCGATGCTGCACTTCGTCGCTTTAAGCGCTCCATTGCTAAGGACGGTGTCCTGGCTGAGGTGAAGAAACGCAAGCATTATGAAAAGCCAAGCGTTAAACGCAAGAAAAAGTCTGAGGCTGCTCGTAAGAGAAAGTTCTAGGAGGATTTGAACTTCATGAATCTTAGCGAACGATTAAACGAAGATATGAAGCAAGCGATGAGGAATCAGGAAAAGTTCAAACTCACCACGATTCGTATGGTTCGTGCTACGATCAAGAATCTTGAAATAGATCTGAAGAGAACTCTGAACGATGATGAAGTGCTTGATATCCTAAGTCGTGAAATCAAACAGCGCAAAGATGCCCTCCAGGATTTTATTAAAGCAGGCCGCGAAGATCTTGCAGATAATTTAAATGTCGAGATTGATATTATTGCCCGGTACCTCCCCGAGCAGCTTACCGAAGAAGAAATTAAAGTAATTGTACAGCAGACCATCCAGGAAACCGGTGCTTCTTCGAAAGCCGACATGGGGAAAGTAATGAGTGCGCTAATGCCTAAAGTCAAAGGACGGGCGGATGGCAAACTTGTAAACCAGGCAGTTCAGCAACTGCTGCAATAAAAGAATAGCAAAACGCCCTTCCTTTGGAGGGGCGTTTTTTGCTGTCTAAATTTCCAACTCACTTCCAACCTCGATTCTAACCTGAACCTTAACCCGAACTTATTACCCAAACCTTAACTCTAACCGGAACTGGCACTGGACCCGGAACCCGAATTGGAACCCGAATTGAAACCCGAACTGGAATCCAAACTCAACTCTAACTAGGGGCCCTTTCCCAAAGTTCTCATAAGATCAATTTCCACAGTACCCTTTTATCTTCATTTATGCTAACTCCTCAACCGCAACCCCAATCCCATAAATTCTAATTCCTAAATCCCTCTTTGTCTTAATTCCAAGTGAATTTCACACGTTGATTTCGCTACTCCTTGAACTTTCCCCTAGCAGTCAAATGGGATTGATCTTGTCCATCCAGCTAAACGGGTCTTTTTCAATACGGGATCTGCCTTGTTTCTTAGCTGCTTCTCATAAAACAGGAGCTTCCCGCATAATTTTGTAGCATAGGGAAAGGAGGATTGCCTCGTATGAGCCGCATTGCCCGCAAATTTCGCAAATGGACCGTTGATGCGCTCGATCTCCCGGGGGATCTCGTCTTTGAGCTGCCCAGACTTACGCTTGTAGGCGGGAAGCAGCTGCTCATTGAGAATCACAGGGGCGTTCTGCATTTTTCGGAAGAGCGGTTAAGTTTGGCACTCAGTGAAGGCGGCCTCGAAGTAACGGGAAAAGATCTGGTCATCAAGACCATTATGCCCCAGGAGATCATGGTAGAAGGGGATATCGAGGAAATCAAGTATCGTGGAACGGGGGAGAAGCCGTGAAAGAATCGGCCTTTAGCTTTCTCCGCGGATGGGTTAGGCTGGACATCCGTGGAGGCGATTTGGAACAGTTGATCAATAAATGCGGGGAGAAGGGGATAGGGGTTTGGGAGGTCAAACCCCTGCCAGGAAGGCGGATGGAGCTGAACGTCATGCTTGGTGATTTCTTCAGGCTGCGTCCGCTCTTGAAGCAGACAAGCTGCCGGATGCATGTGAAACAGCGGAATGGCCTGCCGTTCCTTTCGCTCCGGGTGCTGCGCCGCAAATGGTTTGCCGCCGGTATCGTTCTATTTGTTCTGGCTATCTTTTTTATGTCCTCCTTGGTTTGGGATGTGGAAGTGAAGGGCAATGTGAATATCCCGGCTGAAGACATTAAGGAGGCCGCCAAAGAGGAGGGGCTGTTCCCTTTTCAGTGGAAATTTAAGCTGCCTGAACAGGACAAGCTCTCCAAAACATTGACAAGGAAGTTGGAAGGCACGTCTTGGGTAGGGGTTACCATCCATGGTACCAAGGCGACGATTGAGGTGGTGGAAGCAACTAAACCGAAAGACCAGAATTTAAACAGCCCCCGCAATCTTGTCAGCAAATCGGATGCGGTTGTTACTTATATTTATGCGGAAAGAGGATATCCGAAGGTGGCTAAGAATGACCGGGTCAAAAAAGGTGCGGTGCTGATTGCCGGTTATCAGGCCGGGCAAACGGTCGTCTCCAAAGGAGAGGTGCGCGGACTGGTTTGGCATGAATATAACATTGAAACTCCGCTGGTGAAGAAAGAAAGTGTCCTTAGCGGCGCCAAAAAAACAAAAGGGTATCTGTACTTTGGGAACACGGCGATTCAGCTTACCGGTTACGGGAAAAACCAATTTGCCGAGAGTGTCACCTATACAGAAAACAATCCGATCACCTGGCGGAAGTGGAAGCTTCCGATCGGCTGGATGAGCGAAAACGTAATGGAAAAGGCGGATATTGAAATTGAGCAGACGCCGGAGCAGGCGAAAGCGAGCGGGATTGCCCAGGCGAAACGGGATATTTTAGCGAAAAACGGTGCGGATGCCGTCGTTAAAGCGGAAAAAATTTTGCATGAGAAGACTGAGAATGGTAAAGTTTATATGAAAGTGTTGTTTGAGGTAGAGCAGAATATCGCGGAAGAGGTTCCTATAGTCCAAGATCAAGGAGAATGAGTATATTTGGCAGAACAACAGACTGTGATCAGAATCCCGCTTAAAAATGCTTCAGAAGGACTTTCTTTATTTGGTCCTCAGGATATATTCCTGAAACTGGTGGAAAAGAAAATTGACGTGCAAGTGGTCTCACGCGAATCGGAAATTTCGGTCCGCGGCGGGGACCGGGATACCATGGTTGCCCAGCAGCTGTTCGAAGTGCTGCTTGAGCTGATCCGGGGCGGATATGTGCTGACGGAACGGGATGTTTCTTACGCCATCGATCTTGCGCTGGATCTGCGGGCAGACCAGCTGCTTAATTTATATAAAGGTGAAATCGCCGTAACCTACCGCGGCAAACCGATCCGGGTCAAAACCATTGGCCAGAATCATTACGTAACGATGATCAAGAAACGGGATATCGTATTTGGAATCGGTCCTGCAGGTACGGGTAAGACCTATTTAGCTGTCGTTCTGGCCATTGCGGCTTTGAAGGAAGGATCAGTCAAAAAGATCGTCCTTACCCGTCCAGCGGTGGAAGCGGGTGAAAGTCTCGGGTTCCTGCCGGGAGATCTACAGGAAAAGGTGGATCCTTACCTGCGGCCTTTGTACGACGCCCTGTATGACGTGATGGGCCCGGATCAGGTGGCCAAGGCGCTGGAACGCGGATTGATTGAAATTGCTCCGCTTGCTTATATGCGGGGAAGAACGCTGGATGATTCGTTTATTATTTTGGATGAGGCCCAGAACACAACGCCGGAGCAAATGAAAATGTTCTTGACGCGGCTTGGTTTCGGCTCCAAAATGGTCATAACTGGCGATATGACGCAGATCGATTTGCCTAGAGGCAAGAAATCCGGATTAATTGAAGCCAGCACGATTTTGAGCCAGATTGAGGAAATCGGGTTCGTTCACTTCAATGAGTCGGATGTTGTGCGTCATTCTTTGGTACAGAAAATTATTGTGGCCTATGATGCGGCTTCGGATAACAATTGAGCGCACTAGATCCGTATTACCTTGATTCTGAGCAAACGCTCCGGCGGGCAGCCGGACAAGACAGTCTGTCTACGTATCTAGCGAGATAGAACCTCTGTATGCTGTAAGCGTCAGGGGACCCTGGAGGAGACAAGATGAGAAGGCAAAGTCAATTGCGGTGTTCCGTATTCTTACAGGGGGCAAATTTCACAAAGATAGAGAGGGCTGTTTCCAATGACCTCAAATCAGAATGATAATCGTCAAACTATACAATCCAAAATGGTGGGCTGGAGGCATAGCGTAGGAATGCGCTATGCTCTGTTCGCATTGCTGATTATTATGCTTTATGTCAGCCTGGCTCCTAAATTATTGCCGGAGAAATACAACATCGCGGTCAATATGCCAAGCGAAAAGGAAATTTTGGCTCCGATGCAGATTCAGAATACCAAGGCGACTTTGAAGGCCCAAGAGGAAGCCGCTGAAGCGGAGAAGCCGGTATATACCAAAATTTCTTTGCGGAATGAAGCTATTATCACTGAAATGCTGGATCAGATTGCGCGGATTAACCAGGACGATCAGGTTTCACGTGAGGATAAGATCTCGATTTACCGGCAGGACTTGCCGCAAATCTTCCAGACTCATATTCAGAATTTTATTATGTCGAGCCGTAATTCCGGCAATTATTCCTCAACCTTTCTGGATGAGGTAAGAACGAGAATTAACGAGCAGATGTACCATATTTCGGAAGAAACGTATGTCAAGCTGCCGCAGCTTACCCCCGAAGACATCGCGGAAATGAAACCGGTGGCTTCGGATATTGTGGGAAGATTGATGTATGACCCGGCGACAGAAGCCCAAACGACCCGGGTAAAGGTGGCTGAGCAGGTCAGCTCCAGTTCGCTTAGTAAACGGATTTCGCGGGAAATCGTACAGGAGCTTGCGCGTTATGTCATTACGGCCAATAAGTTCTACGATGAAGATGCAACCAAAGACGCCAAGGTAAAGGCCAGAGAAAATACGGCGCCTGTCTACATCAAGCAAGGGGATGTGCTTGTCCCTAAAGGCCAAATCATTACCCAGGAAATGTACACGCTTTTAAAAGACAACGGATTGTTAAAAAATGAAGTGAATTACTGGCCTCAGGTCGGAGTAGCTTTGTTGTCCGTTCTGCTTGCTGTTGGTCTTTATATGTCCATCAGACAGCCGGAAGCGAGTGTTCGCTTCAAATATAACAACTCCCAGCTTGCGATGCTGCTGTTAATCTTCCTGATTACGCTGCTTTCCATGCATCTCTTGGAACTTCTGCATAATGACCGCAGGCCATATCTGGGTTATTTGGCGCCTGTGGCGGTCGGAGCGATGCTGATTACATTGCTGCTGGATGTGCCTTTAGCTTACATTGCCTCGGTTATTTTCTCCGTGGTGGCCAGTATTGTGCTTAACATTCATCAAGGGCAAATTTTTGATTTTTATTACGGGCTGTTTACACTCGTCACTTCTTTCGTTTCGATCTTCTCGATTCACCGCGCCAGCCAACGCGCTTCAATTCTGAAGGCAGGGGTGATGGTTTCCTTCTTTGGAGCCCTTCTGGTTGCTGCTCTCATCATGATTAATTCGAGCGGCTGGGATCAAACCAGTACGTTATATGCGCTTGGCTTCGCGTTTGCCAGCGGTCTGCTCGCGACCATTATGGTATTTGGACTCATGCCTTTCTTTGAAGTGACGTTCGGTATTTTGTCCGCTTTAAAGCTGGTAGAGCTGACCAATCCGAACCATCCGCTGCTGCGCAAGCTGCTTACGGAGACACCGGGAACTTACCATCACAGCGTCATGGTCGGCAACCTGTCGGAAGCTGCTGCGGAAGCGATCGGCGCCAATGGATTATTATGCCGGGTAGGTTCGTATTATCATGACATCGGAAAGACGAAGAGACCGGGGTATTTCATCGAAAATCAAAACGGTATGGAGAATCCGCATGATTTTATCGATCCTAAGCTCAGTAAATCGATCATCATTGCCCATGCCCGGGACGGGGTAGAGATGCAGAAGGAATACAAACTTCCGAAGCCGATCCGTGATATTGCCGAGCAGCATCATGGGACTACGTTCCTGCATTTCTTCTACCACAAAGCTCTAAAGCAAGCAGAGGAACAGGGCGTCGAACCGGATTTCACCGAAGATGACTTCAGATATCCGGGGCCGAATGCCCAGACGAAGGAAGCCGCTATCGTGGGCATTGCAGACAGCGTGGAGGCCGCGGTGCGTTCGCTGCATAAACCGACGGTGAATCAGGTGGAGACGATGATCGAGAAGATTATCAAAAGCCGCCTGGACGACCACCAGTTCAAAGAATGCGATCTGACGATGCGCGAGCTTGATGTGGTGGGGCAAACGTTAAAAGAAACGGTTATGGGGATCTTCCACTCCCGGATTGAATATCCGGACGATGTGAAGATCACGAAGAATAATGATGGGAAAGAGCGTGAGAAAGATGGCGATTCACCTGGCGTGGAGCAATGAACAAGAGCAATTTGACATCACCGAGGAGCTGATTGCTCTACTGGATGTCCTCCTGCAGAAAGCGGCTGCGGCGGAAGGTATCGAAGATGGCGAGGTCGCGCTTACCTTTGTCGATAATAAACAGATTCATGAACTGAACCGTGATTACCGCGGTATCGACCGGCCAACGGATGTTTTGTCTTTCGCCATGAATGAAAGTCTGGATGAGGAACCTGAGATCATCTATGAAATCGGCGAAGATGAGCAGGCGGAGCTGTTTCCGGACATGCTGGGGGATATTATTATTTCCATGGAGCGGGCCAAAGAACAAAGCGAAGATTACGGCCACTCGTTTGAACGCGAGCTTGGATTTCTGTTTGTACATGGTTTTCTGCATTTGCTTGGTTATGATCATCAGGACGAAGCGAGCGAAGCGGAAATGATGGGCAAACAGGAAGCTGTACTGGCTGAAGCGGGTCTGGTACGCTAATGAAGCCGCGTCCAAGGTGGAAGTTCACTTTCCGTTATGCGGCTGCCGGCATCTGGTATGCCCTGCGCACGCAGCGGAATATGAAGGTACACCTGGCCATGGCCATTCTGGTAACGGCCGGAGCTATTGTTTTTCATCTGCCGCCCATGAGCTGGGTGCTGCTCCTGCTGACCATTTCATCGGTAATCGGGCTGGAGCTGGTCAATACGGCACTGGAAACGGTTGTGGACCTGGTGACGGAGGAATGGCATCCGCTGGCGAAAATTGCTAAAGATACAGCCGCAGGTGCGGTGCTGATCGCCGCTTTTTTTTCGGTAGTGATCGGTATCGTGCTTTTTTACTCTCCGGTTTGCGCTTATTTTGGCTGGGGCTGAAGAATCGGAAGTTTGAACTTAAGAAGCGAGGTTAAAATAAAGATGGATAACAAAGAACTGCTTCAAGAAGCGATGAAAGCCTATCAAAACGCTTATGTCCCTTATTCCCATTTTTCGGTCGGAGCTGCTTTGCTCGATGAGAATGGCAAGGTCCAT
This sequence comes from Paenibacillus physcomitrellae, assembly GCF_002240225.1. Taxonomy (NCBI): domain Bacteria; kingdom Bacillati; phylum Bacillota; class Bacilli; order Caryophanales; family Paenibacillaceae; genus Paenibacillus; species Paenibacillus physcomitrellae. The sequence continues at coordinate 1,512,552 of NZ_CP022584.1, read as the reverse complement.
CACGGCTGCAACGTGGAAAATGCGGCGTTCAGCCCAACCAATTGTGCCGAGCGTACCGCGCTGTTCCGTGCCATTGCCGACGGCAACCGTCCAGGCAGCTTTAAAGCCATTGCGGTAGTGGGCGACACGGACGAGCCAATCGTGCCCTGCGGCGTATGCCGGCAGGTTTTGGCCGAGCTCGGAGGTCTTGATATGCCGGTGATTTTGGGCAACTTGAAGGGGGACATCATGGAAACGACGATGCGGGAACTGCTGCCGCATGCATTTGTGCCTTCCCATCTGAAGGAAACCCAGTCTTAAGAATTGTTTGTATAAAGGAGAAATTATGGCAAAATCCTCATTTAAATCCGGCTTTGTTACGATTGTAGGCCGGCCAAACGTCGGCAAATCAACGCTGATGAACCATATCGTTGGACAAAAGATCGCCATTATGTCGGACAAACCTCAAACGACACGCAATAAAATCCATGGCGTATACACGTCAAATGACATGCAGGTTATTTTTCTGGACACGCCGGGTATTCATAAACGCCAATCCAAGCTTGGCGATTACATGAACACAACCGCTCTGAATACGTTCGGCGAGGTGGAAGCAGTATTGTTCCTGGCTGATGCTTCGGAAGGTTTTGGCGGCGGCGACCGTTATATTATTGAACGGCTGAAGGAAATCAAGACGCCGGTTATTCTGGTGCTGAACAAAATCGACAAAATTACGCCGGAAGAACTGCTGCCGATGATTGAATCGTACAGCAAGCTGTATCCGTTTGCGGAAATCGTGCCGATTTCGGCGATGATGGGTAATAATGTGAATACACTTCTGGACCAGATTGCCAAATATTTGCCAGAGGGACCGCAGTACTACCCGGAAGACCAGGTAACGGACCATCCGGAGCAGTTTGTCTGCGCAGAGCTGATCCGCGAGAAGATCCTTCATCTTACCCGCGAAGAGGTTCCGCATTCTATTGCGGTTACGATTGAAGATATGCGCGTCCAGGAGAATGGCGTTGTGTACATTTCGGCCGTCATTTTTGTGGAGCGGGATTCACAGAAAGGAATTATTATCGGCAAGCAGGGCGCGCTGCTGAAGGAAATCGGCAAGCTGGCCCGTCACGATATCGAGCATCTGCTCGGATCTAAGATTTTCCTTGAATTGTGGGTCAAAGTGAAGAAAGACTGGAGAAACCAGGATCGTGTACTGCGGGATTTGGGCTTTAACCGCGATTAATCTTTTCCCAGTTATTAGGGCGAATAGTTAAGCTGGCTCGGTACATCCTATTCTTACAAAGCAAGGCGTCATGTCCGAAGAAAGGGTGAATACGAGTGCGAGACTTTTCGTGGAAGTATTTTACGATGACTGGTGATGTAGATGCTTATATGCTTTATAAGGAGGTCGGAGCTCCCCCGGAGAAGGATGAACAGGAGGAGCCCGAAGAGTTGGTTCTGGAGCAGGAGGAGGCATAATTGCCCCTCTTGTTTTGAGTTTTGGGGATCTTTTGGAGAGAGGTCCGGAGGCGGGGGGAACTTATGTTATACAGAGTGGAAGGCATTGTCATCCGCAGTATGGATTATGGTGAAGGCAACAAAATTATTACGCTGCTGACCGAACATTACGGCAAAGTGGGCGTGATGGTCCGCGGAGCCAAAAAACCGAAAAGCCGGCATGCCGCCATGACGATGCCCTTTACATACGGCCAATATATTTTTTTCAGAAATAAAGGACTTGGCACATTGAACGCAGGGGAAATCATTGAATCACACCATAAACTGCGGGAGGATTTGACATTGGCTGCATACGGGTCTTATGCCTGCGAGCTGCTGGACCGGGTGCTTCAGGAGGAAGAAACGGGTTCTTTCTGGTTTGGCCAGCTGAAGGCCTGTCTGGATGCGCTGCAGGAAGGCAAGGACCCGGAGGTGCTGATTCACCTCTATGAAATGAAGATCTTGCAAGCGGCCGGTTACGGGCCGGAGATGGACGTTTGTGTCGTTTCGGGCACCGATCAGGAGCTGGAGTTCTTCAGTCCGAGGCTTGGCGGTGTGCTCAGCCGGCGAAGCCGGCATCTGGATCCGGCGGCTATGGCTGTATCGCCTTCCGTGCTGAAGCTGCTCCGTCTGTTCGCGAAGCTGGATATGCGCAGATTGGGCAATGTTGCCGTGAAGGACACGACCAAAGCCGAGTTAAAAAGCGTAATGCGGGCGCTGATGGACATGCAGCTTGGCATGCAGCTCAAATCGCGCAATTTCCTGGATCAGCTGGATAAATACCAGATTTGACTTGGCGTGTGAAATCAGCTATTATAAATCATATTTCTCATGAAAATGAGTTGCTGTGTTGAAAGGGAATAGGATAAAATGCAAGCCGATTGTAGCGAGCCGGGGACGGTGCAAGCCCGGATTGGCGGTTTTATCTGATTGGCGGTCCCCGGAGCAGCAAATGAAACGTGAAAAGTGGATTCGGCAATGAGCCGGGTCAAGTAGGGTGGAACCGCGGGAATCATGCTCTCGTCCCTACGTCTGATATACAGGCGTAGAGGCGGGAGCTTTTTGCTGTCTGTATATAATTTGGGGAACCATAAAAATTCTGGTAAGGAGTGTTGGTATGAATTTTCAGCAAATGATTTTGACGCTGCAGAAGTTCTGGGCCGAACAGAACTGTATTCTCGTACAGCCGTATGATACGGAAAAAGGAGCAGGCACAATGAACCCGATGACCTTCCTGCGGTCGCTCGGTCCCGAGCCTTGGAAAGTCGCTTACGTCGAACCTTCCCGCCGCCCTTCGGACGGCCGTTACGGGGAGAACCCGAACCGTCTTTATCAGCATCACCAGTTTCAGGTAATCATCAAGCCATCGCCGGACAACATCCAGGAGCTTTACCTGGACAGCCTGAAGGCTTTGGGCGTTGATCCGCTTAAACACGACATCCGTTTCGTTGAAGACAACTGGGAGAACCCTTCCCTCGGCTGCGCAGGCCTGGGCTGGGAGGTTTGGCTCGACGGTATGGAGATCACGCAGTTTACTTACTTCCAGCAGGTGGGCGGCATTGAAACCAATCCGGTAGCGGTTGAAATTACTTACGGTATGGAACGTCTTGCTTCCTACATCCAGGAGAAAGAAAACGTGTTTGATCTGGAGTGGGTGGAAGGCATCAGCTACGGCGACGTGTTCCATCATCCGGAAGTCGAGCATTCCAAATATACGTTTGAAGTATCCGACGTCAAAATGCTGTTCACTTTATTCAACATGTATGAGCAGGAAGCGAATCGCGCGATGAGCGAACACCTCGTGTTCCCGGCCTACGATTATGTCCTGAAATGCTCGCATACGTTTAACCTGCTGGACGCGCGCGGCGCGATCAGCGTAACGGAAAGAACCGGGTACATTACCCGGGTCCGCAATCTGGCGAGACAGGTTGCCGCAACTTACCTGGAAGAACGCGAGAAGCTCGGATTCCCGCTGCTTAAAGGAGGAGTAGACCATGCCTAAGGATCTGCTGTTTGAAATCGGATTAGAAGAAACACCGGCCCGCTTTATCCGGGCGGCGATGGACCAACTCAAGGACCGCACGGTGAAATGGCTGGATGCTTCCGGCATTCAGCACGGAGCAGTAGAGGCTTATGCCACGCCCCGCCGTTTGGCCGTATTGGTTAAAGAGGTAGCGGAGAAACAAGAGGACGTCGAAGAGGAAGTAAAAGGCCCTTCCCGCAAGATCGCTTTGGATGAGAACGGCAACTGGAGCAAAGCGGCGCTTGGTTTTGCCCGCAGCCAGGGCGTTGAGCCTGAACAGTTTACGTTCCGTGAGCTTGGCGGAGTTGAATATATCTATGTTACAAAAAATACCAAAGGCGTTTACACGGCCGATGTACTGCCAGAAGGTCTGCTTGGGATTCTGACTTCGATGACTTTCCCGAAAAACATGCGCTGGGCCAGCTATGATTTCAAATTTGTCCGTCCAATCAAATGGCTGGTGGCCTTGTTTGGCCAGGACATCGTGCCGGTATCCATTGCAGGCGTAGAGTCCAGCAATGTGACCCGCGGTCACCGCTTCCTCGGCAGCGAAGCTGTTATTACGGATCCAGCAACTTACCTGGATGTGCTTCGCAAGCAGCATGTCATTGCGGATACGGAAGAACGTCAGAAGCTGATTGTCGACCAGATCAAGAAGCTTGCCGCTGAAAAAGGCTGGAACATCGCAGTCAAAGAAGATCTGCTGGAAGAGGTGCTGTTCCTTGTAGAAACGCCTACGGTGCTGGTTGGCACATTTGAGGAATCGTTCCTCAACATCCCGCAGGAAGTATTGATTACGTCAATGCGTGAGCATCAGCGTTATTTCCCGGTGCTGGACGACCAAGGTTCGCTGCTTCCGTTCTTCGTTACGGTGCGTAACGGTAACGCTGAATCGCTGGATGTCATCTCCAAAGGGAATGAAAAAGTACTCCGCGCCCGTCTGTCCGACGCCAAGTTCTTCTATGAGGAAGACCAGAAGCTGGCGATCAAAGACGCGCTCTCCAAGCTGGAAACGATCGTGTTCCACGAAGAGCTCGGAACGATTGGCGATAAAGTGCGCCGCATCCGCCGGATCGCCGACAGCCTGGCTGCCAAGCTGAACGTGGACAGCAGCGTACGCGAAACAGCGAGCCGCGGCGCTGAAATCTGCAAGTTCGACCTGGTTACGCAAATGGTTTATGAATTCCCTGAGCTGCAGGGGGTTATGGGGCAGGATTACGCCCGCAAAGCAGGCGAACCGCAAGCAGTGGCAGACGTAGTGTTCGAGCATTATCAGCCTCGTTTTGCCGGAGACAACGTGCCAGCTTCGCTGGCAGGGGCTATCGTCAGCATCGCAGACAAAATCGATACGATGGTTGGCTGCTTCTCCATCGGTATTATCCCTACAGGCTCTCAGGACCCGTACGGCTTGAGACGCCAGGCTCAAGGCATTGTGCAGATCGTGCTTGAGCATAAGCTTGAGATTAACCTCAGCGACATCTTTGCTTTGGGAATCGAAGCGCATGAAGAGCTGCGCGGACTGAAACGTCCGGCTTCGCAAATTTCGCAGGATATGAGTGAGTTTTTCAGTCTGCGGGTGAAGAAGATATTGTCGGATGACCTTCGTTACGACATCGTTGATGCAGTCATTGCTGCAGGCTATGACGACGTGGTTTCCGTGGTGAAGCGCGGGAATGCGCTCGCCGCTGCTGTAAACGGGCAAGAGGATTTCAAGACGACGGTCGAGTCCTTTAACCGGGTCAGCAATCTGGCAGCCAAAGCCGTCTCTGCGGAAAAAGTCAGATCGGATCTGCTCACGGAGTCTTCCGAACAAGCACTTTACGAGGCTTGGCAATCGGTTTCGGGCGGTTACCAGCAGGCGCTTGAGCACAAAGAAGCCCAGCAGGCGCTTGATACGCTCAGCGGATTAAAGGCACCAATCACCACTTTCTTTGACAGCGTCATGGTTATGGCGGAAGATGAGCAGATCCGGAATAACCGGCTTGCCCTGCTTGCCGCGATTGACGGAGATCTGAAAGCATTTGCGGATTTCAGCAAACTTGTTTGGGCTTAAAGAGTTGTCCCATTAGCAGTGTGGAATACTACAGACGTTAGCTGCTAGGACGTTAAGATGGATATATAGGGGGCCGAAACATGAATATCGTGGTTGACGGAGATTCTTGTCCGGTGAAACAGGAAATTGCGCAGACAGCCCGAGCTTTTTCGGTCCCTGTTCTTATGGTGGCCTCCTTTGACCATCTCCTTCAGGAAAGTGAGGGAGTGAGGGTGGCCAGAGTTGACCGGAGCTCTCAAAGCGCCGATATGTTTATCGCTAACCATATCGCCTCCGGCGATATTGTAATTACACAGGATTACGGACTCGCAGCACTGGCGATTGCCAAGTGCTGCGATGTTCTGTCTCCAAGGGGCGAAACCTACGATGCCGGCAACATCGACTATCTGCTGGAGCGGCGCCATGTTCAGGCTAAAGCGCGCAGAGGGGGACGGCATTCCAAGGGGCCCCGTCCTTTTACGGCGGAAGATCGGGTGCGTTTTCAGCAAAAGCTGACAAAACTTTTAGAAGGCCGGCAGGAGATCGGATGTTCTTAGCGAATTAGTATACTGTGTAAAAGAGATGAAGGTGGTATAGATGAGTACCGGACGAAATATCCCGGAAGAAGTCATTGAAGCTGTTTTGCGACACCATGATATCGTGGATACCGTTAGCAAGCATGTTCATCTCACGAAACAAGGGAAGTACATGAAGGGGCTTTGTCCGTTTCATTCCGAGAAAACCCCGTCTTTCACCGTGACGCCGGACCGTCAGATATTCCATTGCTACGGATGCGGCGCAGGCGGTAATGCTATTAAATTCAGAATGGAAATTGAAGGCCTGACCTTTCCGGAAGCGGTGAAGACGATGGCGGAGGAAGCCCATATTCCTTTTCAGGATGCGGGAACTTCGGCTGCTGCTCCGCAGAATCCGGAGCTTGAAGCGCTGCTTCAGGCGAACGAATGGTCGGGCAAATTCTATCACTTTCTGCTTAAAAATACGGAATATGGCCAAAGTGCAATGGACTATTTGAAGAACCGCGGCATTCATGAACGGCTGATCGATCAGTTCGGGATCGGTTATGCGCCGGCCCGCTGGGATACGCTCCTTCAATTTCTGGAGAAACGTTCCTTTGATCTTGCGGCCATGGAGAAAGGCGGATTGCTGTCGGCGAAGAATGACGGATCCGGTTTTGTCGACCGCTTCAGGGACAGGGTGATCTTTCCAATCCATAACCGGAGCGGCAAAGTGATTGCATTCGCCGGGCGTATCATGGGGGATGGGCAGCCGAAGTATTTGAACTCACCGGAGAGCAAGCTGTTCAGCAAGAGCCGGACCCTTTACAATCTGCACCAATCCAAGAATGAAATCCGCAAGAAACGCCAGGTCGTGATCTTTGAAGGTTTTGGCGATGTGATCAGTGCCTGGGACGCCGGTGTGCATAACACGGTAGCCACTATGGGCACGGCGTTGACGGAAAGCCATGCGGCGATTCTGAAATCACTCGCGGATGAAGCTTTGGTCTGCTATGACGGGGATAATGCCGGACAAGCAGCTGCGATGAAGAGCATCCCGATTTTGGAAGGAGCCGGCTTCAAGGTACGGATTGCCATGATCGGCGAAGGCCTGGATCCGGATGAATATATCCGGAAATACGGGGGAGAACGTTTCCTTCATCAGATTGTGGAGGGCGCGGTTTCAGCGGTTAAATTTAAGCTACTATATTTGAGGAAAAACCATATACTGCTAGAAGAAGCAGGAAAAGTGGCCTACATTAAAGAAGCTATGGAAGTGGTTGCGCCACTGCCTTCACCAACGGAACGGGAAATTTATTTGAAGGAGTTATCCACTGATCTGCAGGTGTCGTTTGAGAGCCTGAAGCAGGAATGCAATCAGTATCGGCAGGAACTTCAAAAAAACCAAAACGATGGGGATAATAACGCCAATTGGTGGAATAATGGTAGGCATAAAAATAGGCAGCCCGAAGCTCCGGTGCTGCTGCCGGCCTATCATGTGGCGGAACGGCGGCTGTTATCATTTATGCTGCAGGACGAAGAAGTGGCGAACTATGTCCATGATCGTCTTGGAGATCAATTTAACATTAAGGAACACGCGGCGATTGCCGCTTATCTATATGCTTATTACGCCCAAGGGAAAAGTCCTGACGCCAGTCGGTTTATGTCTTCTCTCCAGGATGAGAAGCTGGAGAAGACGGTCAGTTCCATTGCGATGATGGACACGCCGGGGGAGTGGTCCAATCAGGAGCTGGACGACTGCATCAGGGAAATCCGCAAAGTTCCCGTAAAGAGCAATATTGATCGCAAGAGAGAAGAAATGATTGCAGCGGAGAAAGCCGGCGATTTTCTAACCGCGGCACAAATTGCAAGTGAGATTATAGCCCTAGAAAGACAGTAGACACAAGTGATTGATGCACAGTTTCTAGGGAGGAGGGAGCCCCGATATGACGAACGAACAGCATACTGAACTAGAAACGGAATTGACCCTTGAGCAGGTGAAAGACCAGCTCATGGAACTGGGCAAGAAGCGGTCCTCTCTGACATATAAGGAAATCATGGAGAAGCTTTCTCCGTTTGAACAGGATCCCGAGCAGATGGATGAGTTTTTTGAACAGTTGAACGATAACGGCATTGATGTGACCAACGTCAGCGACGAGGAATTGGCGAGACGCCAGAACGACGACGAGGATAATAACGATCAGGACGATTTTAATTTTGATGATGACTTGAGTTTGCCGCCAGGGATCAAAATTAATGACCCTGTACGGATGTATTTGAAGGAAATCGGCCGGGTTCCTCTATTGTCTGCCAATGAAGAGATCGAACTGGCTCAGCGGATTGAGAACGGCGACGAGGAAGCGAAACGGCGGCTGGCGGAAGCCAATCTCAGGTTGGTGGTCAGTATTGCCAAACGTTATGTGGGCAGAGGCATGTTATTCCTGGATTTGATTCAGGAAGGCAATATGGGACTTATTAAAGCGGTTGAGAAGTTTGACTATTCCAAGGGCTTTAAATTTAGTACCTATGCGACATGGTGGATTAGACAGGCCATTACCCGGGCCATCGCCGACCAGGCGAGAACCATTCGGATTCCTGTGCATATGGTTGAAACGATTAACAAGCTGATCCGGGTATCCAGACAGCTGCTTCAGGAGCTTGGCCGTGAACCGGCACCTGAAGAAATCGCGGCCGAAATGGAGTTAAGCGTTGAGAAGGTGCGCGAAATCATGAAAATTGCCCAGAAGCCTGTGTCTCTGGAGACACCGATCGGGGAAGAAGACGATTCGCATTTAGGAGACTTCATCGAGGATCAGGAGGCGCTTGCCCCTGCGGACGCTGCAGCCTATGAACTCTTGAAAGAGCAGCTCGAAGACGTGCTCGATACCCTCACCGAGCGCGAGGAGAACGTACTCCGGCTGCGCTTCGGTCTGGATGATGGACGTACACGGACGCTGGAGGAAGTAGGTAAAGTATTTGGCGTTACCCGGGAGCGTATCCGTCAGATCGAAGCCAAAGCTCTGCGGAAGCTTCGCCATCCAAGCCGCAGCAAACGGTTGAAGGATTTTCTTGAATAAGCTATAGGCACCCTGGACCTTCTGCAGTATGCAGCAAGGTCTTTTTTTTAGAACTGGAAAGAGGTGAAACGCGTGTCCATAAATGCCGACAAAAAGGAAATCATTTTAAACGAAATCAATCATTGGAGAAACGGTCGTTTGCTGCCCGAGCAATACTGTGATTTTCTTGAGAACCTGTACATGGACGAAGCCAGACCGCCCCGGAAGAGCTTTATCTCCGTCACTTCTATCCGGCAAGGAAATCCTTGGATATGGTTTCTTGGATTTGGAATTTCTGCATTCATTTTCTTTATTGGATTTTATTTTAGCCGTTTTCCCTGGCCATTGCAAATGGCGTCGGCGCTGCTGCTAACTTGCTTACTGTATACCGTTGCCACGCTGGTAAGGCCGCGCAGTAAATGGAACGCTTATCTTGCTGCTTTAACGGGCAATCTCCTGCTGCTCGGCTTCGGCATCTGGATGCTTCGTCTCCAGGGATGGGAGGATGAGCTGTCCAGGGCAGCCTTGATTGGCACCTGCGCAATCGTCTGGGCGTTGGCCGGCTTTTTCTTACGTCTGTCATTTGTGCACTATTGCGGACTGGCTTGCGGGATCCTGCTGTATGCCTTCCTGTTCCGGTATTGGCATCCTCATGAATCGTGGCAAATTCTGCAGCTGCTCTGGCTGCCGCTGTGTATCGTTTTGTGCTGGTTAAGCTGGCTGGTGCATTTTAAACGTAAGGATGTATCATCGGTTTATTTCGGCGCGGCAGCAACCGTCTGGTTTATGCCGGAAGTGGATGCCTATCTGCTCAGGCATGAGGCCCCAGGGGTTCTGGTTTGGCTTGGTTTGGCGAAATTGGCTCTTGCCTTTATAATATTGTTTATGTTCCGAAAAAAATGGATAACGTGGGTGGCTTCATGAAATTATCAGCAAGATTGCAAAAAATAGCAGATTATTTGCCGCAGGGCTGCAAATTCGCCGACATCGGCTCTGACCATGCGCTGCTGCCGGTCGCTGCCGTTCTGTCCGGCCGTGCCGTCAGTGCGGTGGCCGGAGAAGTTAATGACGGCCCGTTTGAAGCGGCCGGGCGCCAGGTAGAGTCAGCTGGACTTACGGCTAAAATATCGGTGCGCAAAGGCAACGGCCTCGCCGTCGTGCAGCCTGGTGAAGTGAATACCGTAACCATCGCGGGTATGGGCGGAGCGCTCATCGCTACGATCCTAAGCGAAGGCGAGGACAAGCTCTCCGGCGTTCAGCGGTTAATCCTGCAGCCGAATGTGGGCGAAGATATGGTGCGCCGCTGGCTGCTGGAGCGGGACTGGGTGCTGACAGCCGAAGAAATTTTAGAGGAAGACGGAAAAATCTATGAAATTCTGGTGGCAGACCGGCGGAATGAGGCGGCTGCCTTGAATGATATGCTTTATCAGGAACGTGAGCTTCCCGGCGGGCTGAATTTGACGCGGGAGTGGCTGATTTGGATGGGGCCGATGCTATCTCAGCATCCGGCGGATGTCTTTTTTGAGAAATGGGAGTCTGAACTGGACAAGCTGGCCAAAATCAGGAAGCAGATGGGGAAATCCGATCAGGAGAGCGCCCGGCAGAAGGAAGCAGAGCTTGATCTGCAAATGAGTCAGTTAAAGGAGGTACTCGCATGTTTGCGAAAGGTCAGACTGTAATTCAGCTTATGGAGCAGCTTGCTCCCAAACATGTAGCGATGGAAGGCGACAAGATCGGGCTGCAGCTTGGCACCTTGCAGAAAGAGATCAGACAGGTGCTGGTCGCTCTCGACGTCAACCAGGAGGTTGTCGACGAAGCGATCCGGATCGGCGCAGATTTGATTATTGCCCATCATGCGATCATCTTCCGGCCGCTGGCTCAATTGCAGACAGACACGCCTGCCGGACGGCTGTATGAGAAGCTGATCAAACACGATATTGCCGTCTATATCAGTCATACCAACCTGGATGTGACTGAGGGAGGCATGAACGACTGGATGGCGGAAGCGCTGGGCATTGAAAGCTCCGATTCGATGGAGGACGTGCACACGGACAAGCTGTTTAAGCTTGTGGTGTTTGTACCTAAGGAACATCATCAGAAGGTGCTGGACGCCGTATTAAACGCAGGAGCCGGCCATATCGGCAACTACAGCCACTGCAGCTTTAATATTGAAGGGTACGGCACTTTTCTGCCGGGTGAAGGCACCGAACCGTTTATCGGCCAGCCTGGCAAGCTGGAGCGCGCCGAAGAAATCCGCATTGAAACGATTGTGCCGGCCAGCCTGCGCAGCAAGGTTATTCAAGCCATGCTCAAGAACCACCCTTACGAGGAAGTGGCTTATGATCTGTACCCGGTGGATCTGAAAGGACGCACCTTTGGTCTTGGGCGGGTTGGCAAACTCAAAAAGCCAACAACACTTGGCGAATACGCTGAGCTGGTGAAGCGGGAGCTGGAGGTTCCTTTTGTCCGGGTCGTGGGCGATATGGAGAAAAAAATCCGCAAAGCCGCCGTCATCGGCGGCTCCGGCGGCAAGTACTGGCGCAGTGCCCAGTTCCGCGGCGCTGATGTGCTGGTGACCGGGGATGTGGATTACCACACCGCTCAGGATGCTTTAGCGGCGGGGATCGCTTTCATAGACCCCGGTCACAATGCTGAGAAGATCATGAAGAGAAAAGTAGCGGATTGGCTGAGCGCCAAACTGGCCGAACAGCGCAGCGAGACGAAAGTGTCGGCTTCTGAAGTGAATACCGAGGTTTTTGTGATTCGTTAACAATTGCCAGTATTTCCGTCTTTTTGGGCTTGTGCTCTATATTAAATTTCGGTATACTATACGATGTTGTTTGGAAGTTTGACAGACAATCGCCGGCAGCCATCAAGCTGCGGGAGGAAAGTCCGGGCTCCACAGGGCAGGATGCTGGATAACGTCCAGTCGGCGCGAGCCGAAGGATAGTGCCACAGAAATGGACCGCCGATGGCCGCGCTTGCGTGTGCGGCACAGGCAAGGATGGAACCGAGGTGTAAGAGACCCCGAGGAACGCTGGTGACTTCGTTCCTGGTAAACCCCATCTGGAGCAAGACCTAATGGGACGCAGCTTTCCGCAAGGAAAGCAGCCTTTGCCCGAGGCGCGTCTAGGTTGGTCGCTGGAGCCGTTTAGCAATAAACGGCCTAGATAGATGATTGTCACTTCATGTGGGAGGGTAGTTCCCGTTATCACCACAATGAGTACAGAACCCGGCTTATGGAAAACTTCCGTCACTGCAACAATCTTAATTGAATGATACGCGTCTTACTTAATGGGAAAACCCCTGTCTGATTCCAAGGCCTGAAGGCCAAGGATTGAACAGGGGTTTTGTTTGTATTTTGGTTTTCTGTTGGTCTGTTTGGCTTGCTGTTGTTTTGTCCGTTGTTTTGCTGTTTGGTTTGTCTGAATTGTATTGTTGTTCCGAATTGAACTGTTGTTTTGTTTCGTTTCTGCCTGAACGATCAAGAGCGGGAATTCAGCCGTTTCAGCAGACGGTAAAGCTCCTCCTCCATCTGCTGCGGCCACAGCTGCACGGGACCCGGATTTTGGACATTTCCATTAGCGTTCTCATTAGCGTTCCCGCTTCCGGCCGCCTGAAGTGCGGATAACACATTAATTTGGCCGAAGCCGTAATATTTGTCCCGTCCCGGCGTCCCCAGATCTTCCGTTGTGTGGCGGATAATATCCATCACCTCGGTATTCTTGAGCTGAGGATTCTCAGAGCGGATCAAGGCGGCTAACGCCGCCACATGCGGACTGGCCATGGAAGTACCAGACAAGGCTGCATATTGGTTGCCGGGATAGGTGCTGGCGATGCTTTCGCCCGGTGCCATCACGTCGATATAATCCCCGAAGTTGGAGAAAGAAGCCCGTTTCTGGCTGGAGTCGGTAGCTGAAACGGACAGCACCTCCTGATAAGCTGCAGGATATCCCGGGCGTTCCGTATTGTCATTCCCTGTGGCGGCGATCACTACCACATCATGATCGAAAGCGTATTGGATCGCATCGTGCAGAAACTGGGCTTCGGCATAGTTGCCAAGGCTTAAGTTAATTACCTTCGCGCCATGATCTGTGGCCCAAATAATTCCCTGGGCAACAGAGTAAGTGGTGCCTGACCCGCTGCTGTCCAGCGCTTTGACCGGCAGAATTTTGGTGTTCCACGTCATACCGGCGATGCCTTCACGGTTATTGACATTAGCGGCTATAATGCCGGCTACGTGAGTACCGTGTCCGACATCATCCATCGGTTTTTCATCTGGATTAATAACGTTGTAGCCAGGCAAGGTGCGGCCGGCCAGATCCGGGTGATCGAGGTCAACACCGGTATCTACAACTGCGACGATAACATCGTTGGTTCCTTTGGACAGCTTCCAGCCTTGATTGGTGCTGGTGATTGGAAGATTCCACTGATATTCCGAAAATAAAACATCGTTAGGAATTTCGGTTCTTTCGTCCAGACCCGTTGTTTCATTGGTTAAATATAAATAGTGGGGCTCCACATACTTCGGATCCCAATTTTTACGGAAATAAGCGTCAAGCTCTTTCATCGATTTGTTATCGGCATGAAAGATATAAGTGTTTCTCAGCACCTTGGACGGCTTGCAGCCGTCAATCTCTTGTTCAATCCGCTGCAGGTCGTTTTTCGTTGGTGTGGTTTTGAAGGTAACGACGACTTCATTTTCGTAAAAATGACTGGCATTTTCGTTGTCGCTGCCGGTTTTGACGGTAATATCTCTAAGCGTGTCGGGGTGTACGGATTCGACGCTGTATTTTCCTTCTCTTGGATACGGAATCAAGCGCAGATTTTTCCGCTGGTGGTTCTCGACTTTCTCCAAAATGCCGCTGCTGAACACACCAATGACGCCGCGCCGCTGCTTGCTGTCGCCGGTGCTTGGAACCGCCGTGACAAAATATTTGGGACTACTTTGAGGAAAAGCCGGTGAGGCATAACTTTTCCCTCGAAGCAGTGAGCTTTTGGCAAAGCGGATATAGGAGGTCAGCTCTTTATTTTTGTCCGCTGAAGGTTTAAAGGATGGGCTCCGGACTTCCGCAGCTCCGTTAAAATCCCCATAAGGAAGCACGGCGAGCAGATGAGGATGCGTTTGGGTCAGATCTGCAGCATAACGGCTGGCTGCCTTGGGGTTCTGAACATAACGGGCGGACAGGTCCTGTAGATGCATGCGGGCGTCCCTGCGGGTCAGCTTGTCGGTCGCATTAATATCCTGCATAAGCATTTTTTGCTTCAGGCGATGTTCACTTTCCGGTCTGGACTGTTCCTGAACTTGCTGCGCCTTTTGTGAATTTTGAGCGGGGCCGGACGCGCAGCCAGGCAGAACCAAAGCGGACGCTACGGCGGCAGATAGGCTAAGCAAAGTCCATTTTTTCATCGTCACTATTAAGCACCTTCTTATAAGATAATATTTTGAAATCGGTTATCTGTTATCATTTATCAATATCGTGGGATCAGAACGTTTTTTTTATTCCGGTACAGGCCGGAAATGCCATTAGGAATTACTGGATTAAGGGCTTTTGCCCGGACAAGTCGGGATACCTTTGGCAAACAATTTATGGTAGAATAAAGCCAGCAGATCAATTCATAAACTGAATTGTGATCTTTTGCCTTGACAGAACGGAAGGAGAACTGACACTATGCATGAAGCGAATACCCGAGATCTATGTGAATCCGCTAGAAACAAACTCAAAACAGCCGCAGAAAGAATCGAAACATTTCTGAACCAGTATTCGCTGCCCCAGTTGGCGGAGGAGCAGGATGAAGAATCGGTACGTTTCTACAAAGGTTTCTTGAGCGATCTTCGTCATCTGCTTGTATTTACGGAGGCGAATTACGAGAAACTGGGTGTACTCCTGCGCCGGGCCAGTTTCGACAAAGAATCGGGAGAGAAGGCGCTGTACCATGTTTATCATGATTGCGTGAACCTTTTCTTCTACCCAAAAAGCGAAAGCTATGCGGAGGATGGCCGGTATGCTTATACAGGTCAGGATGCGATCCGTTTCCGCCGGAAGCCGGCAACCGCAGCCCGTGCTGTTATTTTGGATATCACCCGCATTTTTGAGGAACTGCGCGACGATTTGACTTATTACGAAAGTGACTATTTAACCCAATTGCGTATGCAGAAAACCGGCTGCTGAGAAGCTATGCTTGGTAACTGAATCTTAAAAAATGACAAGGATGCCATTCAGGGCATCCTTTTTTAATTTGGAACTAACTTTGGGTCGGCATAGATCAACTAATCGTCGTCTCTTGATCGCCCCGTACAGTCCCAATACGAAGTGGGCGGTTTACTGTTTATCCAATCTTTGAACAGCATACGTGCCTTATGTTTCGGCAATAATGTTTGCGAGGTGATAAACATGCCTAATGGCGATAAACCAATCGTAAAATGCAGCGTTTCAAACTGCACCTACTGGGGAGACCAGAACGTGTGCAAAGCCGATCTTATTATGATTGATATTGATAAACACGCCTCAGCCCATTATAACGAGGAATTTGCCGGGGAAAGTTTTGACACCGAACATCAGGATTATGCCAACAACTCTGCAGCAACCTGTTGTCACACTTTCAAACCGAAACAAAAGTAATCACGCTAAACAAAGAGGAGGTGGTTCCTGTGGGTTACGGCAGAGACGACGACCACAGACTGAGACCAAGGGTAAATCCTGATCATACAGGGGATCAGGGGACAAGAATTGATTATCCGCGCAGATCCCTGAATAATGAGGAATACGCGGCTGAATTTGCGGCGGTTCGTGAACGTAAGCTGCAAACCAGCACCCATAACAGGGAAGCAAATGTGAATCAACCACGCGAACAAGCCCGGGATCAAGAAGATAGCGATACCGGAGCTGGACAGATTGCCGGGGTGGCAGGGATTGTCCTTGGCGTATTAGCCTTATTTATGTGGACTATCGTATTAGGTCCAATAGCGGCTGTTCTTGGTTATTATGCTTATAGCCAGGGCAAGCGCAGAGTTGGAGCTTGGGGTCTTGCTCTTGGACTTCTGGCGACATTGAGCTACTTTGTATTGATGCCATTTGTAAGGTAGCTTGCTAAATGTCTCTGTATGGCATTAGGCATTAGAGTTTTTCTAGGAATTTGGGTTATTCATCTGACAAAGACCGATCTTCGCGATCGGTCTTTTTTCCTATTTCAGACAAAAAGGCTGGTACAAGTAAAGGAGAGCGTGTAAAATTGAGTTGAAGATAGGATGAATTTAGTAGCATTTTGTTGAAATTGCTTAGAATAAAGGGGTTAGCTATGCAAATCGATCCTCGTGTTGTCAAACAGTTAATTGAATATCAAATGATGAATAGTATCGACTTGACGGGAACAACGCTTCAAGGAGCCCAAAATGGCGATACGGATTCTCTTTTTAATGAAATGCTGCAGCAGCTGATGGCTGACGGGGGGAGTACCGATTCGGCATCTTCTCTGTTGAATGCATCGCTTAATACGTCTAATATGTCCCCCACTGCAGGCGCCGTTAATCTCGATTCCGGGAACAGTCAGCTGTGGTATCAAATGATAAGCCAGGCGATTACAGACGGCGACTCCAACCTTGCTGCCGCTGTCGGGAACGACGGCAATATTAATAGTTTGGCTTCCATTGAAGGAAGCGGCAACTCTACGGCTTATGATGGCCTGATTTCGGCAGCAAGTCAGAAATACGGCGTACCGGAAGCCCTGATCAAAGCTGTCATTGATACGGAATCTTCCTTCAAACCTAATGTGGAGTCTTCTGCAGGAGCTAAAGGTCTTATGCAGCTGATGGACGGCACAGCCCAAGGACTTGGTGTGAGCAATCCGTTTGATCCGGCCCAGAATATCGACGGAGGCGTCCGATATTTGTCTTATCAGTTAAAGCGCTACGGTGGAGAAATCAAGATGGCGCTGGCTGCCTATAATGCCGGTCCGGGCAAAGTGAACGGTTTAGGCGTCAACAGTGATGCCGAATTGATGGACAAGCTTCACCAGCTGCCGGTTGAAACACAGAATTATATTGGTAAAATCGAAACAGCTATGGCGAAATATGCCTAATTCCAAGCTTTGAACCTGGATAAAGACATACTTCTGATAGAGCGGAGCAATCGGCTGAAAGGCCGGTGAGCTCCGTTTTTTGTTTTTTTTGAGACCTGTTTCAGGTATGATAGAAGTTGCTGCTGTACAAGACACTGTAGGGATAGGGGGAGAATTATTATGAAATATTTTGATCATGCAGCATCCACCCCTCCTCATCCGGAGGTCATCCGAACGATTGCTGAAGTGATGCAGGCCCATTACGGCAATCCTTCCTCTCTGCATGCTTCGGGTGAATCCGGGTTTAAGCTGCTTCATCGAGCAAGGGAAGTTTGCGCGCAGGCGCTTGGTGTGGAGCCATCCGAAATTGTATTTACATCCGGGGCAACCGAAAGCAATAATATGGCGATTAAAGGAGCTGCTCTGCAGTATAGAACCCGGGGGAAACATCTGATTACATCCATGGTGGAGCATCCTTCGGTTTATGAGTCTTTTCGCCAGCTGGAAGGTTTGGGTTTTGAAGTTACTTTTGTTCCTGTTCAGACAGACGGAACTGTGGATATAGAAGCGGTGATGCAGGCTGTTCGCAAGGATACGGTGCTGGTCTCCATTATGCATGTTAACAATGAAACTGGCAGCATCCAGCCTGTTGCGGAAATTGGGCGTGAATTGAAACAGAAACATCCCCGTGTCTTATTCCATGTGGATGGCGTACAGGGATTTGGCAAGGTCCCTCTCCAGATTAAGGACAGCGGAATTGACCTATACAGCTTGTCGGCGCATAAAATACGCGGACCGAAAGGTGCCGGGCTGTTGTATGTCCGCAAAGGCGTTCAACTGTTTCCGCTGTTGTCAGGAGGAGGCCAGGAAGGCGGAGTGCGTTCCGGAACGGAGAATGTGCCTGCTTTGGTCGGCATGGCTAAGGCACTGAGACTGGCTAAGGAGAAAGAAGGGGAAAATATCCGCGGCTGGCGGAATGTGCGGCAGCGGCTTGTTGAAGGCATGGCTTCGCTGCCCGAACTTGTGCTGAATTCGCCGGCGGATGGAGCGCCGCATATTCTTCATTTTTCATATCCCGGTATGAAACCTGAGGTCGTGCTGCATTGTTTAGAAGAAGATGGGCTGGAGGTTTCAACCAAGTCCGCCTGCTCGTCGAAGACAAGCGAACCCAGCCGGGTGCTGCTGGCCATGGGGAAGTCCATGGAGGTGGCTCAGAGCGGCATACGGATCAGCCTGGGTGACGAGCATACGGCTGAAGATGCCGACTTGCTGATTGAAGCTTTAACCAAAGCCGTAAAGCGGCTTAGTGGATTGAAAGGTGGATTAAAATAACGATTATGAATGTCGATATGTTAATGCTGAGACTCGGGGAAATTATGCTGAAAGGCAGAAACCGGGCAAGGTTTGAACAAGTTGTGCTGAATCATGTTAAGAGACTGTTGAACGGTTTCCCTAAAGCGCAAATTACCAAGGATTATGGCCGGATTTATATTGATCTGGGCGGGGAGCCTGCCGATGAGCTGCTCAAACCTCTTAGCAAGGTGTTTGGCATTACGGCGATTATCCCGGTGGTGGTCTGCACTCCCGAACTGGAACAGATTCAGGAGAAGGCCCGGGAGTTTCTTGGCAGCTTGTCAATTGAGAAAGATACGACTTTTAAAGTGAGCGGACGGCGGGTGTGGAAGGCATTCCCTCATTCCTCACATGATCTCAATAGAATCATCAGTGAACCTTTGCTGGCTGCGTTCCCTTGCTTGAAAGTAGATGTTAAGAATCCTGAGCTGGATCTGCGCGTGGAGGTGCGCGACGACCGGGCCCTGCTGTATTGCCAGGTTCTTCCCGGTGCCGGAGGGTTCCCGCTGGGGACAAACGGTAAGGCCATGCTGCTGCTTTCAGGCGGCATAGACAGCCCGGTTGCGGGCTGGTCGGCGATGCGGCGCGGACTTGAAGTGGAATGCGTGCATTTCCACAGTTATCCTTTTACAAGCCGGAAGGCGGAAGAAAAGGTTATTGAGCTGGCGAAGGTGCTGTCGCAGTATAGCGGGCGGGTTAAAATTCATCTCGTTCCCTTCACCGATATTCAGACCTCTTTAGCGGGTGCCGGACAAGATAATCTGATGATTACGTTAATGCGCCGGGCCATGCTGAGGATCGCCACTAAATTGGCCGAAGCAAACGACGCGCTTGCTTTGGTAACCGGAGACAGCCTTGGACAGGTGGCAAGTCAGACGCTGGCGAGCATGAACGTGATTGGCCGTGTTACGGAGCTCCCGCTGCTGCGTCCTTTGGTCACGATGGACAAGCAGGAGATTATCGACTTATCCCAGCAAATCGGCACTTATGATTTGTCTATTCTGCCGTACGAAGACTGCTGCACCTTGTTTGTTCCTAAATCCCCGGCAATCAAACCCAATCTTCGGGTTGTCGAGAATGTGGAGCGCAGTCTGGAAGGGCTTGACGACATGCTGGAGAAGGCCGTACAGAACACCGTTACCATGGTCTTGAGACCGAATAGTCAAATCCATTATCAGGAGGACGAGATGACAGGTTCACCGGACTTTCCGCGCCATGATTTGGAGAAACCGGTGCAGGAGCAGGGTATTCGCGGAGATTGGTTTTAAGCGGGGTGTACGCACAAATAAGTATGCTGGTGCTGCTTGAACGTTTTCAAAGCATGCACAGAGTATACACAAGCCTGTACAAAGCATGATAAAGCATGCACAAGCACGTACAAAGCATGCAAAAAGCAAGAAGGCCGTCCTTTCGGACGGCCTTCTTGCTTTTTCAATAGATCCATTTCTGCTAATCCAACTCTGTTACCGGGTTGCCGGATGGGATTCCCGTTTTGCTTTCTTCTGTTCACGGCTGCGTCGTTTGGACATATATCCCGCGTAGAGAACAGCCAGCACAACCACAACGATAAAGCCGTACCGCAATACGGGCTTGTCCTCAAGGAACGGAACGAGTCTCGGTTCTTCTGTAATCATATGAGAAGCCGTATAAGCGAGTACTCCGGCCCCCAAATAAGCGATCCATGGAAACAAGGTGAGCAGCTTGATAAAGATAGTACTTCCCCATACGACGATTGGCACGCTGATCATAAGACCGATCACAACAAGCACCATATGCTGGTTTGAAGCGCCGGCCACAGCGATTACATTATCAAGTCCCATGGCGGCGTCAGCGATAATAATCGTTCTTACAGCGGCCCACAAGGAATCTTTGGCATCAACGTGTTCTTCCTTGTCATCGTCTGCCAGCACTTTATAGGCGATATAAATCAGCAGGATGCCGCCGACCGCAAGCAGCCAAGGCACTTTAAGGAGCCATACGACCACAAGGGTAGCAAGAATACGCAGCAGAACGGCGCCTCCTGTCCCGTAGAAAATCGCTTTTTTCTGAATAGAAGCAGGCAATCGTTTGGCCGCCATCCCTACTACAATAGCGTTATCGCCGGCAAGGATTAGATCAATAAAGATAATGTTAATAAGGGTGAGAAAAAAACTTGCGCTCAACCAATCCATGGATGTCACTTCCTAAGTAAGATTCAATAATAGTACGATTCGATAATAATCTAGTAAGATCCGAGTACCCTTCCATCTAAGGGTATACGTGTAAACAAGGCAGAAGGATTCATCTTTTTTACCCGGATTCCCTGTTTCGCAAACGGCCTGCATACCTTTGTCCCAAGGATCATAAATCTGGTATGGGGGGAATGTTGTGTGGAATCCATACTGCTGCTACTGCAAATTCTAATGATCAATCTGGTGCTGAGCGGTGATAACGCCGTCGTGATCGCTATGGCCAGTAAAAATCTGCCCCTTTCACAACGGAAAAAAGCAGTTTGGTGGGGGGCCATCGGGGCCGTATTGCTGCGCTGTCTGCTGACCTGGGTGGCGCTGCTGCTGCTGCAAATTCCTTTCATCCAGGCCTGCGGCGGCATCCTGCTTGCATTCATTGCGTATAAGCTCCTGACTCAGCAGGAGGATGAGACCCGCGTCGAAAGCGCGGCAACCCTGTGGAAATCGATCCGGACGATTCTGTTCGCCGATCTCATTATGAGCCTCGACAATGTACTGGCTATAGCGGCGGTAGCACAGGGCGACGTGGCCATTTTGGTCATCGGCATCGCCATTGGCATCCCGATTGTCGTTTGGGGCAGCAATCTTATAGCGGACCTGCTGCGCCGCTTTCCTGTGCTTGTGTACGCTGGTGCAGCCATACTTGCCTATACCGCCGGAAAAATGCTGCTGCATGATCCGAAGCTCGGCGGCCTTCTGAAGAGCCTTGTTCCCGAAGCGGTTCACTGGCTGCCAGGTGCGCTTAGCGCGGCCATTGTTATCATAGGCTTAATGAGGCAAAAATATTTTCGCAGCGCTTGATACCGCAGCCTGCGGCTGGTAAGCCCCGCCTGACTTGAGGCGGGGCTGTTTGCTCTGCTAGCGCAAACGAAAACGACGATTCTAACGTGGGGACATATATTTTTGTGATTATTCGGTAATGCTTCAGATAAAAAGCTTTTTCTACCGAAAATATTTTTCAGCAAGTTTTCTTGGTTGGATTCCACTTGCGTGAGTGGTTTTTTTCGGAAATTTCATTTAATATAAGATTTAAAGGGACTGTCGTAAATTGTAGGTACTTGTCCTGCTGATGTCAACCGTGAAAGGTGTGTGATCAAATGTCCGATCAGAATAAACTGACGACAGGGGTACTGATTCTGGCTGCCGGACTCATCATTTTACTCGGCAAATGGGGGGTCTTTTCGTTCATCGGAACGGTATTCTGGCCTTTGCTCCTGCTTGCTTTGGGCATTGTTCTTCATATCCTGTATGCGGGCAGACGTATTCCCTCGGTTGCACTTGTTCCGGGGGGAGCGTTGATTGTTTACGGCGTTGTGTTTCTAATTGCCACACTGTTCGGTTACGGAACTCTTCATTATTTGTGGCCGGGATTCATTTTTGGAATTGCCCTCGGTCTGTTCTTGTTTGATGCGGCCAGCACGCCGCGGCCGCCGGGGATTTTCCTTCTGGCTATAGTGCTTCTGGCTGTTTCAGTGCTGCTGTTCGGATTAACTTTGTTTGCCTTCTCAATTATTTACCTGCTGGCATTTATTCTGATTGTAGCAGGGGTGTGGCTGATTGCCTTTCGAGGCCGAAGCCGTTCCAAATGGTAATCTTAAGTAAATACCTTGAAATTTACTGAAATTTGCGTATAATGAAATGGATATGTGTAGCGTCGGCCCTTTTTGTGTTCCGGCGCTTATTTTGATGAATAGAGAACACAGAGAGGAAATGGAGATAAATCATGCAATCAAGAGATCAAATTCGCAACATTGCGATTATTGCCCACGTAGACCACGGCAAAACTACGCTGGTTGACAAACTGCTCCAGCAATCCGGCACATTCCGGGAGAACGAGGCCGTTCAGGAGCGCGCCATGGACTCCAACGATTTGGAACGGGAACGCGGAATCACGATTCTGGCTAAAAATACAGCTATCAATTACAAAGATAATCTGATCAATATTGTAGATACACCGGGACACGCCGACTTTGGCGGCGAGGTCGAACGGATTATGAAGATGGTTGACGGCGTTCTGCTCGTCGTTGACGCATATGAAGGCTGCATGCCGCAGACAAAATTCGTTTTGCGCAAAGCACTGGAATCCAACCTGACTCCTATTGTGGTTGTGAACAAAATCGACCGTCCGGCAGCTCGTCCTGCTGAAGTGATCGACGAAGTGCTTGACCTGTTCATCGAACTTGAAGCTTCGGACGAGCAGCTGGAATTCCCTGTTGTATATGCTTCCGCCCTTAACGGTACGTCGAGCCTTGATCCTGAGAAACAGGACGACAACATGCAGGCTCTGTACGAAACCATTATCGAAAATATCCCATCTCCAAAAGAGAAGGTAGACGAGCCGCTGCAGTTCCTCGTTACCCTGATGGACTATAACGAATATCTGGGCCGTATTGCAATCGGTCGGGTAAACCGTGGTATTATCCGTTCCGGACAACCGGTTACGGTTATCCAGCGTGACGGCAGTAAGAAATCCGCCCGCATCGAGAAGCTGTTTGGTTTCCAAGGCCTGCGCCGTGTAGATATCGAAGAAGCGGGTGCAGGTGACATCATCGCTATCGCCGGTATTAAGGACATCAACATCGGGGAAACGATTGCCGATCCGGCTAACCCTGAAGCGCTGCCGGTTCTGAAGATCGACGAGCCTACGCTGCAGATGACGTTCCTTGTCAACAACAGTCCTTTTGCAGGACGTGAAGGCAAGTGGGTAACGTCCCGTAAGCTGCGTGAGCGTCTGTTTAAAGAGCTTGAGACCGACGTCAGCCTTCGCGTTGACGAAACGGACAGCCCTGATGCCTTTATCGTTTCCGGCCGCGGCGAGCTTCACCTCGGTATTCTGATCGAAAATATGCGCCGCGAAGGTTACGAAGTTCAGGTTTCCAAACCTGAAGTTATCATTAAAGAAATCGACGGCAAGAAAATGGAGCCGATCGAACGTTTGATGATCGACGTTCCTGAAGAAAACATGGGCGCCGTTATGGAGAGCCTGGGTTACCGCAAAGCCGAAATGGTGAACATGATCAACAACGGCACTGGCCAGGTCCGCCTGGAATTCCTGATTCCGGCACGCGGTTTGATTGGGTACAGCACACACTTCCTGACGTTGACCCGCGGTTACGGGGTTATGAACCACGCGTTCGACAGTTATGGACCGCTTGTAACCGGCCAGGTTGGCGGCCGTCATGAAGGCGTTCTGGTTTCCAGTGAAAACGGCGTATCGACGCTTTACGGCATCTTGTCCATCGAAGACCGCGGTATCCTGTTCGTAGAACCGGGCGCCGAGATCTACGAAGGTATGATTGTCGGCGAGCATACTCGTGATAACGACATCGTTGTTAATATCTGTAAAGAGAAACAATTGACTAACGTCCGTTCCGCAACGAAGGACGACACTGTCAAAATGAAGACTCCTCGTCTGCTTTCGCTGGAGCAAGCGCTGGAATATCTGAACGACGACGAATATTGCGAAATTACGCCGAAATCCGTTCGCCTGCGCAAGAAGATTTTGAACAAGAGCGAACGCGAACGTGCCGAAAAACATCGCAAAATGGCGAACGCCAATCAATAATACGTTCTTTTTGTAACTTTAGGTCAGAATTGAACGTTATATAAATACCGGCGGTTATCCGTCAGAGAGAAGTCGGACGCTTAGGTGTCCGATTTTTTTCTGGCCTACCTTGGATGGTCGTTTCAAGGGACGGCCGTCTGGTGATTTTGTTATATATTATGAATGAAAAAGGTGTTTAAAAATGAGTCCATCTGATCATGGAAGTCTTCCTCCTAGACAGCAGACCCAGCGGAAAAGCAGCGGTGGGGCTTCTAAAGGAGCGCACGCAAGGAAAGGGAAGAAGAAAAAGGGTCCTGTCAAACGTTTTTTTCAAATATTGTTGATTATGATTATTGTTCTTGTAATAGGCGCAGGCGGATATGCCGCCTACCTGGCTTATAACGTCAATGAAACCATTAACCAAGCGGGTGCTGACCGACCGGTCGCAGCCGGGCAGGAAGCGAATGTTAAACCTCTTTCGATGCTGCTGCTTGGTACGGATTACCGGCCAGAAAGCGGCACTCATCTCAGTGATGTCATTATGGTCATTGCCATGAATCCAAAGACCAAGTCGGCAACCGTTGTATCGCTTCCGCGTGATACCCGTTTCTCGATGGAGGGTTATAAGACGAATAAGATCAACGCTTTTTATCCTAACTTCCTGGCTGCTGAGAAGAAATCCGGGATTTCAGCCGAAGACGAGATGAAAACGATGATGAGCAAATTTTTCGATTTGAACATTGATTACGTAACGGTGCTGAATTTCCAAGGCTTCCGGGATATCGTGGATGCGCTGCACGGCGTGGACGTCAATGTGGACAAGGACATGTGCTACAAGGATACGGCGGACGGCACGGACATTGATTTGAAAAAGGGCGAGCAGCATCTGAATGGTAAAGAAGCACTTGATTTTGTACGTTATCGTAAATCTAACTGTTCGCCAAGAACAGATGCTTCCGACGATTTTGACCGCAACCGCCGCCAAAACGATGTCCTGCATGCGCTGATTGACCAGGCGAAATCGCTGAATGGCGTTTTGGGTGCAGGCAAAGCGATTGAATCCGTTGGCGATAACATGGAAACTGATCTGGAGCAGGGGCAGATCAAGAACATGATCGCTGCCTACTGGAATATTTCCAAAGAGAATGTCCATTTCATGCCGATTACAGGGGACTGGAAGTCTCCATATGTATATCTGCACGATGATGAGCTGGAAGCGGCTAAACAAGCGCTTAAGGATGAACTGGCCGGCAAGACCGTTCAAACGACCGAGGACAGTTCCTCTTCGGACGGAAATTCGGGCAACTAATCCGATAGAGACAGACAAGAGCTTAAAATAAGAGCTGAAAGCTGTTTAGCTTACCCGCTAAAAATAAAGACGCCATTCCAACTCGGAATGGCGTCTTTATTCTTTTACCTAACGGCCTAGCGTGTCATTTGCTGATGGGGCTGCTGAGCCGGAGTTTCTCTCCGGGGCTGGTTGTTGTTCGGCACATTTTGGCCCCGTAAACGATCGCCTGGAGATGTAATCTGCTGGTTGTCCTCATTTTGTTTTACATCGGACGGCAGCTGCGGCACGATCCGTCCTACGAGATCCGCAAGCTCGTTAGCCATCCCTTCTATAGGTCTGCCTTCACGAATGCTTGAGCCTATTTCCGCCAAACGGTTGGATACATCGGCATCAGCGGTAACGATGGCATTGGCGCCGCGTGGGTCCTTATGAACAGCTTCGGCTACCGAATATTTGATGGTGCCGACACGTGAACGATCAAGTTTGCCGTCAACGTCGATGCCGATGATTGCCGTTTTCCCGAGCATCACCACGTGAGCGCCTTTAACGCCCGGAACCCGGGAAGCCAGCTGCTCCAGATGAGCATCAGCTGCCAATTGGCCAGTTTGATTCCCATTCCCGTTGCTCGCTGCCGCTCCGGGATTTGTTTGCTGCTGATGGATCTGCTGAGTCCTCTGTTGGGCGTTCAGTTGTCCCGTACTTTCCATCCGTTGAGTCTGGTTTCTGGCTTGGTCCGCCTGATTGGCCCCTTTATTAGCCCCGCATCCGGACAGAGCCGCGAAAGCAATGGCTGCCGCCAGTATATATGTCCAGCTTCGCATCTACATCTTTCCTTTCTTAAATGTAATATTATCGTTTTTTCCATCGAATTTACTGCTCTTATTCTGTCCGGGCATGAAGTCAAATATGTATAACATGTGGGGATGCAAAACCGGAGGGGATGCGAATGAAAAAGATATTTGTACTGGACACGAATGTGCTGCTGCACGATCCCAATGCGATTTTTGCTTTTGAGGAAAATGAAGTCGTCATACCAGCGATAGTGCTTGAAGAGATTGACTCCAAGAAGCGAAACGCCGATGAGATCGGCCGCAATGCCCGAGGGGTTTCCCGGCGTCTGGACGGATTGAGGGAGCTGGGGCATCTGCATGACGGAGTTAACCTTCATGGCGGCGGCAAGCTGAGAGTCGAGCTGAATCATCGGAGTTTTTTGAAGGTTCAGGAAATGTTCGGCGAAATTACAAACGACAATCGCATTTTGGCCGTAGCGATGAATTATCTCATTGAGCAGAAGGATCTCCCCGAAGCCGAGAA
Source organism: Paenibacillus physcomitrellae (assembly GCF_002240225.1). Lineage (NCBI taxonomy): Bacteria > Bacillati > Bacillota > Bacilli > Caryophanales > Paenibacillaceae > Paenibacillus > Paenibacillus physcomitrellae. Next base: position 1,485,659 of record NZ_CP022584.1, on the reverse strand, counting down.
ACGTTCAGTTGTCTTGGTCAGCAAAGACGTGCTGGTCCGCATCAAAGCGGATGTGCTGGGCATTCCGGCTCAGGACTATTTGACAGACCGTACGGCGGACCCGGATGAGCTGTATACAGGATACTCCACACTGATGGTGCATCCGTCCGTTATCGATCAGTTCTATACCTATCGGTTTCTGTCGATAAAACCGCTCAATTTAAACTTTCCGCTTTATCCGCATGAGTTTGTAATCTTGAAGGACGAAATGGGTACAGGAAAGTCTGCGCTGCTGAAAGTGAACAGCGAAGCAACACGCCTGGAGCCGTTATTTTTGAGCAATGATCCGGTTTGGGGAATAGGCGCCCGCAACGCGCAGCAGAGAATGGCTCTTGAACTGCTTCTGAATGATGATATTCCGCTTGTCACGATAACGGGCAAAGCCGGAACAGGCAAAACGCTGCTTGCTTTGGCGGCCGGACTATTAAAAGTGGAAGACGAACATCGTTTTAAAAAATTGCTGATTGCCCGGCCCGTCGTACCGATGGGGAAAGACATCGGCTATCTGCCGGGAGAAAAGGACGAGAAGCTGCGTCCCTGGATGCAGCCTATATATGATAATTTGGAGTATTTATTTGATACGAAAAAAGCCGGTGACATCGATAAAATCTTGATGGGACTAGGCAGTATTCAGGTCGAGGCTTTGACTTATATCCGCGGCCGTTCCATTCCGTCCCAATATATTATTGTGGACGAAGCGCAAAACCTTTCGCGTCACGAGGTCAAAACGATTGTTTCCCGCGTTGGTGAAGGCAGTAAAATTATTTTGATGGGTGATCCCGGACAGATTGACCATCCATATCTGGATGCGGCCAGCAACGGTTTATCTTATGTGGTGGACCGTTTTAAGCAGCAGAACATCAGCGGCCATATTACCCTGGAAAAAGGTGAGCGCTCCAAGCTGGCCCAGCTTGCCGCTGATCTGCTGTAAGGGTTATTCCATAATTTTCTGTGCTGCAGTCTGCTCTGACAACCTTATGGAAACTGGGACAAATAAGCGTGTTTTTTGTTACAATAACAAATAAACGCTGACCGGCGAATATACCGGGCCCGGCAAAGTCATGAGAGGAAGAACAGGCTGTGAAGCGTAAAAACCATTGGGTGCTTTTTGCCATTCTATTACTTGCCTTAATCAGTTTATCTCCGGGGGAAGACAGAGCTTATGTTCAGGATGACGAAACCGGATTTCTGGAAAGCCCTCCACTGCCTAATCAGGAAGTGGAGGAGGCGCCGGGTCATATTCGGGTAGCGGTTCAAATGGAACCGGAAGCTTTTAAACTCCTTCAGGATAGAAATCGGATTTTTATGGAAGGTCATCATGTGAGCGTCGATCTGGTGAACGAATACGGGAAAAATACTTATGACATCTTCCAGAAGGACCTGGCGCTCCATGATGCTCCGGATGTCCTGCTCGTTGATAATGCCTGGGTCCGGGAATTCGCCGTTAATGGATATTTGCTGCCTGTAGACAGTTATTTTACGGGTACGGCTGCCGGGAACTCTTTAAGCCGGCTTCAATCCTTCAGTGAATGGAACGGATATATATGGGCGGTTCCGAAGGATATGGATCCTTATGTTCTTGTCTATAACCCAGACATTCTGAACGGTCTTGGGTTTGAAGGGCTGCCTGCAGCGCCGGAAGATTGGGGTAAGCTGTACAAAGCTGTACAGGATCATAAGGACAAAGGGGACAAACCTTTGAAGCTGCTTGCCGCTGATTTTGACGATGCCCAGTCTGTGGTGACTTTGCTACACCGATTTGGTGCGAACCTGAGCCTGAAAGCTGGGGGGAAGAATGCAGTTCTTTCCGAAGAGGATCAATCTGCGATTCATTTGCTGGAGTCCGTTCGTTCGGGTCTGTCCGATTTGAAAGAGGGCAGTGCAGCGGAGGGATTGCAGCAAGTGGCCAAGGGGGCTGCGGCTATGGCTCTGGTTCCTTATTCGGAGTTCGTCACCCATCCCGGATTAGGACTCCATGCGGAGACACCGGCTGGCACAGGTGCCGCGAGCCGGATGACTTTGTTTGGCCACAGTTTTGTTGTCACGGCCGAAACGCTCGATACCGAAACGGCCGGCAGATGGATTACCGCAATGACGGAAGCGGCAGAGCAGAAGATTTGGTATGAGAAAGCAGGGGAGCTCCCCGCATTGAAATCATTGTATGATGCTTCTGGGGAAAAGGCGATTTCGCCATGGCTGGAGGCCAGCGGCGACAAAGACGCCTTTTGGTCCCTGCCGGTTGCGGAGAATACCCAAGAGGTGCTCACCTTAGTGTCGGGGCATACCGGGCAGTTTCTGCAAGGGAAAACCACAGCGGATACTTTTATGGGGCAGTTGGCCGCGGACTTGAATCGGTAATCAATTATTAATTTGAATGGGTACAAATTTGAATGGAATACCCTTAAAGCTTAAAGCTCGCCCTCATAGGGCGAGCTTTAATTTTACGGTCATCAATTGCGGCTCTAACTCAACGGATGTAGCTTTGATGAAAGGCATCATCTGCTGCGGATAAAATCCAAGGTCGAAATCCTGCTCCAGCTCTTTAGCTGTAGTATCAGGCAGGGTTAGGCCATTGAAGACCAGCTTGTCAACATGAAAGATAATAGCGTTCTTCGGATTGTCGGTGACCGTATAGTGCCCTTCCAGGCGTAATTTCAGGTCGCCTTCCTGGCCTTCGGCAATCACCTGATCGGATTGGAAATGGAAAGAAAAATTATTAAACAAAGCATTTTTAGAACGCAGGAAGGCATTCAAATTCTCTTCTTTAATCGTTAAGGTGTAGTTCAGACCATTGGTGGCCAGACTGCCGTTATATTGCTCCACATAATCAGGGAAATCCTTCATCGCTTGATCCAGCGCTTTAAAATATTTGCGGACTTCGGCAAGCCCTACATCATTCCAGAAAGTCCCCAGCTCATCGATCATTTGTTTTAATTTCTCAGGATCCTTGCTGCTTGCAACAGATCGGTCCACCTCCTCCTGAAGGGCGACAACCCGTGCCTTCTCCGATTGCAGATCCGTTTTCGTCTTCACCAGATCTGCAGACATTTTGTCGAGCTGTTGCTTGTTCTGCTTCAGCTTCGTATAAGCCTGCTGATAAGTTCCGATGATCTCCTGGTCGCGTTCAAAGATGAGACTGATATAGTCCACAACGGTCAGGAAATCATGGAAATTTTTGACGGACAACAGGGAACCCAGCAAATCCTCTCGTTCGCCCATATAATAAGCCCTTATTCGTTCCCCGGCTTGTTGTTTGGCCGTGACAATATCGTGTTCTTGAATTTGAAGCCGGGACGTATTCTCCTCGATAGATTGCTCAAGCTGCTGCTGCTGTTGTTCGATTTTTGCGATCTCACGGTCAATCTCCACAACGGACAAACTTTTCTCCAATACTTTCTGGGTTTCGTCGGAATCCGGATCGGCCAGCGTTAAGGCGGGAGTACAAATGGAGGCGGCAAGCAAAGCGGCGGAGATCCAAAGCTTCAATGTCCGATGAAACAAACGCACCCCTCCTTGATGTAAAAGTGAAAGATACATATAACTATATGATAAGTTGTTCAAAAATAAGACCAAACCTTCCAAATTGCCTTCACTACCGCAGGCTTGGCCCTTCTTACCGCGACAAGCCTTTGCTTCCTCCCCGGCAGGTATGGGGAAATGAAAAAATGGAAATACAAATAGCAAATAGATTCTATGAACTTTAAGAGAGGCATAGAGATGTAATAAGCAGTTTTTTCATTATCGAACAGCCGGGGAGGAGAAGCCGGTTGTTATAGACTGATCATTCAGGATGTCGTTAGGAGGGTTTATATCGCATGACAGCAGTGAGACAAGACGCATGGAGTGCCGAAGATGATTTGATTTTGGCGGAGGTGACACTTCGCCATATTCGGGAGGGCAGTACCCAATTAACAGCCTTTGAAGAAGTAGGTGAGCGGATCGGAAGAACGGCTGCCGCCTGTGGGTTCAGATGGAACAGCTGCGTCCGGAAGAGATACGAATCTGCCATTCAGGTTGCCAAAGCCCAGCGCCAGAAACGCAATTACTTGAAGAAGCAGCCACATTCCCCGGGAAATGTAGCCATTGCAGGTCTGGCAGCACCTGAGGCAGAAGAAAGCTTGTATAAAAATGAAAGCTTCAGTGAAGAAAGTCTATCCATTGATGCCGTTATCCGCTTTTTGAAAAACTGGAAAGGTTCCTTGCAGGATAATGGCCGTCAGGTCCGCCATCTGGAGAAGCAGCTTCAGGAGAAAGAACAAGAGCTGGCAATGCTGAGAGAAGAGAACGATCGACTCTCCCATCAGGTAAGCGAAGTTCAAACGGACTATAGAGTAGTAAATGACGATTATAAGGCCTTGATTCAAATCATGGACCGGGCACGCAGGCTGGCCTTCCTGAATGAGGAAGAAGAAGAAAAATCGAAGTTTAAAATGGATGCCAACGGGAATCTGGAACGGATTGAATAGCGCCGTAACACTTCTAAAGTGAATCCTGTTTATCCCGACATAAAGGGCCGCCTCTTGAGGTGGTCCTTTTGATTTTGTACAAACTCTGGTATAAAAGAAAAGAATCAAAGACATAGAAGGCATGCAAAAAGGAGTGAACGTATTGCGCATCGATATTGTTGGCGCCGGTGCTATCGGCCTGCTGTTTGCGGGAGAGCTTAGTGCTGCAGGACATAACGTACACCTATGGACAAGAACGGAGGAACAGGCAGATTGGATCAACCGGCACGGAATTGAACTGGAACATCACAATGGTCTCCGGAACACGGTTAAGACAGGAATCGAGGCTGGGGTCTTGTCCAGGGGCTGGGCGGAGAAGGCGGAGGGATCGGCATGGGTGCTATTGGCTGTCAAACAGCGTCATTTGACTTCGGGTCTGCTGGACTCTCTTGCTTTCATTAAGGAATCCCATGTCCCGGTTGTCTGCCTGCAGAACGGAATGGGACATCTGGACCGCCTTGCCAGCTATTTGAGTCGGGATCAGCTCTACGCTGCCGTCACTACAGAAGGAGCAAAAAAGCTTTCAGCTAATCAGGTCATTCGTTCGAATCCCGGACAAACACGGCTGGGTTCACCCTTTGAAGCCGATCCAGTCAAGCTTACAGAAATTGCGGATGTGCTCGGTCAGGCAGGATTTGGCGCCCAGGTGGCGAAAGATATCGAAAGAGAGATGCATAGGAAACTCCTCATGAATGCAGCCATTAATCCGTTGACTGCTCTTTGGAGAATTCCAAATGGGGAGCTTCTAACCTCAGAATACCGCAGGGGAGCCCTGGAAGGATTAATCAGCGAAGCTTTAGCCATATATGAGCGGCTGGGAATTCCTTACGATGCGGATATCGGAGAACAGATCAAGGAAGTCTGCCGAACCACTTCAGGCAATATATCTTCTATGCTGGCTGATGTGCAGCGGGGGGAAGAAACGGAAGTGGATTTTATTAATGGATATCTGGTTGAAATGGCAGGCAAAGCAGGTATGTCAGCTCCGGCCCATGAATGGGTATGGCGGTTAATCAAAGGTTTAAGCAATACGTAAAATAGAAAGGGAGGTGGAGACATGGCAATCCTTGAGCCTTTTATCGCTTTAAGCGTTCTCCCGATTATTCCTTTTTTGCTTGTCTATGGAGGTTACTATCTCTGGAAGCGGGATAAGAGAAGGTCGCTGCTGCTGGCTATGGACGTAACAACCCTATTTTTGATCCTCTCCGTATCGGCTTTGTTTAACCAGATTTTCGGGACAGGTTTTGGATTTTATCTGGTCCTGCTGTTTATGCTTGTGTGCGGCGGGTTGATCGGCGGCGCCCAGAACAGGCTTAAAGGGAAAGTGAATCCTAAAAGGCTGGTAAAAGCGGTATGGAGGCTTTCTTTTCTGCTGACCAGCGTTGCTTATTTGATATTTTTTATTGTCGGATTATTTCCTTACATATGGGCAGTATAATAATTAAATCTTGTTCTGAGAAATGGGGACAACCAGGGAACAAGAGCAGTTTAGCAGAACAGGAAAATAAAGACAGGAAGACTAACAGCTCGTGTCAGGTTACACTTGGGAAATGGAAATTAAAGCACTTTCATGTGAGATTACTTCAGAAAACTACGGGATTTATTAAAATTAATGATAGATTTTTTCAACCATCGGTTGTATAATCTGAAAAATAAACCACACTAAATATGTAGGGGGAAAAGTTACATGAAGAAGCAAAGATGGCTTGTCCTTCTGACGCTGGTTCTTGCTGTAAGCTTTGTATTGGCCGCTTGCGGTTCCAATAATAACAACTCTGCAGCAAACAGCGGTAACGAAGGAAGCAATACTGGCAGCAGCAATGCTGGCGGCGAAGAGAAATTGGCAGCAGACCAAACACTCCGCATTAACTTTGCGGCTGATGTGCCGACATTTGATCCTGCACAAGCACAGGACAACCAGGCGCACACAGCATTGAACCTGATGTATGAAGGTTTGGTTCGTGTTGATGAGAACTCCAAAGAAGTTCCGGGCGTTGCGGAAAGCTGGAAATCGGATTCTACCGGTAAAATTTACACTTTCCAACTTCGCAAAGATGCTAAATGGAGCAACGGCGACCCTGTAACAGCAAATGATTTCGTATTTGCTTGGCAGCGCGTTCTTGATCCTAAGACTCAACCAGCTCCAGCCTATGCTTACCAATTGTACTACCTGAAGAATGCTCAAGCTTACAATGAAGGCAAAATCACTGATTTCTCCCAAGTCGGCGTAAAAGCAGTTGACGATTATACGCTGGAAGTTACTTTGGAGAACACAACGCCTTACTTTATTAACTTGACTTCTTTCTACACTTATTTCCCAGTGCATAAGTCCGTTGCGGATAACGACAAATGGGCAACTGATCCAAGCACAATGATTACAAATGGTCCATTCACGCTGACTGGTCTGGTAACAGGCCAATCGATGGAATTTACTAAAAACCCTAACTATTGGGATAACAAAGACATTAAGCTGGACAAAATTAAAGCTACTGTTGTAAACAGTGCAGCAACTGAAGTTTTGTCTTACCAAAGCGGTGAGCTTGATCGTGCAGGTCAGCCAAATGGTAACATCCCTGCCGACCAGATTCCAATTTTGAAAGATCAATTTAAAGACGAGTTCCACATTGATCCAGTAGCGAGCCTTTACTACTACGAGTTCAATACAAAAGCTAAACCTTTTGACAATGCTAAGATCCGTAAGGCATTTTCGATGGCAATTGATCGTCAATCGATCGTTGACAACGTAACTAAAGCGGGTCAAGTTCCTGCATTTGGTTTGATTCCTCCGGGCATCAACGGTGCTGAGAAATCGTTCCGTGAAGAGTACCCAGAAGATTACTTTAAAGAAGATGTAACTGAAGCTAAGAAATTGCTTCAAGAAGGTATGGCTGAAGAGGGTATTACTTCCCTGCCTCCAATTACATTGACTTACAACACCGATGACAACCACAAGAAAATTGCCTTGGCAGTTACTGATATGTGGAAGAAAAACCTTGGTGTAGACGTTAAAATCGAAAACCAAGAATGGGGCGTATTCATCAAAAACCGTCAAAGCGGTGACTATCAAGTCGCTCGTGCCGGATGGGTGCCTGACTACAACGACCCTATGACCTTTATCGATATGTGGACCACTCAAAGTGGTAACAACGATATCAAATTAAATGATCCTACTTACGATGCACTTGTTGCGGATGCGTACAAAAACTCCGACAACAAAGCTCGTATGGAAGACTTCCGTAAAGCCGAACAAATTCTGATCGGCGACCAAATGGGTATCATGCCGATTTACTATTACACAAACCCGGCTTTGATTAAACCATATCTGAAAGGCGTAACTTTGGATTACAGCGGTTCCGTTGACTACTCCAGAGCTTACCTGCTTGAACACTAAGAACTTCAATCTTCATTGAAGAACTTGCTTTAACTTTATAACCTATGGGATATATGTGTGGATATCCACATATATCCCGTTTTTTTATGTATTGCCAATAGACAAAGTTGGTGCATTTAGGTAAAATTTTTTTGTGTTGTTTTTATTCGACAAAGGAGGTGCAAATTCGGGCATGTTTCGTTATGTATTGAGTAAAGTCTTCTATTTGCTGGTCTCCCTGTTTATTTTGGTGTCGGCCACTTTCTTCCTGATGAAAGCCATTCCGGGTGACCCGTTTCAGTCCGAGAAAAAAGTTCCGCCCGAAATTCGAGCACGTCTGTTTGAACAGTACGGATTCGATAAGCCGCTATATGTACAATATGGCAAATATTTGGGCAACATTGTTCAAGGTGATCTTGGTATTTCGATGAAACACGTGAACCAGGATGTCACAGGTCTAATTCTGAAAACCTTCTCAGTATCCCTTAAACTGGGGATTATCGCCATCGTGGTGTCGCTTATTGTCGGTGTTCTGCTGGGGATGCTCGCGGCGCTTTACCACCGAAAGCTGATCGATAACGTGGCCATGGTACTGGCTGTATTGGGAATTGCAGTACCAAGCTTTGTTTTGGCAGCTTTGCTTCAGTTTTTCTTTGCCTTTAAGATGCATATCTTTAGGGTTGCGGGCTTTGAGACGCCGCTCGATTACGTACTTCCAGTAGCGGCGTTGTCCGCACAGCCAATAGCCTTTATAGCCCGTTTGACGCGTTCCAGCATGCTGGAGGTCCTACATGCGGATTATATTAAAACCGCAAAGGCTAAAGGTTTGAACTGGTTTACCATCATGTTTAGACACGTAGTGCGCAACGGCATTATGCCGGTCATTACGTATATGGGACCTATGACTGCCAACATCGTTACAGGTTCGGTAGTTATCGAACAGGTCTTCGGGATCGGCGGGATCGGTAAACAATTTGTCGAATCCATTACGAACCGGGACTATCCGCTCATTATGGGGATTACCATCTTCTATGGCGTACTGTTGATGCTTGCTCGCTTGGTTTCTGATCTATTGTATGTCGTGGTCGATCCACGCGTGAAATTAAGTTCAAGGAAGGAGGGCTAACCGATGTCTTTAGATTCCAACTCAGCTGTTAAACAAAACGTGGCATTGACGCCCGATGATTTCCGTAAATTGGACACATCAGAGAAAAACGCTGAGATTATTCAGCGCGAGAGCGTTTCCGCCTGGAAAGACGCCTGGCGGCGGCTTATCGAAAACAAGGTAGCTATGGGGGCTTTGATTCTTCTGGCGTTAATTGTAATTATGGCCATCGTTGGTCCTTGGATTTCGAAATTTAACTATTATACAAATGATTTGCTGGCCACCAACCAGAAGCCTTCGGCTGAGCATTGGTTCGGCACGGATGATCTGGGACGGGACATGTTTGTCCGTACCTGGATGGGCGCCCGGATTTCCTTGATCGTTGGCCTTGTAGCGGCTCTGATTGACCTGCTGATCGGCGTTATTTACGGCGGTATCATGGGTTACTTCGGCGGACGTGTCGACGAAATCATGAACAAATTTTCCGAAATCCTATATGCGATTCCTTATCTTCTTGTAACGATTCTTCTCTTGGTTGTCTTTGAGCCAAGTTTGGGGACTATTATTTTAGCTTTGACGATTACAGGCTGGATCAATATGTCGTGGATTGTCCGCGGTGAAATTATGCAGCTCAAGAACCGTGAGTTCGTACTTGCTTCCCGTTCGATGGGTGCCGGCTCCGGACGTTTGTTGTTCCGCCACCTGCTGCCGAATGCGGTAGGTCCAATTATCGTTACTTTGACTTTGTCCGTACCGAATGCGATTTTTTCGGAAGCCTTCCTTAGCTTCTTGGGTCTGGGTGTACAAGCACCGGTTGCTTCCCTCGGTTCGATGGTCAACGACGCTTTGACAGGCTGGATGTATTATCCTTGGCGTATGCTGTTCCCGGCCATTCTGATCAGTGTAACGATGCTTGCATTTAACATTTTTGGCGACGGTCTTCGCGACGCGCTTGATCCTAAATTGAAAAAATAGGAGGTGAAACTATGGAACCGATTTTGCAGGTTAAAGATTTGCATGTTTCCTTCAAAGTAAGAGGCGGAGAAGTTCAGGCTGTCCGCGGCGTTAATTTTGAACTTGGCAAAGGTGAAACCATTGCCATCGTAGGTGAATCCGGTAGTGGTAAAAGTGTTACCGCGCAATCGATTATGCGTCTTATTCCTTCACCGCCTTCTTTTGTGAAGAATGGCGAAATTATTTTCCAGGGCGAGAACCTGCTAAATAAAACGAACAAACAAATGGAAGCTATTCGCGGTAAAGATATCGGAATGATCTTCCAGGATCCTATGACTTCCCTTAATCCTACTATTAAAGTAGGGCGCCAGATCACGGAAGGTTTGATCAAACACCAGAACCTGTCCGGTCAAGAGGCAAAGGATAGAGCCATTGAAATGCTTAAGATGGTTGGCATCAAAAACGCTGAAGCTCGTTATAACCAGTATCCGCACGAATTCTCCGGCGGCATGCGTCAACGGGTTATGATCGCGATTGCACTGGCCTGCCGGCCGGCGCTGCTCATCGCCGACGAACCAACGACCGCGCTCGACGTTACGATACAAGCTCAAATTTTGGATGTCATGAGAGACATGCAGGAAAAATTGGGTACGTCAATCATCTTGATTACGCATGACCTCGGCGTAGTAGCTGGCATGTGTGACCGCGTTATTGTTATGTATGCAGGTGAAGTGGTGGAGACAGGAACGAAATGGGAGATCTTCAAGAACCCTAGCCATCCTTATACGCAAGGTTTGCTTCGTTCCCTTCCGCGGGTTGACCAAAGCAAAGACGAGCCGCTGATCCCGATTCCGGGTACGCCGCCGGATTTGATTAAGCCACCTGTCGGCTGTCCGTTTGCGGCACGCTGTCCGCATGCCATGAAGGTTTGCGAACAAATTGATCCGGATCCGACTGAATTCAGCGAAACACATATGGCTCGCTGCTGGCTGCATCATCCAATGGCACAGGAGGTGAATCCGTCTTGAGTCAACCATTAATTGAAGTAGACGGTTTGAAGAAGTTTTTTAACGTTGGTCAAGGCAAAACCTTAAAGGCCGTTAACGATATCAGCTTTTCGATTCAAAAAGGCGAGACTCTGGGCCTTGTAGGTGAATCCGGCTGCGGTAAATCGACCGCTGGTCGTACGATTCTCCGCTTGTATGAGCCGACCGCGGGAAGCGTCCGTTTCGAAGGAACTGACATTTACAAGCTGTCCCCGGGTAAAATGAAAGCCATGCGCCGCGACATGCAGATGATTTTCCAGGACCCGTACGCCTCTTTGAACCCGCGTTTCACGGTTATGGATATTATCGGCGAAGCGCTTGATATTCATGGTCTTGCAGGCAGTCGTATGGAACGGAAGAAACGGGTTGAAGAACTGCTGGATCTGGTAGGTCTTAAATCCGATCATGCTTCCCGTTATCCGCACGAATTCTCCGGCGGTCAGCGTCAGCGGATCGGGATTGCCCGCGCGCTTGCGGTAAATCCGAAGTTCATCATTTGTGACGAACCGATTTCGGCGCTTGACGTATCCATTCAGGCTCAGGTCGTGAACCTGCTGACGGAACTGCAGAACAGACTCGGACTTACGTATTTGTTTGTTGCCCATGACTTGTCTATGGTTAAACACATCAGTGACCGTGTGGCGGTTATGTACCTGGGTAAAGTGGTAGAGCTTGCTCCAAGTGATGAGCTTTACTCCAACCCGCAGCATCCTTACACCAAAACGCTTTTGTCCGCCATCCCGGTTCCGGATCCGGAAGTGGAAGCGAACAAAAAACGGATTTTGCTGGAGGATGATGCATCCGGTCCAATTTCCGGCAAAAACGACTCCGGCTCCGGCGGTGCTTTCGATTTGGAAAACTCCGAGCTGGTTGAGGTATCCAAAGGCCACTTCGTGGCTATGCCTCGTAAATAAGAGCAATAAACCTGCAGGTTCGCCTGCGGGTTTATTTGTTTTTCGAAATTTTATGAAAATAATTGAATAGCTTTGACGGATACGGGCTGCTCCGGTACAATCAAGAAGAGTTTGCATGCAATAGGAAACAGGAGGACTGACTTAAAGATGAAGATTATGGATAAACCGCTATCTGCAAGGCAGCCTCTGGCGGCTGCGTTAACAGCGGATTTTTCGAGTGTCGCTCATTTGTATCAAAGCGATGCCTCGAAGCCGGCCAACTGGCAGGAAAGATTAGAATGGCTTGATCATAATGAGGACAATCGAATCAACCGTCAAAACGTTGTGAATGTTCTCCGCTCATATAATAAACTGCATAATTCCCATCCACAGGTTTGCGACTCGCTGGACCGGCTGGAGCAGAAGGGAACGGCAGTCATTGTAGGCGGTCAGCAATCAGGTTTATTTACGGGTCCGCTGCTGGTTATCTATAAAGCGGCTACGGTTATCCAGGCAGCAAGGAAAGCTGAAGCGGAACTTGGCCGGCCGGTAGTGCCTGTCTTTTGGATCGCCGGGGAAGATCATGACTGGGATGAAGCGAATCATACATATGTCCTGTCTACAGAATTGAAAGTAACCCGAATCCGTATGTATCGTGAGGACGATCTGCGCACGCCGGTCAGCTATACAACTGTTCAAGCTGGGGAATGGGACCGGGTGCTGGATGAATTAAACGAGCTGCTTCCGGATACGGAATTCAAACCTCAGCTGATGGCTGATTTGCGTGAATCGGTTTCGGAAACGTTATCCTTAAGTTTTGCCAAACTGCTTGGGAAGCTGTTTGGACAATATGGTCTTATCCTGCTGGATTCTGCCGATCATGAGCTGAGAAAGCTGGAGAAAGATATGTTTGCTTCTATTATCCGTGAAGGCGACGCCCTGACTGCTTCTTATATTGATGCTGCCCGCCAAATCCGGGAAATGGGGCTGGAAGAACAGGCTGAGGTGGCCGAAGATGGGGCTAATCTATTTTATCTCCAGGATCAGAAGCGTCTGCTGTTGTTCCGCAGTGGCGACCGGTACCAGGACCGGAGCGGGCGGGTTTCTTTTACCCGTGAGGAATTACTGGAACAGATTGAGCAGCACCCGGAACGTTTCAGTAATAACGTGTTAACACGGCCTTTAATGCAGGATACGCTGCTGCCTGTGCTGGGATTTGTGCTCGGCGACGGGGAAATTGCTTATTGGGCGCTGCTCAAGAAAGCTTTTGGCGTAATGAATCTGCAGATGCCGCTGCTGCTGCCGCGGATGTCCTTAACGGTAGTGGAGGGAACGCTGCAGAAATATATGGATCAATACGGGCTGACGTTTGAAGAGGTCAGAGATCATTTTCAGGATAGAAAGGCAGCTTGGCTCAATCAGCAGGACAATGTTCATGTCGATGAACGTTTTGACGAAGTGAAAGAAGCTTTCACCCGTTTATATGAACCGCTTATCGAACAGCTGGGGACTATTGAAAAAGGATTGATCCGGCTGGGAGGCGCCAATAAAGAGCGGATCCTGGCGCAGATGGATTTTCTGCAGGGCAAAGCCAAAGATGCGCTGGCTACGGCAAACGAAGCAACGCTCCGGCATTGGGACCGGATTTATTTATCTTTAATGCCGCAGGATAAATTGCAGGAACGTGTGTACAATATCTTCTATTATTTGAACCGTTACGGTACGGAATTTATGGATCAATTGATGGAAATCCCTTATGAAACAAACGCGTGTCACAAGCTGATTTTACTTTAATGGTTGAAGGAGACTGCATATATGGCAGCAAATGCACAAGAGAACAGCATTGTCGCTGATCTCGCTTTAGCTCCGCAGGGGCATCTCAAGATCGATTGGGTAGAAGCCCATATGCCGGTGCTGAACCGGATCCGCAAGCAATTCGAAGCTGAACAGCCTTTCAAAGGACTTAAGGTAACCATCTGTCTTCATCTGGAAGCGAAAACGGCTTATTTGGCCAAAGTAGTTCAGGCCGGAGGAGCGGAAGTAACGATTACCGGCAGCAATCCGCTGTCTACGCAGGATGATGTATGTGCGGCGCTTGTTGAAGACGGAGTTACGGTATTTGCCAAATACAATCCCGATCCTGCCGAATATAAGCAGCTGGTCCGCAAATCGCTGGAGTCGAAGCCGGATCTGATTATTGATGACGGAGGAGACCTCGTCACTCTGCTGCAGTCCGAATGCCCGGAGCTCGGGGAGAACATTCGCGGCGGCGCAGAAGAGACAACGACCGGCATTATCCGGTTGAAGGCGCTGGACAAGCAGAATCTGCTCAAATTCCCGATGGTGGCGGTAAATGATGCTTACTGCAAATACTTGTTCGATAACCGTTACGGCACGGGACAGTCGGCGTGGGACGGCATTATCCGCACCACCAACCTGGTTGTAGCCGGCAAAACAGTGGTTGTCGTTGGTTACGGCTGGTGCGGCAAAGGGGTAGCGATGCGCGCCAAAGGATTGGGCGCCAACGTCATCGTTACGGAAGTGGATGCGATCAAAGCGGTCGAGGCTCACATGGATGGCTTCCGCGTCATGCCGATGATGGAAGCTGCCAAGCTGGGTGATTTCTTCATCACCGTTACAGGCAACAAATACGTGATCAACGGAGAACATTACGATGTGATGAAGGACGGCGCCATTTTGTCCAATGCGGGTCACTTTGACGTCGAGTTCAGCAAACCGGATCTGGAAGCAAGAAGCGAATCGATTCGGACCGTTCGGAAAAATATCGAGGAATACCGTCTCAAGGACGGCCGCAAAATTTACGCGCTGGGCGAAGGCAGACTGGTCAATTTGGCGGCCGCGGACGGACATCCGGCGGAAATCATGGACACCACCTTTGCGCTGCAGGCGCTTGGCTTGAAATACGTGAATGATCATTACAAGGAAATGGGCAAAACGGTGATTAACGTTCCTTATGAAATCGATGAGCAGGTAGCCAGATACAAGCTGGAAAGCCTGAATATTGCGATTGATACCTTAAGCGACGAGCAACGAAAGTATTTGGAAAGCTGGCAGGCTTAAGCGGGGAGGGGGGCATTTCCCCCTGCCGTCTGCATGAAAAACAAGTGCGTGTAAGGTGAAGGAATCCTCTCCCTGCATAATCAGGGGGAGGATTTTTTTGTTATTTGTATGAAATTACCACAAACTTTTTTTAACGATTTAGCAGGAAAAACAAAAAGGGTGCAGAATAGTAATATTTCATGAGTGGTGGAAAGTGGGTTAAAGTGGGGCAAAGAGGTTAAGGAGTGGGTAGTCCGATGTTTATGGGGGAATTCCAGCATAGCATTGATGACAAAGGCCGGATTACGATCCCGGCTAAATTCCGCGACTCTTTAGGGACCACTTTTGTTGTCACCCGGGGTTTGGACCACTGCTTGTTTGTTTACCCCTTGTCGGAATGGGAAGTGCTCGAGACTAAGCTTAAGGCGCTTCCGCTGATGAAGTCCGATGCGCGGGCGTTTACCCGCTTTTTTTTCTCCGGGGCAACGGAATGCGAATGGGATAAACAGGGAAGGGTAAATTTACCGGCCAATTTAAGAGATTATGCGAAGCTGGAGAAGGAATGTGTCGTGCTTGGCGTATCCAACCGGGTAGAAATCTGGAACCGTGAAACCTGGAATCAGTATTTCGATCAGTCGGAGGATACCTTTAACGAAATTGCCGAGAAACTTGTCGATTTTAATTTTGATTTGTAAATACCGATAAACGTCTTTGTAGAGAGAAGTCGAATCGGATTGAATTTGGAGGTTTGCAGCTTTGTTCCATCACATCACAGTGCTTAAAGAAGAAGCGACAGAAGGGCTGCATATTAAGCCGGACGGCATTTATGTGGACTGTACGCTTGGAGGCGGCGGCCACAGTTCAGTTATTTTGTCCAAGCTGGGTCCTGAAGGAAGGCTTATTGCTTTTGATCAGGACGACTGGGCGCATGAGAATGCCAAAGAACGGCTTAAGGATTTTGCGGACAGATTGATTCTCGTCAAAAGTAATTTCCGCCATTTGGAGGAACAGCTTAAGAGGATTTCTGAAGTCCCGCAGGTCGATGGTGTACCGCAGGTGGACGGCATTTTATATGACCTCGGCGTATCTTCTCCCCAGTTTGATGAAGGGGAACGAGGTTTCAGCTATAATTCGGATGCCCCGCTGGATATGCGGATGGACCGTTCGACGGACCTGACGGCTCGAACGATTGTGAACGAGTGGCCGGAGAAAGAAATCGCGAGGGTATTGTTTCAATATGGGGAAGAAAAGTTCTCCAGACGGATTGCCAAGGTGATTGTCGAAAGCCGTCAGGAAACGCCGGTTGAAACAACCGGGCAGCTGGTAGAACTGATTAAAGCGGGGATTCCCGCAGCCGCCAGGCGAACAGGAGGGCATCCTGCCAAACGAAGTTTCCAGGCGCTCCGCATTGCTGTCAATGATGAGCTTGGTGCTTTTGAGGACGGTCTGCACCAGGCTGTGAACTGTTTGGCTCCCGGCGGAAGAGTTTCGGTGATCACGTTCCATTCTCTAGAGGACCGGCTGTGCAAGCAGATTTTTGCAGGATATGTGAGCAAATGTATCTGTCCGCCGGACCTGCCGATGTGTGCCTGCGGCGCAAGCGAGAACGGCAAGCTGAAATTGATTAACCGGAAGCCCATTATACCTTCCGAGGAAGAATTGGAACAAAACCCGCGTGCCCGTTCAGCTAAGCTGCGAGTCGCGGAGAAACTGTAAATGACCAGATATGCCAAGAGCATAAAACAACAAGTAGTGGAGGGTAATGAATATGGCTTATATGCGGGGCAACCTTGCAGTTCAAGAGAAAACAGCTGAAAGAGTACACGGAGCGCCCAAATATAGGGAAACTACAAAGGTTGTGACCCGCAAATCGCATCTTCCGATGCGGGAGAAGCTGCTTTATTTGATTACCATTGCCTGTGTAGTCGGGATTGCAGGTCTCCTGATCTGGAGAAATGCTTATCTTTATGAATTGAAAATGCAGGTGCATACTGCGGAGAACAACATCAAGACCTTTAACACCCAAATCACCGAATCCGAGGTGCAGAAGCAGAAATTGCTGGATCAAGTGCCGCAAAGAGCACAGGATGAGCTTGGTTTTGTGGTTCCTGACACAGATGGAATCAGAATCAATGGAGAGAATGGAACCGTTACGGATGACACGTCGGAGGATCTGCCTGCTACGGCTAAGAAATAAGTTGCAAGGAAGGTTGAGCGCATGACCAGAAGAATAAAAATGCGGACGCTGCTTATAGGGGGACTAACCACCCTCTTTTTTATTGTCTTAATAACACGCGTGTTCTGGATTCAGGTGGTTAACGCCGGATTCTGGCAGGATTATGCAGAGCAGCAGTGGTCCAAGAAGGAAGTCATCAAAGCGACCCGCGGAACGATTACGGACCGGAACGGCGATACGCTTGCCGTTGATATCCCGGCCTATACCGTTGCTGTTAATCCGCGCATCATCGACAAATATAACATTCAGTCTGACGTAGTAGAAGGCCTTCATTCGATTTTGAACAAACCGGAGTATGAGCTGCTGGCGCTTGTCAGTGCGAAGGACAAGGATGGCAATTTGTACGCCCAGCGTGAAGTGCGTCTTGAAGGTTGGAAGGTCGATCTGGAAGTGAAGAACAAGGTCGAGGATTTGCAGAAGAAGATCAAGGAAGAGCATCATATCAGCGATTCCGGCATCTCTTTTGTCAACGAAACGAAACGTTATTATCCGCAGCAAACCCTTGCTTCCCACATCCTCGGTTATATGAATCGGGAAGGCGCGCCGGTGAGCGGGCTGGAAGCTTATTATAATAAGCAGCTTGAAGGACAAGACGGAGAGCTGCAGTATGAGGCGGACCCGAAAGGCATCGAGGTGCCTAAGGCGGACAAGATGTATACGCCGGTCAAGAACGGCGACAATATTCAATTAACGATCGACAGCACTATTCAATATTATATCGAAACAGCTATGAAGAAAGCCTATGATGACCTGAAACCGATCAGTATGACGGTCATTGCGGCCGATCCGAATACGATGGATATTTTAGGGATGGCCAATATGCCGACCTTTAACCCGAACACCTATTGGGAGGATTATAATCCGGAGAATTTTACCAACCATGCTTTGACTTCGGTTTATGAGCCGGGTTCGACGTTCAAGATCGTGACATTGGCCGGAGCCGTGCAGGAGGGTTTGTTTAATCCTAACGAAACCTACCAATCCGGCAGCATTCGGGTTCCGGGACGTACGATTCACGACATCAACCGGTCCGGCTGGGGCACCATCAGCTTCCTGGAAGGCGTCAAACGCTCGAGTAACGTAGCTTTCGTCAAGCTGGGGTATGAGAAGCTTGGGCCTGAGAAGCTGAAGGATTATATTGAGAAATTCGGCTTCGGCCAAAAGACAGGAATTGAACTTCCCGGTGAGCTGAAAGGTACCGTAAACATGCAGTATCCGGCAGACTATGCAGCCGCCTCTTATGGACACGGACAACTGCTCGTTACACCGATTCAGCAGGTTGCCGCGGTATCCGCGGTTGCCAATGGAGGAAAGCTGCTTGAGCCTCATATCATCAAGTCGATCACAGATCCGAATACGGGAAAAACGACTGAAACCAAACCGAAAGTGGTCAGACAGGTTATTTCCCCGGAAAATGCCAAAAAGGTAGGCAGTTATTTGGAGCAGGTCGTAGCGGACCAGAAGATCGGTACCGGCCGTCATGCCTATATAGACGGTTATCGGGTAGCGGGCAAAACCGGTACAGCCGTCAAGGTTGTAAACGGAGAATATGATTACTCCAAATCGATCGTATCCTTTATTGGTTATGCGCCGGTGAATGATCCGAAAATCCTGATGCTGGTGGTCATTGACCAGCCGCAGAACTCGGAGCTGGGCGGCAGTACGGCCGCCGCGCCGATCTTTAAAGATATTGTCAGCAAAGCCCTGCCTTATATGGGGGTACCTAAAGCGAATGTGACGACCGAAAAAGCAAATGCCAAAACCACGTCCTCTGATCCGACTCCGGCTTTGACAGGAAAAGCGTTGAAGGACGCTACGAACCAGCTGATCAAAAGCGGAATCGCTTATGAGACGCTTGGCAAAGGCAGTAAGGTCATCTCTCAATTCCCGAAAGAAGGGACGCCAATGGAGGCGGGGCAGGTCATCTATCTGCTGACAGAGGAGAGCAAGACTATGGCCGTCCCGGATCTAACCGGTGAATCGCTCAGGGATGCGGTAGAGGTGCTGTCGCTGATGGGCATCTCGGTGACGGCCGAAGGAGAAGGGTATGTAACGAGTCAAACTGTAACCTCTAACAAGGACGGATCCAGAAAGGCGCATCTCAAGCTGGCTCCGCCAACGACGATGGAATCCGCCTCTTCGGACGATAATTCCGATCCGGACGGCGGTATAACAACGGAAACCATTAAGGACAGTGAGCCACCAGGCTAGCTTGTTCTAACCCCTCGAAGCTCTGAATAAGCATGGTACTACATGACAGCTGACAAGCCGCAATGTGCGGCGTGTTCCCCAAAGCTGTCTTTAGCACCCGGCGTTCAGGGAAGAAAGGGGAAACGCAATGATGAAGATTTCCGGATTAACCATCCGCAAACGGTTGCTGTGGCTGTTGTTGATTTTATGCGTGCTGTTTGCCGCACTGATCGTCAGGCTGGCTTATGTCCAGCTGGTCAAAGGGGAAGAGCTGTCGGCGAAAGCCGAAGATAACTGGCGCAGAAATATCGCCTTCGCGCCCAAACGCGGAGAGATTACGGATCGCAACGGCACCGCCCTTGCTTACAACGTAACCACTCCGACCATTTTGGCGATTCCGGTCCAAATTAAAGACAAGCCGGGAACGGCCCGCAAGCTGGCTCCTCTTTTGGATATGACGGAAGATCAGGTGCTCAAGCTGATTTCCAAAAAGGAATCTTCCGTGTACCTAAAGCCCGGCGGGCGCAAAATTACGATGGAGAAGGCGCAGCAAATTCGTGATTTGGCGCTGCCGGGCATTGTTGTTGCCGAAGACAACAAAAGGTATTATCCTTATGGTGGACTTGCGGCCCATATCCTCGGGTTTACGGGGATTGACAATCAGGGCTTAACAGGCGTGGAGAAAAAATATGATTCTCAGCTCAGCGGGATTCCCGGCAGTATTTCTTTTCTATCGGATGCGGCAGGCAGGCTGATGCCAGGCTCGGATGAGAAGTATTCTGAGCCCAAGGACGGTCTTACGCTGCAGCTCACGATCGATAAATCGATCCAGAGCATCATGGAACGTGAGCTTGATAAAGCCATGACGGACTTAAACGCAGACGGGGCCTGGTCTATCGCGATGAATCCGAAGAATGGTGAAATTCTCGCTATGGCTTCTCGTCCGGGATATGAACCCGGCTCGTATCAAGACTATTCTTCAGAGGTCTACAACCGGAACCTTCCGATTTGGATGACCTATGAGCCCGGTTCAACCTTTAAGATTATTACGCTCGCAGCTGCTTTAGAGGAGAAGAAGGTCGATTTGCTGAATGACCGTTTCTTTGATCCGGGATATGTCAAGGTAGGAGGAGCCACGCTTCGCTGCTGGAAAAAAGGCGGCCACGGCAGCCAAACCTTCCTGCAGGTCGTTGAGAACTCCTGCAACCCGGGATTTGTTGCGCTGGGACAGAAACTTGGCAAAGACACACTTTTCAAGTATATTAAGAACTTCGGATTCGGCAGCAAAACCGGTATTGATCTTGGCGGTGAAGAAAACGGCATTTTGTTCAAGCCTTCCCAGGTCGGTCCGGTCGAGCTGGCCACAACGGCATTTGGCCAAGGTGTCTCCGTAACGCCGATCCAGCAGGTAGCAGCTGTATCGGCTGCCATTAATGGCGGCAATTTGTATAAGCCGCATGTTGCGAAGGCCTGGATTAATCCGGATTCCGGCCAAACGGTGCAGGATGTGCAGCCTGAGCTGGTGCGTAAGGTTATTTCCGAAGGAACTTCCGCCCAGATCCGATCCGCGCTGGAAAGCGTCGTGGCTAACGGTACTGGCGGCAACGCCTTTATTGACGGATACCGGGTCGGCGGCAAAACAGGGACGGCGCAGAAGGTCGTGAACGGACGTTACTCGGCTAACGAGCACATCGTGTCGTTTATCGGTTTCGCGCCGGCGGACGACCCGCAGATCATTGTTTATACCGCGGTAGATAACCCGCAAGGCATTCAGTTCGGGGGCGTAGTAGCTGCTCCGATCGTCAAGAACATTTTGAAGAGCTCACTGGAATATATGGGCGTTAAGCCGAGAGCTGATCAGCTCAACAAGAAATACAAATACGGAGAAACCCCGACCGTTACGGTGCCGGACCTGGTCGGTCAGTCAGTTGATGATATTTACGAGGATATGAATTCGAACTTTATGCTGACGAGATCGGGCTCCGGCAACTACGTGATCAGTCAGGCTCCCAAGGCAGGGGCGCGCGTGCAGAAGGGTTCAACGATCCGGATTTATATGGGCAGCGAGAAAGAAGCCGACTCTGCGGTAGAAGAACAGGAACAGAAAGACAAGAACGGCAGTTAAACCACGTAAAGATGACTATACTACTAGTGAAATGGAACATGGAGGGGTATACAATGCAGCTAAAAGATCTTGCGGCCTGTCTGGCCGGTTCGGTAATTATCGGTGACGGGAGCTCCTCCTGCCAAAATATTCAGATCGATTCCCGGAAAGTGGTTTCCGGGGATCTGTTTATCTGTTTGCCGGGACACACCGTGGATGGACATGATTTTGCCGCCCAGGCCGAAGCGAAAGGAGCTTCGGCACTTGTTGTTGAACGGCATTTGCCGGGCAGCCGGCTGCCGCAGCTGCTGGTGAAGGACTCACGCCTTGCCATGGCGGTTCTGGCCAATGTGTATTTTCATTTTCCAAGCCGGAAATTAAAGGTCATTGGCATCACCGGCACAAACGGTAAGACTACCACTACCTATCTCATTGAGAGTATTCTGGAGCATGCCGGCAAGAAGACGGGGCTGATCGGCACGATTCAGCGCAAGGTGAACGGCACGGCTTACCCCATGTCCGGAACGACGCCGGAGGCTCTTGTTCTGCAAAGCTATTTACATGAGATGGCTGAAAGCAAAACGGACTATTGCGTCATGGAGGTTTCCTCCCATGCGCTGGAGCAGGGCCGCGTGAAGGGCACCGAATTCCGTGCGGCGATCTTCACCAATTTGACTCAGGACCATTTGGATTATCACAAGACGATGGAAGAATACAGGGCGGCCAAAGGGTTGTTTTTCTCCCGCCTCGGCAATGGTTATGCCGAGCAGGAGGCAGACCGCAAATACGCCGTATTAAATGTGGATGACGAAGCGTCCGCTTATTTTGCCAAACAGACAGCTGCAGAAGTTCTTACATACGGAGTCGACCGGAAAGCGGATGTACAGGCTTCCCAAATCAAGGTGACGGCGCGGGGCACGGAGTTCCATGTCGATACATTTGCTGGAGCAGCGGACATTACGCTCCAAATGGTAGGGAAATTCAATGTTTATAATGCACTGGCCGCTATTACGGCAGCCTTGCTTGAAGGAATACCGCTGGAGCTGATTAAGGAAAGCCTGGAAGCGGTCAAAGGCGTGGACGGCAGGGTCGAAGCTGTGGTGGAAGGCCAGCCGTATGCGGTCATTGTTGATTATGCGCATACGCCGGATGGACTGGAGAATGTATTAAAGACAGTCAAAGAGTTTGCAGAAGGAAAGATTATTACCGTATTCGGCTGCGGAGGAGACCGCGACAAGACGAAACGCCCGCTTATGGGCGGAATCGCCGCGAAATACAGCGACTATGTGGTCGTAACCTCCGATAATCCGCGGACCGAGAATCCGCACCAGATTATGCTGGACATTGAAGCGGGGCTTAAAGATCCTCAAACGGCCGGGGCACCATACGAACTGATTGAGGACCGGCGTGAAGCCATTCACAAAGTTATTGAAATGGCAAGCCCCGGAGATGTAGTATTGATTGCGGGAAAAGGCCATGAAACCTACCAGTTAATCGGCGGTCAGGTTCATGATTTTGACGATCGTATCGTTGCCAAAGAAGCTATAAGGGGTTTGACAAAGTGATAACAAGAACTTTACAAGAAATTGCCGCGATGTGCGGTGGACAATTAAAAATGCCGGCCGGCCGGGATGCGGAAGCAGATGCTCTCCTTCAGGGCGTTACGACAGATTCTCGTAAGCTGACAGACAACGTTTTGTTCGTTCCTTTGGTCGGGGAGAACTTTGACGGCCATGATTTTGCAGCCGAGTGCCTTCGTCAGGGAGCGGGAGCCGTGCTCTGGTCCCGCAGCCAAGACGATTATCCGGCTGAAGGTCCGGTAATCCTGGTGGAGGACACGTTATTGGCCCTCCAGCAGCTTGCTAAAGCTTATCTGGAGCAAAGCGGGGCCCGTGTCATTGGCATTACGGGCAGCAACGGCAAAACGACAACCAAAGATATTGTAACGTCCCTTCTGTCTACCACCTATAAGGTGCATAAAACACAGGGCAATTATAATAATCATATCGGCTTGCCGATCACAATCCTCTCCATGCCGGAGGATACGGAAATGGCCGTGCTGGAGATGGGCATGAGCGCCCGCCGTGAAATCGAGCTGCTCTCTTCTATTGCGCATCCGGAAACGGCGATCGTGACTAATATCGGCGAGTCCCACCTGGAGCATTTGGGATCCCGAGAAGAGATCGCCCGAGCGAAGCTGGAAATTCTGGCGGGGATGAAGCCGAACGGCTTGTTTGTTTACAACGGAGATGAGCCGCTGATTCCTCAGGTTCTGGGCGAACGGGAAACCGTAAAGCCTGAAGGGCTTCAGACCTTGACCTTCGGGTTAGGCGAGAACAATGATCTTTATCCGACCGGCATGATGTTCCAGGAGGCCGGAACAACCTTTACAGCCAGCCGTTATTATCCGCAAACCGCCTATACGCTGCCGCTGCTGGGCAAACATAATGTGGCCAACGCGCTGGCAGCAATGGCCGTAGCAGCCCATTATAAGGTGAACGCCGAGAATATCCGTCAAGGGCTCGAACAGACGAAATTGACCGGTATGCGAATCGAACTCCTAAAGGGGACGAGCGGCGTTACGATTCTAAATGATGCTTATAACGCCAGTCCAACCTCGATGCGGGCGGCTTTGGAAGTATTGGCCTCCATGAACGGGTATAGCCGCAGAATCGTTGTTCTGGGCGATATGCTGGAACTGGGCGCGGATGCGGAGCACATGCACCGGGAGGTAGGTTTGTTTATTACACCGGATAAAGCGGACCTGATATTTACTTACGGAGCGTTAGGTGCATTTATTGCAGAGGGAGCTGCCGAGCAGCTGCCGGCAGGGACGGTGCAGGCTTTCAGCGACAAGTCGAAGCTGATTGAGGCGCTTGAGGCCATAATCCAGCCGGATGACGTGGTGCTTGTCAAAGCTTCAAGAGGCAACCGGCTGGAAGAAGTGGCGCAGGCCATTCAACATTTTACAAGAAATCAATCATAGCGAAAGGGGACCCATTATGGATTTTCAACTTATACTGTTAACGATCGGCGTTTCCTTTATTCTCGCCGTGATTGCTGCACCGCTGTTCATTCCCCTGCTGCGCCGCCTGAAGTTCGGACAGCAGATTCGGGGCGAAGGCCCGCAAAGCCATTTGAAGAAGGCCGGTACCCCAACGATGGGCGGCATCATTATTATGGTGGCTTTTACCATTGCCTTTCTGAAATTTACGAATAAAATGGATACCGACTTTTATGTGCTGCTTATCGCTTCTCTAGGATTCGGCCTGGTCGGCTTTCTGGACGATTACATTAAGATCGTGTTTAAACGCTCGCTGGGTTTGACGGCGAAGCAAAAACTGTTCGGCCAGCTCCTGTTTTCCGTTATTATTTGCATTCTCTTGATCCGCAATGGCCACAGCACGGCTATTGGCATTCCTGGCACGGATTATTCCTTTGACTGGACCGGCTGGTTTTATTATCCGTTTATTGTGGTTATGATGCTGGCCGTCAGCAACGCGGTGAACTTTACAGATGGTCTTGACGGGCTGCTGTCGGGCGTGAGCGCAATTGCTTTCGGCGCTTTTGCCGTCGTAGCCATTCAGGCGACTTCACTGCCTGCAGCTGTATGTGCGGCCGCAATGATTGGTGCTGTGCTGGGCTTCCTGGTCTTTAATGCGCATCCAGCCAAAGTGTTTATGGGGGATACCGGATCCCTTGGCATCGGAGGAGCGATCGCGGCGATTGCGATTGTCACCAAAAGCGAGCTTTTGTTCCTCGTGATCGGCGGTATTTTTGTGATTGAAATGCTGTCGGTGGTGCTGCAGGTCGGTTCCTTTAAACTCCGCGGCAAACGGATTTTCAAAATGAGCCCGATCCATCATCACTTCGAGCTGTCCGGCTGGTCGGAATGGCGGGTTGTCGTGACCTTCTGGGCGGTTGGGCTTGTGCTTGCAGGTATCGGACTTTATCTCAATAAGGGGTTGTAGGTTATGAATCATCCTGAACATTATCGCGGACAAGATGTCGTTGTCCTGGGCCTCGCAAGAAGCGGGCTCGAAGTAGCGAAGGTTATGTTTAAGCTTGGAGCCAATGTCATCGTTAACGATAAAAAAGACAGGTCCGAATGTCCCGAAGCATCCGAATTGGAGGCTTTGGGAATTTCTGTTGTTTGCGGCGGACATCCTGAGGGGCTGATTCACAAGGGGACATCTTTGGTTATTAAAAACCCGGGTATCCCCTATACGGCACCTCCTGTACAGACAGCTCTGGAGCTGGGGATTGAGGTTGTAACCGAGGTGGAGGTTGCTTACTGGCTGTGCAAGGCTCCGATGATCGGCATCACCGGCTCGAACGGTAAGACGACTACGACCACCTGGACGGGAAAAATGCTCGAAGCAGCGGGGTTATCGCCGATCGTTGCCGGCAATATCGGCATTCCGCTGACGGAGGCTTCGCTGAAGGCGACGGAGGACGACTATATGGTCGTTGAGCTCAGCAGTTTTCAGCTCAAAGGCACGCAGGCGTTCCGCCCGCGGGTCGCTTGTCTGCTTAATGTGGTCGAGACGCATCTGGATTATCACAAAACGATGGAGGACTATATTGCCTCCAAAGCTAAGCTGTTCGCTAATCAGCAGGAAACCGATACGGCGATCCTGAACTGGGATGACCCGGTCTGCCGTGAGCTTGTGCCTTATATCCAAGCACAGCTGCTGCCGTTCTCCATGACGGAGCGGCTGCCTCAGGGCGGTATTTACGTCGAGCCTCCTTATGCCGATAAAGAAGATGACAACCTGGACCGGCAAGTCATTTACCGTAAAGCTGATGGAGAAGCGATCACATTGGTGCACACTTCGGAGATTGGTCTCCCGGGACGTTTCAATGTGGAGGACGCGCTTGCGGCTGCAGCCTGCGCTATCGCTGCTGGAGCCGAACCAGCCAAGCTGGCCGAGCCGCTCCGCAGCTTCCGCGGTGTTGAACACCGTCTGGAGTTTGTGGAAGAGAAGAACGGTGTTGTCTATTACAACAACTCCAAAGCTACCAACTCCAAAGCAACTGCTATGGCGCTAGGCGCCCTTAGCGGACCTATCGTATTGATTGCGGGCGGGCTGGACCGCGGATCCGATTATATGGATCTCCTGCCCTCTCTGCAGGATAAAGTGAAAGCTGTTGTTACCCTGGGGCAGACCAAAGAGAAAATCGCGCAGGTCGCCAAGCTGGCGGGGATATCCTCCGTGATCGTCGTCGATAATGAAGAGGACGCCGCCGAAACGCTGCGCCGCGCGATCCGGGAAGCCGAAGGGCTGGCGGGTACAGGAGATGTGGTATTGTTGTCTCCGGCCTGTGCAAGCTGGGATATGTTTGATTCCTATGAAGAGCGTGGACGCATTTTTAAAGAGGCGGTGCATAACCTTTAAGTAGGGGGGTGTCTGACAAGCCCCTACTTCTGCATATGAGGTGGCTTCCGCTTATGAGCAAGTTGCGCCGTGCGCCGGACATTTGGCTTCTAATCTGCATTTTGAGCCTGCTGGCGATTGGAATGGTCATGGTATACAGCGCAGGGTCCGTGCTGGGGTTTCATGATCACGGGGACTCTTTTTATTTCTTGAAGAGACAGCTCTTGTTTGCTTTCCTAGGTTTGATTGCTATGTTCTTTATGATGAACTTCGACTATCGGCGGCTGCGGAAATATGCCAAGCTGGGTCTGCTGGTCTGTTTCGGTCTGCTGGTCATCGTGCTGATCCCCGGCATCGGTGCGGTCCGCGGCGGTGCACGCAGCTGGCTTGGCATTAGTTCGTTCGGGATCCAGCCCTCGGAGTTTATGAAGCTGGGCATGATCTTGTTTCTGTCGTATTGGCTCAGCAAGGATACTTACGACATTAGCCGTTTCGTGAAAGGTTTGCTCCCTCCGCTCGGTGTCAGCGGACTGGCCTTTGGCCTGATCATGCTGCAGCCCGATTTGGGCACAGGCACGGTCATGATGGGGGCAGCTATGCTGATTATTTTTACGGCGGGCGCACGTTTCCAGCATTTGGCCGGACTAGCCCTGCTGGGGGTAGCTGGGTTTGTGGGCCTCGTTCTGGCGGCTCCTTACCGGTTGAAGCGGATTACCGCTTTCCTGGATCCATGGTCGGATCCGCTTGGCGCTGGTTATCAAATCATCCAGTCGCTTTATGCGATCGGACCTGGCGGACTGGCTGGGCTTGGACTTGGCATGAGCCGGCAGAAATACAGCTATGTTCCGGAGCCGCAGACGGACTTTATATTCTCAATCTTGTCGGAGGAACTGGGCTTTATAGGCGGTACGCTGGTGCTGCTCCTGTTTCTGATTCTCGTCTGGAGAGGCATGCGGGTAGCGATGACGATCGACGATAAATTCGGCAGCTTTCTGGCCGTCGGCATTGTGGGCATGGTAGCTATACAAGTAATTATTAATATCGGGGTAGTCATTGGGTTGATGCCGGTGACGGGGATTACGCTCCCGCTCATCAGCTACGGCGGTTCATCGCTGACGCTGATGCTGACGGCGCTGGGCATCCTGCTGAATCTATCCCGGCACGCGAGGTGATCTTATGCGAATTGTGCTCACGGGCGGCGGCACGGGCGGTCACATTTATCCGGCGCTTGCCGTAGCGAAGCAATTCAGTGAAGAGGTTCCGGGAACGGAATTTTTGTATATCGGAGGAACCAAAGGGCTTGAAAGCAAGCTTGTTCCGAAGGAAAATATCCGGTTTGAAGCTATCGAAATTACGGGCTTCCGCCGCAAGCTTTCATTGGACAACGTTAAGACGGTTATGCGGTTTATTAAAGGGGTTCGCACATCAAGGCGGCTGCTTAAAGAATTTAAGCCGGATGCGGTGATCGGCACAGGGGGTTACGTGTGCGGTCCTGTTGTGTATGCCGCAGCAAAGCTGGGCATCCCGACGGTCATTCACGAGCAGAATGCGGTTCCAGGGCTGACCAACAAGTTTTTAAGCAAATATGTAAATACGGTGGCTGTAAGCTTTGAAGGAACAGAGCAGGCTTTTCCGGCGGCCAAAGCGGTAGAATACACGGGGAATCCCCGGGCGACGACTGTCTTTAAAGCCGATAAGGAGCGCGGATATGCTTCCCTAGGACTTCCGGCTGGCAGTGATCTGGTATTGGTAGCTGGAGGGAGCAGAGGCGCTAAAGCGATTAACGACGCCATGATTGACATGGCTCCCTTAACCGAGAAGCTGCCGAATGTCCATTTTGTATATGTAACAGGAGAAAGCTATTATGAGGCAACCGTAAAGGAAATTCGCAAAAAAGCGGGCAGGATGCCATCGAGGCTTCATGTACTGCCTTACATACACAACATGCCTGAGGTGCTGGCGGCTACGAAGGTGATCGCCGGCCGTTCCGGGGCTTCGTTCCTGGCTGAGGTAACGTCGCTCGGCATTCCTTCGATCCTGATTCCTTCGCCAAACGTAACGAACAATCATCAGGAGAAGAATGCTCGCAACCTGGAAGCCGCAGGAGCAGCTTCCGTCATTTTGGAAACAAATCTCTCCGGACAAACGTTATTTCAGGAGATCCAGCGGCTGATGAAGGATGAACCGGCCAGGGAAGCGATGGCTGATGCAGCCCGGAAGCTGGGCAAGCCGGATTCGGCTCATGTTATCGTGGAGCTTCTGCGCGGTTTGGCTGGAAGTAAAGGCTGAAGACAGGTAAGCAGCGAGTAAAGCCAGGGAATACCTAAGGGCAGCAAAACAGAAGCGGGGAGCCTTTGGGACTTGGGGCGGAGGCCGAAGACCTTACTGCTCATACGGGCAATTGTCACACTCTGTAAGAGGTTTTCATAAGATACCCTATAATCGTGACAATCACCCGAAGAGAATGCAGCCAGCGACATGAACGGGATGGCAGACGGCATCGGCCCGAAGCTACTGGGATCTGCGGAGCAAGGCAGCCGAAGCTCATAGGAGGGGATTACGCTTGCAGCAATGGATCTCACAGTTAACCGAACATGAGACCGGTGCCGTCCTGCCGGACGAACCGATGTCCAGACATACTACTTGGAAGATCGGCGGACCAGCGGATGTTCTAGTAATCCCCGAGCATAAAGGCCAGCTTCAGACGTTGATCCGGTTCCTTCACGAGCAGCGCGTGCCCTGGATGCTGCTGGGCAAAGGCTCCAATCTGCTTGTCTCTGATAAAGGAATCCGCGGAGCTGTGATCAAGCTTGGCAAGTCTTTTGAATTTGCCGAGTTCCGGGGCAGGGAAGTGCAGGCCGGCGGAGGAACCTCGTTCGTCAGTCTAAGTATAATGGCCGGCAAACGAGGGCTTACGGGACTGGAATTTGCTTCGGGAATTCCTGGCACTGTCGGCGGCGCCGTTTATATGAACGCCGGAGCTCACGGGTCTGATGTGTCGCGAGTATTTAAGTCTGCTGAAATTGTACTGGAGAACGGTGAATTGGTAACCTGCGGGGCTGAGGGAATGGGCTTTCAATACCGGCATTCTTTCCTTCATGGCACGAAAGGGGCTGTAGTCGGGGCTGTATTCGAGCTGGAGGAAGGCAATGCGGAATCCATCAGAGCTTCCATGGCCGCCTTTAAGGAACGGCGCAGAAATACGCAGCCGCTTCAAATGCCGTGCGCCGGCAGTGTGTTCCGGAATCCCCCCGGCGATTTTGCCGCAAGGCTGATCGAATCGGCGGGTTTAAAAGGAACCCGGGTAGGCGGCGCCGAGATTTCCGGGGTTCATGCCAATTTTATCGTCAACACTGGGCAAGCGAAAGCGGAGGACGTTCTCACTCTCATGAATCAAATCAGGAGTACGATTGCAAGCCATTACGGAGTTGAACTCGTTCCTGAAGTATTTGTGGTGGGTGAGCGGTAAACTCGGAGGTGATACATTGGACAAATTGGTGATTGAAGGCGGGAAAC
This sequence comes from Paenibacillus physcomitrellae, assembly GCF_002240225.1. Classification (NCBI taxonomy): domain Bacteria; kingdom Bacillati; phylum Bacillota; class Bacilli; order Caryophanales; family Paenibacillaceae; genus Paenibacillus; species Paenibacillus physcomitrellae. The sequence goes on along the minus strand of NZ_CP022584.1, from coordinate 1,455,263 downwards.
CCCTCTCAGGAACCATTAGAATCCATGGAGCGAAGAACGCGGCTCTGCCGATTATGGCGGCCAGTTTGCTGGCCGATGGGACAGTACGTCTTCGCAATGTTCCGCGCCTGCTGGATATTGAGGTCATGTTGGGCATATTAACCCGTCTTGGATGTGAAGTCGTAAGAAACGGCGATGAAGTGACGATTGATTCTTCCAAAGCCGATTCATCCCATGTGCCTGAAGATTTGATGAAGCTGATGCGATCCTCCATCTTTCTGATGGGACCGCTGCTCGCCAGATTCGGAGAAGTGTTTATCTATCAGCCTGGAGGATGTGCAATCGGGGAACGCAAAATTGATATGCATCTAAGCGGTCTGGAAGCGCTTGGGGCCGTCATTGAGGAATCCGGCGGCCAAATTCGCTGTGCTGCAGCAAAGCTTAAAGGAACGGATATCCATCTGGATTTTCCAAGTGTCGGGGCAACCGAAAATATTATGATGGCCGCCGTGCTGGCAGAAGGAAGGACAACGCTGACCAATGCGGCACGTGAACCGGAGATTCAGGATTTGCAGAATTTCCTGAACACCATGGGCGCATCCATCAGCGGTGCCGGAACGGATACGATTACGATTCAGGGCGTGAAGAAGCTTGTTCCCTGCGAATACGAAATCATTCCTGACCGCATCGTAGCCGGAACTGCGCTGATCGCGGCAGCAGCCACGCGGGGCAGCATTACGCTCCGGAACAGCAACCCGTCGCATCTGGTGTCACTGCTGCATGTGCTGCGCCGGGCCGGTATCCAAATCAGGGCTTACGATGATATAATTAGTGTCAACGGATTGACGCGTCCCAAAGCGGTAGACCGTATCGTGACATCGCCTTATCCGGCTTTTCCTACGGATCTGCAATCTCAGATTATGGTACTGCTCTCTTTGGCGGACGCAACCAGCATCATCAAAGAAACCGTATTTGAAGGACGGTTTAAGCATGTGGGTGAACTGGTGCGGATGGGAGCCGATATTACGGTGGATCTGCATTCGGCGATTATCCGGGGTGTCCCTCGTCTATACGGCGCTACCGTTGAGGCCACGGATCTTAGGGCCGGTGCAGCGTTAGTGATAGCAGGTCTTGCTGCCCAAGGGAAAACGACGGTAGAACAGATTCATCATATCGACCGGGGATATGAACGTATTGAAGAGATGTTCCAATCGCTGGGCGCCGTGGTTTATCGTGAAACACCCCTGCTGAAGCAGCTCGACCCGGCTTGAATATACGCCTCTTGTCATCCCCTCCTGCTGGAGGGGATCAAAGGCTTTTTCGGAGATGATTATGCCTAAATCCAATATTCCCGTTTTAAAGAATCCTAAACCGAAGAAGAACACGAGCAGGAAAGTAGTGCTGCTGCTGATCATCTTGTTTATTGTATTGCTCAGCGTTTTGTTTTTCCGCTCATCCCTGAGCAAAATCTCGGAAATCGACTTCCGAGGCAGTACCTATTCCACCAACGAGGAGCTGCTTAAACAAAGCGGACTCCAGGTCGGGGAAAGTTTCTTTGGGACAAGCGCAGGGACGATCATCAAACGAATTTCGAAGATCCCTTCGGTTCAAAACGTAACAGTGGACAAGCGGTTTCCCGGTGTTGTGGACATTACGATCAAAGAATATCCTTCGGTCGCATATGAACTATCCAATGACGGCAAGCTGACGGCTTATCTGTCGAACGGCAGCAAGGTGCTGGTCAAACAGGGAACTTCGCTGGAGAAACCGATGCTGACCGGCTGGGAGAAAGATCAGGTTAACCTGCTCAAGCTTTGCTCGACGCTCGCTAAAATGCCCAATGACCTGACTTCCGATTTCTCGGAGATTCTGCCGTCGCCGACGCTTTCCTTTGCGGATCGGATCAAGCTGTACACGCGTTCCGGTTTTGAGGTTTTGACAACCGTCTCTTTACTGCCTGAGAAGGCCGAATATTTGAACGATATTATCGAAACACAGCAGCCGGGTCTGATTACGATGCTGGAAGCCGATACTTATGTGCCTTTTGTGGATCCTTCCCAGGATGAAGAAGGGGAAAATGGCACTACTCACGAGTAGAAATCAATGGTAGAATACATTTTATGGACTATCTGCCAGTCTACCTCTCTTTTAACTGCCCAAAGCGGCCAACTCGCTTTAGTTGGTTGAAATTGGCATGCCTTTGATGGTAAAAAAAATGTAGAAAAAAGAGGGAACGGGTTAGTGACGTTGAATATTATAGTTTAGTATATGTACTCATAAACAATTATTATTACTGATTACAGGAGGTGCCAAGGACTTGAGCAACAATGACATCATTGTTAGTTTGGACATCGGTACATCCAAAGTTCGGGCTATTATCGGGGAAGTAAGCAACGGAACCTTTAATATTATTGGAGTTGGATCTGCCGACTCGGAAGGCATTCGCAAGGGCGCGATTGTTGATATTGACCAAACTGTGCAGTCTATCAAAAATGCTATAGATCATGCAGAACGTATGGTGGGTATTCAAATATCCGAAGTTTATGTTGGCATTTCCGGGAATCATATCGGACTTCAGACGAGTCACGGAGTTGTGGCCGTTTCGAATGAGGATCGCGAAATCGGTGAAGAAGATATCGAACGCGTCCTGAAAGCATCCGAAGTGATTGCTGTTCCGCCGGAACGCGAAATTATCGATGTAGTGGCCAAGCAGTATGTAGTGGATGGCCTGGAGGAAATTCAGGACCCGAGAGGGATGATTGGGGTTCGCTTGGAAGTGGAAGCGACGATTATTACCGGATCCAAGACAGCAATACATAACCTTTTGCGTTGTGTAGAAAAAGCGGGGCTCAAAATTAAGGATTTGGTTCTTCTCTCCTTGGGTGCCGGCCAATTGGCTCTTTCCAAAGACGAGAAAACAATGGGGTCGGTTCTGGTTGATATCGGCGCAGGCGCTACCACCATTGCCGTTTTTGAAAACGGCACAATTGCCGCAACATCCACACTGCCGATCGGCGGCGAGTTTATTACCAACGATATCGCCTATGGCCTTAGAACGTTGACCGATCAAGCGGAGAAAGTGAAGCTTAAATACGGCTGTGCTTGGATTGAAGCTGCTGCTCCGGATGTAACCTTCAAAGTAACCCGGATCGGAAGCAATGTCGATAAGGAGTTTACCCAGGAGGATCTGGCAGCCATTGCGGAGCCGCGTGTTCAGGAGATTTTCCAGCTTATCCGCCAGGAAGTGAAACGTCTTGGTTATACCGAACTTCCGGGAGGTTATATCCTTACGGGGGGAACGGTATCCATGCCGGGACTTCTTGAGGTGGCGCAGCAGGAGCTGGCGACCTCGGTACGCATTGCGGTGCCTGATTACATCGGCGTAAGGGACCCGGGCTTCACAAGCGGCGTAGGGATTTTGCACAATGTGATTCGCGGCCTGCGGGTACGCAGCACGACAGCTGCAGCGAGTGCTCCCAAGAAGCCGGCGAATCGGAGCAAACCTGCCCCTTCCCCGGAGAATCCGCGCAAGACGGGATTTGTGGAACGAATCAAGAATATTTTCAGTGAATTTATATAGTGACAGCGTCTTAACGATGGACGGGCCGTCCAGGCACACACGAGGGGGATTGGAAGAGTATGTTGGAATTTGATTTCGAAATGGAAAGTTTAGCAAAAATTAAAGTGATTGGCGTGGGCGGAGGTGGCAGTAACGCGGTCAACCGGATGATTGAAAACGGCGTTCAAGGCGTCGAATTCATTACGGTGAACACGGATGCTCAGGCGCTGCATCTGGCTAAATCCGAACACAAGCTGCAAATCGGCGATAAGCTGACTCGCGGCCTTGGCGCGGGCGCTAATCCTGATGTCGGCAAGAAGGCTGCAGAGGAATCTCGCGAACTGATCGCGAATACGCTGAAAGGCGCGGACATGGTGTTTGTAACTGCAGGCATGGGCGGCGGAACCGGAACCGGTGCGGCTCCTGTCATCGCTGAGATTGCCAAAGAATGCGGAGCGCTCACTGTAGGCGTCGTGACTCGTCCGTTTACTTTTGAAGGCCGCAAACGTTCTTCTCAAGCCGAGCTGGGTATTGAAGGCTTGAAGGAGAAAGTCGATACCTTGATCGTAATCCCGAATGACCGCCTGCTGGAGATCGTGGACAAGAAAACTCCAATGCTGGAAGCGTTCCGTGAAGCGGATAACGTTCTTCGTCAAGCTGTGCAGGGGATTTCCGATCTGATCGCCGTACCGGGCTTGATCAACCTTGACTTTGCAGACGTCAAGACGATTATGACCGAACGCGGTTCTGCCCTGATGGGGATTGGTCTCGCTACAGGCGAGAACCGTGCAGCTGAAGCGGCACGCAAAGCGATCATGAGCCCGCTGCTCGAAACTTCTATCGAAGGCGCACGCGGCGTTATCATGAACATTACCGGCGGCTCCAACTTGTCGCTGTATGAAGTCAATGAAGCTGCGGAAATCGTAATCTCAGCATCCGATCCGGAAGTGAATATGATTTTTGGTGCCATCATCGACGAAGACCTGAAGGAAGAAATTAAAGTTACGGTCATTGCAACAGGCTTTGAGAATAAGTCTAACGCAGCTATTCCGTCACGCAAACCGGCAGCAGGTGTAAGTGAGCAGGTGGACAACCGGAATTCTTCGTTGCGTCCTTTCGGCAACCAAGCTACACCGGATCAGCTCGACATTCCTACCTTCCTTCGCAACCGCCGCAACAATAACGAATAAGCTCTCATTACTAGTTTTCATTAAAGTCGAACCTTGGATCTCCGGGGTTCGGCTTTTTATTTTCCCCTGCTTGTCCCCTCCACAATTCCAAATCGTCCGACAAAAAAAGTCTGCTGTTCGCCTTCAATGTTTGACAGACTTCCTGTCAGAATCTCTTTATACTTAAACACATCCCTGCCGGCTCCATTGATGTTGAACTGCCGTGCGCACCTAGTTGCAGGGAATATGGGCAGGTGAATAGATGGTAGTTTATATCGATTTGATTTTTTTGACCAATCTGCTTATCGATGGTGCGCTGCTGCTGACTACTGCCTGGATGCGCAAGCAGAAGCCGAAGATCTGGCGAGTCAGTTTATCGGCCGTCGTAGGGGCGCTTTACTGTTTGATGATGTTTTTACCTCAGCTGTCATTTATGTATACGTTCCTCACTAAATTTCTATTCTCTGTTGTGATGTTGTGGCTGGCTTTCGGATTTGGCAGCTTGCAGAATTATATGCGCAATCTGGGAGCCTTTTATGTGGTGAATTTCGTTGCCGCCGGCGGCATCCTGGGCATTCATTATTTGCTGATGAGCTCCAGTGAGCTGTGGAACGGAATCATGTTTACCCAATCGGGCGGGATGAGCTTCAGGCTTAAGGTAGGTTCCATCTTCTCGCTTGTCGGGTTTGCGGTCGTCCTCTTGGGCTTCAAAGCCGTTCAGAACAGTCGTCAAAGGCAGGAAAGATTGGCTGCCTACACCGGTGAAGTTGAGGTTTTGATTGAAGGCCATTCGATTCATTGTCAAGGTCTTATCGACACCGGCAACCAGCTGACGGATCCGCTGACCCGTATGCCGGTTATGGTGATGGAAGCACTGCTTTGGCAGGATGTGCTGCCTTCCGGCTGGAAAGAGAAGCTCGCCCAAGGTCAAGCGGACAACCTTCTGCTCGAGCTTGGGGAAATGGACGTGTTCCCGTGGAGAGATCGTCTGCGCCTCGTGCCTTACCGGGGGATCAACAAAAGCTCCCAATTTATGCTTGCTATGAAACCGGACGAAGTCCGGATTAGAGTCGGAGAACAAATGCATGTATCCCGCCGGGTGCTGATCGGTTTGGATGGAGGAAAGTTGTCAGCCGAAGGGGCATATCAGGCCATCATCCATCCTGCGCTCGTAGAGCCGGGCACAGAACAGGAAGGTTCACAAGTTTCTTTTGCTAAGGAATTGTCTACTCAGACAGGTCTTGAAGCAGAGCGGAAAAGCAGTTGACCACATGATGCAAACTTGGGAGGAAAACAGGCATGGGTGTAAAATTAAAGCTGCGCCTGCAGCTTCAGTATTATCGGTTTCTGTTTATGTTCGGGCTCAAAAGCGAAGAGATCTATTATATTGGGGGCAGTGAGGCGCTTCCGCCTCCTTTGACCCGTGAAGAAGAAGAATATTTACTGCAGAAATTGTCTTCCGGGGATACGGCTATCCGGGCGATGCTGATTGAACGTAATCTGCGGCTTGTCGTTTATATTGCCAGAAAGTTTGAGAATACAGGCATTAATATCGAGGATCTGGTTTCGATCGGGGCGATCGGTCTGATCAAAGCGGTTAACACCTTCGACCCGGAGAAAAAGATCAAGCTCGCTACATACGCTTCGCGTTGTATTGAGAATGAAATTTTGATGTATCTGCGCCGTAATAACAAAATCCGCACCGAGGTCTCCTTTGACGAACCGCTGAACATTGACTGGGACGGCAATGAGCTGCTGCTGTCCGACGTGCTGGGTACGGAGAATGATACGATTTACCGGAACATCGAAGAGCAGGTGGACCGCAAGCTGCTGCACAAAGCGCTGGATAAGCTGTCCGACAGGGAGAGAATGATCATGGAGCTCCGGTTCGGCCTGCAGGGAGGGGAGGAGAAGACGCAGAAGGATGTGGCCGATCTGCTCGGTATTTCACAGTCCTACATCTCCCGCCTGGAGAAACGGATCATCAAGCGGCTGCGCAAGGAGTTTAACAAAATGGTTTAGGTACAAGGAGGGAAGGCTTCCCCTTCTTTAAACTTTTTCAGGAATAAAAAGACAGCCCAAGGAGATAATGAACATTAATGTTTCACCTTGGGAGGTTATGACACGATGGCTCGAAACAAAGTCGAGATTTGCGGTGTGGATACCGCGAAACTGCCAGTGCTAACGAATGCGGAAATGCGTGAACTATTTGTGTCTTTGCAGCAGGACCACGTGCGAGCAGCAAGAGAAAAGTTGGTCAATGGAAATCTGCGGCTCGTGCTCAGCGTTATCCAGCGCTTTAACAACCGGGGCGAGTTCGTCGATGATTTGTTTCAAGTCGGATGTATCGGTCTCATGAAGGCAATAGACAATTTCGATCTGTCCCAGAACGTCAAATTCTCAACTTATGCTGTGCCGATGATCATCGGTGAAATTCGCAGGTATCTGCGGGACAACAATCCGATCCGGGTATCCCGTTCACTGCGGGACATTGCTTACAAGGCGCTGCAAATGCGTGACAGCCTGACGAATCAGAATTCAAGAGAACCAACTGTGCTTGAAATTTCGGCAGCGCTTGGTCTTCCCAAGGAAGACGTTGTTTTTGCACTTGATTCCATTCAGGACCCTGTCTCATTGTTTGAACCGATTTATAATGATGGCGGGGATCCGATTTATGTCATGGACCAAATCAGTGATGACCGGAACAAGGACGTTTCCTGGATTGAAGGCATTGCGCTCCGCGAAGCGATGCAGAGATTGGGCAGACGGGAGAAAATGATTTTGTCTATGCGTTTCTTTGAAGGCAAAACACAGATGGAGGTCGCCGATGAAATCGGCATTTCCCAGGCCCAGGTTTCCCGCTTAGAGAAATCCGCTATTGTACAAATGCAGAAACATGTGAAGTCATAAACGATCCTTTTTGGATCGTTTTTTTTATGCGCAGGTTTGTCTAAAGGATAGGGCTAAGAGCCGCGTTAAGAGCCATGTTAAGACCACACTTAGGGGCACGCTGCGGCGGGTAATGTCCCGGCTTTTATTCTCTGGCGACTTGAGTTTTTCGGCTATATCGTCCAATGCGCACATATATTAGACCAAGCAAAGGATGATGGAGAGCGGGGGATACAAGTGAAAATTTCCGATTTTCAAACCAAAGATGTTATTAATGTTGTGGACGGACGCCGTCTGGGGCAGATCAGCGATTTGGAGCTTGATTTGGGCCGAGGGGTGATTGAAGCGATCGTCGTTCCCGGTTACAGCAAATTTATGGGACTGTTCGGCGGGGGGAGCGATCTCATTATTCCTTGGAAAAATATCGTCAAAATCGGCTCCGACGTCGTCCTCGTCAAAATGGAAGAGCCGAAAGCCAGCCCGCCGAGCGGGTCTGAAGCGGACCGGATGGCTTATGCGGAGCGGGACGCCCGCGAATATCGGGAAATGAAAGAAGGGCGCGGGGATCGCCGGAACTATTAAAAGGTTTTTTGTCATGTCGCGGGAAAAGCTCTTCGGAAATATGATACACTGGTCACAAACATCAGCTGCGGAAAGTAAAGCAGGCTTTATGACGAGGTGAGCATATGGAACCGTTTATCGGGACAACGTATAGAGAAGGAGAACCACAAATTTTGGAACTCCAAACATGGACGGCGGCTGAACCGCTGCTTGCGGCAGGGTTCACAGGACGAAGCGGCGGGGTTTCGCAGGCGCCCTACAGCAGCTTGAATCTGGCGCTGCATGTGGGGGACCGGCCGGAAGCCGTGCTGGAGAACCGCCTGCGCCTTGTCAAGGCGCTTGGCTTTGAACCGGAGGCCTTGACCTGCGGTGAGCAGACACACGGTTCACGTGTAGCTGTCGTCACTGCGGGGGACCGTGGAAAAGGCAGACTGGACCGCGAGAGCGCGTTCCAGGAGACGGATGGCCTGGTGACGGATGTTCCCGGCATCCTGCTGACTTCTTTTTATGCGGACTGTGTCCCCTTGTATTTCTTCGACCCGGTACACCGGGCCGTCGGGCTGGCTCATGCTGGCTGGAAGGGCACGGTGGCGGAAATTGCCGGGCAGGTGGTAGAGAATATGAAAGAGACCTACGGAACGCAGCCCGAACAGCTGCTGGCGGCAATTGGGCCCTCAATCGGTGAGGCGGCTTATGAGGTCGATGACAACGTGATGCAGCGGGTGTGGCCGCTGCTTGAACGGTTGAAGAATGGAAATGCGAACCCGGATGGGACGGTTCTTCCCTACAAGGAATCCCCCAATGCCGGACGCTGGCTGCTGAACTTGAAAGAATTAAATCGAATAATTATGATAAAAGCAGGAATTATGCCGAGTCATATCGAATGTACAAGTTGGTGCACCAGCACCCATGTGGAGAATTTCTTTTCCCACAGGAAAGAGAATGGTAAGACAGGGAGAATGGCCAGCTTTATCGGCCTGAAGGAGAGGTGATCTCTTCTGTCGCTCAAAGAACGGATAGAGCAGGTTGAAGCGCGGATTCAGCGCGCCTGCGAAGCAAGCGGACGAAAGAGGGAAGAAGTCAAGGTTGTGGCGGTGACCAAATACGTATCCATGGCAGAGACAGCAGCTGTTCTGGAGGCGGGTTTGGATCAGATCGGGGAGAACCGGATCGAACACGCCGCTCCCAAGTGGGAGGCGCTCGAAGGACGCGGAACCTGGCATTTCATTGGGAATTTGCAAACGAAGAAAGTCAAGGATGTCATCCCCAAATTCGAATATATCCATTCCTTGGACCGTATGTCTTTGGCGGAAGAGCTGGAGAAGAGGTGTTCAGCCGCCGGGTTTACGGTTAAAGTGTTTGTGCAGGTCAACATTTCGGGCGAAGAGAGTAAGTCGGGTTTAACTCCTGAAGAAACGCCGGAGTTTATCAGGGGATTAGCCTCATTTCATCATTTGCAGGTCGTTGGCCTGATGACGATGGCTCCCTTTGAAGCGCAGCCGGAGGATACCCGGCCCGTCTTCAGGGAGCTTCGGGAATTGAGGGACAAGCTGAATGGAATGAAGGTGAGCCGCGAACCGCTGACTGAATTATCCATGGGCATGTCGAACGATTTCGAAATCGCAGTGCAAGAGGGCGCGACCTGGCTGCGCCTGGGGTCTCTTTTGGTAGGGAAAGGAGAGGAGGAGTCGAAATGAGCGTGATGAACCGATTTATGAACTTTCTGGGGCTCCAGGAGGAAGAGGAAGTCGTAGAACGCGAGAAAGTTTTTGAGCCTGAACAGCAGGAAATTGAAACCCCAAGCTTTGAACAACGTAAAAATCAGAGGGGGAGCAATGTGGTCAGCATTCATTCCCAGAAAAATGTCAAAGTTATTCTAAATGAGCCCCGCTCATACGATGAAGCTCAGGAAATTGCCGATCATTTGCGGTCACACCGCACAGTTGTAGTGAATCTGCAGCGTGTTCGCAAGGATCAGGGCATGCGTATCATTGATTTTCTAAGCGGAACCGTTTATGCGCTTAATGGCGGTATTTCCAAGATCGGCGAGAACATTTTTCTGTGTACGCCGGATACCGTTGAAATTACAGGGTCCATCACGGAGATTTTGACCGAGGAACAAGACTACAACAGAATGAGGTGACCGTGGAATTGATCTTTAGTATAATTGATATTTTAAGTTCGATATACTACTTCATGATTATTATCTATGTGCTCATGTCCTGGCTGCCGAATGTTCGCGAGAGCTTCGTTGGCGAATGGCTGGGCAAGCTGGTGGAGCCGTATCTTTCCGTCTTCAGACGTTTTATCCCGCCTATTATGGGGATGATTGATATTTCGCCGATTATTGCATTGATTGCGCTTCGATATGCGGTATTGGGGCTGAAATATATTTTGAGTCTGGTGTTCTATTGAAATGGCAAGAACGGACGATATTTATGTGCATTTTCTGCCTGAAGAGAAACCGTTTATCGACCGGGCATGGGAATGGGTAGTGAATGCCGGCGACTATCATGAAGTGAAGCTTACCGGGTTCCTTGACCCCCGGCAAAGCCTTATTCTGACGAGTCTTGCCAACCGTCATCCGGACGTTGCTGTTCGGCTTGACGGAGGTTACGATGGGGCAGAGAGACGGCGGGCATTGATTGCGCCTGATTACCGGGATCTGAACAGCGAGCCGATGGACATGAAGGTGATTAGCGTTACATCGGAAGATGAACGGCTTGCCGAGCTGGATCACGGGGATTACATGGGAGCTATTCTGGGGCTTGGACTCAAGCGCGATGTGATTGGCGACTTCCATGTGCGGGAAGACGGCTGTCATGTGATCGTAACGGCCGACATCGCGGACTTCCTTAATCTGCACCTTCGGCAGGTACACCGTGTGTCCGTATTAACGGACATTCTGGAGCTGGAACAGCTTAAGATGGCTGATTCGGTTCAGGAGCCGCTGGACATTACGGTGGCTTCTTTGCGTTTGGACGGAATTGCCGGCGATGTTTTCCGGCTTAGCCGCAGCAAGATCCTTGCGCCGATTAAGGCGGGGCGCTGCCGGGTGAACTGGAAGACGGAAGAGGACCCTTCGAAGCCGCTCAAAGCAGGGGATGTTGTTTCACTGCAGGGGTTTGGCCGGTTTAAAGTGCTGGAGCTTGAAGGCATGACGAAAAAGGGAAGGTACCGGGTGAAAATCGGGAAATTTGTATAAATCCTTTGCAGGAGTTCGAGATTTCTTGTCGAATAGTTTGATTTACCCAATCTGTGAAGGAATACAGGCTGTACCGATTTTCAGCGTTAAACGCTTATCGATGCATATATTTAGAGGAATAAGCGTGTGTATATTCACGGTTTAAATCATTCAGGAGGTGCTTCCCATGCCATTAACACCGCTGGACATACATAACAAGGAGTTCTCTAGAAGACTTCGCGGTTATGACGAAGATGAAGTGAACGAATTCCTTGATCAGGTCATTAAAGACTATGAGATCGTGATTCGCGAGAACAAGGAATTGCAGAATCAGCTGCTCGCTGTGCAAGAGAAGCTGGATCACTTTGCCAATATTGAAGAAACTTTAAGCAAGACGATCATCGTAGCCCAGGAAGCTGCGGATGAAGTCAGAAACAATGCCAAGAAGGAAGCGCAATTGATCATCAAAGAAGCAGAGAAGAATGCCGACCGGATCATCAATGAGTCGTTGTCCAAATCTCGCCGCGTTTCTTTGGAGGTAGAAGAATTGAAGAAGCAGGCTTCCATTTATCGTGCCCGTTTCCGGACACTGGTAGAAGCGCAGCTTGAATTGTTAAGTCAAGAAGGGTGGGAGTCTTTAGAGGACCGCGCTTCGGACAAGGAACAACAACGTGAGCGGGAAGTAAGAGAAGTTTATTAATTGCTTTTTCAGGTGATACTGCTTGAAACGGGCTTTTAATGGTTGACATTTAAAGTAAGTGTTATACAATATACATTACATTTAATTGTCAGTCTTATATTGAAATATTGATGATGGGAATTCGTACGCTGCGGGGTTGTTCCCCAGAGAGTCGGCATGCCGCTGAAAGCCGATGTTCAGCACGCAGAAGGTATATCATCCCGGAGATGTGAAGCTGAAAATTCAAGGTATGGTGTGGGTTATAGGCCTGTTAGGCCTCCGTCTTTGAATGTGTAAGCTTGACCGGCCAGCCTACCGTTACACAGGCCCCGTGTGGAAGTCATGCGGGCTATGAGAGTCATAATGGGCTTATTTCTTCGTGGTAAGAATCAGCCGCATTATGGAATTAGGGTGGTAACGCGAGCATAGTTCTCGTCCCTTTGGGGCGGGGGCTTTTTTTGTTGTTTTCAATTATTCATGAGAGGGTGTCTTTCAAGTGCAAAAAGTCGATGTGAAAGAGAAAGCGCGGGCACGCGAACAGCGGATTCTCGCTAAATGGCAGCAGGAGAATACGTTCCAGAGAACGATCCAAAACCGGGAAGGCCGTCCGAATTATGTCTTCTACGAAGGACCGCCGACTGCTAACGGCAAACCGCATATCGGGCACGTGCTGGGCCGTGTAATCAAAGACTTTATCGGCCGTTACCAGACGATGAACGGTTACCGCGTCGTGCGCAAAGCCGGATGGGATACACACGGTCTTCCGGTCGAGCTTGGCGTAGAGAAGCAGCTGGGTATTTCCGGCAAACAGGAAATCGAGAATTACGGCATCGAAGAGTTCGTCAAGAAATGTAAGGCGAGCGTGTTTGAATATGAGAAGCAGTGGAGAGAGCTGACTGAAGCGATTGCTTACTGGACGGATCTGGACCACCCTTATATCACGATGGATAACAACTATATTGAAAGCGTGTGGAACATTCTCGGCACGATTCATGAGAAAGGGCTGCTGTACCGCGGTCACCGCGTCAGCCCGTATTGCCCTAGCTGTCAGACGACACTCAGCTCCCATGAGGTTGCACAGGGTTATGAAGACGTGAAGGACCTTAGTGCCACAGCCAAATTCAAACTGAAGAACAGCGGCGATTATGTTTTGGCCTGGACGACAACGCCTTGGACCTTGCCGGCGAACTCTGCGCTTGCGGTGAATCCGGATCTGGAATATGTACGTGCCATCCAAAACGGTGAAACTTACATCGTGGCTAAAAATTTGGCCGAAGACGTACTGAAGGGTGACTATGAAGTGCTTTCGAGCCTGAAAGGCTCTGAATTGGTCGGTCAATCCTATGACGCCCCATTCGGCTATATCCATCCGGAGAACGGCCTGAAAATTCTGGGCGCTTCTTTCGTAACGGAATCCAGCGGTACAGGGATTGTTCATATCGCGCCTGCCCACGGCGAAGACGACTATAAGACCTGCCGCGACAACGGCGTGGAGTTTATCAACGTCGTGGATCAGCAGGGCCGCTACACAGACGTGGTGAGTGATTTTGCCGGCCGGTTCGTGAAAGACGAAACGCTGGACGTAGATATCGTTAAAGCTTTGTCCGAGAAGGGCTTGCTGTACGGTAAGGAAAAATACGAGCACAGCTATCCGTTCTGCTGGCGCTGCAAAACGCCGCTGCTCTACTATGCGATGGACAGCTGGTTCATCCAAACGACAGCGGTCAAAGATCAGCTGATCGCCAACAACAATACCGTTCAATGGTATCCGGATCATATCCGCGAAGGCCGTTTCGGCAAATTCCTTGAGGATTTGGTGGATTGGAACATCAGCCGGAACCGCTATTGGGGAACACCGCTTAACGTTTGGGTCTGCGAAGCGACGGGCAAGGAATATGCGCCTAAAAGCATCGCGGATCTGAGATCCCGGGCGGTAGGCGATATTCCGGAGGACATTGAGCTGCACAAGCCGTATGTGGACGGCATTCAGCTGAAGTCGCCGTTCCAGGAAGGCGCCGTGATGAACAGAACGCCGGAGGTAATCGACGTCTGGTTCGACAGCGGTTCGATGCCATTCGCCCAGCAGCATTATCCGTTTGAAAATGAAGCGACCTTTGGCGAGCAGTATCCGGCCGACATGATCTGCGAAGGCATTGACCAAACGCGCGGCTGGTTCTACAGCCTGCTTGCCGTATCGACGCTGTACACGGGCAAACCGGCGTACAAAGCCGTTATCGCGACAGGGCATGTGCTGGATGAAGGTGGACAAAAGATGTCCAAATCCAAAGGCAATGTCATCGATCCTTGGGACATCATCAATGAATACGGCACGGACGCCTTCCGTTGGGCGCTGCTGTCCGACAGTGCGCCGTGGAACAGCAAACGTTTCTCCAAAGGCATTGTAGGAGAGGCCAAATCCAAAGTGATTGATACGCTGGTGAATACGCATGCGTTCCTGACGCTTTATGCGAACATCGATGGCTATCAGGCTGAAGAGCACGCCTACCGACCATCCGAGAACAAACTGGACCGCTGGATTTTGTCCCGTTTGAACTCCTTGATCGGCACGGTGGATAAAGGACTTGCTGTCAACGACTTCCTGAATCCGGCTAAAGCGATTGAAGGGTTTGTCGATGAGCTGAGCAACTGGTACATCCGCCGCTCCCGCGACCGTTTCTGGGGCGAAGGTCTGAACGAAGACAAACTGTCCGCTTACCAAACGCTGACCAGCGTGCTGGTGACTTTGGCGAAGCTGATGGCTCCGTACACACCAATGCTTTCGGAGGACATCTTCGTGAACCTGACTGGCGGAGAAAGTGTGCATTTGGCCGATTATCCGAAGGCGGATGAAGCTTTGATCGATCAAACGCTGGAGCAGGATATGGAAACAGCGCGTCAAATCGTTGAGCTGGCCCGCAACGTCCGGAACGAAACAGGTCTCAAAACCCGCCAGCCGCTCTCCGGCTTGGTCGTTTCGCTCAGCACTGATTTCGATGCAGCTTCCTATGAAGAGATCATCAAAGAAGAGATCAACGTCAAGAAGATCGAAATCGAGAACAGCGACAGCGGGGTTGTGGATTTCACCCTGAAGCTGAACCTGAAAGTAGCTGGCAAGAAATATGGCAAAAATGTCGGTTTCCTGCAGGGCTTCCTGAAAAACATGGCACCGGCGGATACCCGCCAGGTCGTAGAGACAGGCAAACTCGCGGTTGTTTCTCCTGAAGGTGAAGAGCTGCAGATTACTTCGGAGGAGCTGCTGATTGAGAAGACAGCCAAAGAAGGTTTTGCTTCCGCTTCCGGCTATGGCATCACTGTAGCCCTCAATACCGACCTTACGCCTGAGTTGGAACAGGAAGGCTGGGTCCGCGAGGTGGTTCGGGCCGTTCAGGATACACGCAAGAAGCTGGATCTTCCGATCGAGAGACGTGTGGCGCTGACACTGCATGTGGACGACGAGCTGAAGCAGGCCATCACGGCGTTTATGGACGTATTGAAAGAGAATGTTCTGGTAACGGACGTGAGCTTCGGCGAAGCGGCTGATATGGAAGTTATCGATTTGGGGAGCAAAAAAATCGGGGTAACGGTTGTAGTTTAAACGTTAACTGGGTTCACAGTTAACCTGATTTCATCGAGGGCCTGCATGCTCTTCCCTGTGCAGGGTTATAATACAAGCTAAAGAATAGCGGACGGGCTGGGCAGCCCGAAGAAGGTCGAGGTCGACCTTCTTCGGAACTGACCGGCTCGTTTGCGCTATTTGGTTCTTTTTCGAGAAGAATAAAGGATGATACCCTGCATGAAGCTGAACAACAAAGACGGGAAAATAGACGGGAAATTACCATTACATAAGCCGCCCGTTATAAACGCAGAAGCCGAACCGGAGAATATGGAAGACCGGATGAACAAAATGTATGAGCTGACGGTCTGGCTCGCCAATGAGCTGGAGAAATCAAGAATAGCAGACTACACCCAACTGCTTCACAGACCCTTTCGGCTGATTTGGCTGAATTTATTGTCGGGAACGGCCAGAGGCGTTGGATACGGTATCGGGCTGACTTTATTTGGGGCCACCATCATTTATCTGCTGCAGGCGCTTGGAGCGCTTAACCTGCCCATCATCGGCGATTATATCGCGGATCTGGTCCGGATCGTGCAAAGACAGCTGCAGCTTTAGCTATACCGCATTAATAAATGTTGGAGCCTCTGCCAAGTGAATCCTCTGAAGCCAGATGTTTGGTTTCTTTCATATGCTTGCGGTAAACGCCGTTCCGGTAAAAAACGGTATTGCTGCCGTAAATATCGGTGGCTACAAAGCTTTCAAAAGCTTCGGTAAAGCCGTCCAGCTCACCGCTGGCTTCAATCTCAAGGTCATTGTAGTCGTCGACCTCGTTATCCTCGGCGTAAGCCGGAGAGGTTGAGCTACCAAAGCTTTCGACGATCTGCCAGGCATCCTCGCCGTCAAATTCGGTCTCATCGCTGCGCTCGTCAAAGCTGGTTCGGCCAAACGGTGGATACAAAAGTTCTTCCTCCACCGGACGTCTCGCTGAGACGAGCTGCTGAGGACTATGCTCGCGGCAGTAGCAGGTCTCAGGAATCGCCTTCAAACGCTCCGGGTCAATAGCACCCCCGCAGGTTTCACAGATACCATAGGAGCCGTCCTGCATGCGAAGAAGGGCTTCGTTAACGCGGGTCAGTTCCATTTCGGCATGCTCCAGCAGCGATAAATCCTTGGAGCGCTCAAACATTTCTGTCGCGACATCCGCAGGGTGGTTATCGTTGGTGGACAGCTCGCCGGTTTCGTCGCGGAGAGAAGCTTCGATGCCGAAATGATCGTTGTCTTCCAATCGGTGTTCAAGGTCCTGCTTTCGTTCCAGAAGCTGTTCCTCAAGACGCTGCAGTTCGTTTTGTGTCAGGTGATCCATCGGACAGGACTCCTTCCTGAAGATATAAATTCGCTGGTGCTACCGTTTAGATTGCGCCAAAAGGCCTAATTTTAGAGAAGGAAAATCCTTTCGTGCATGGACGGTATATTGGGCCCTGTGCTACAATAAGGAAGCTTGTTTTGGTTAATCCTGTCTGAGTGGGAAAGCCGGAACGCCATAAGACAAAACGGGGTGACAACCTACTGTGGTGTATTATTTGATCGCTTTAATCGCTTTTCTGGTTGACCAAGGAACGAAATATCTGATTGCGAAACAGCTGCAGATCGGGGAAGAAATTCCGATCATCGGGCATTTTTTTGTGATTACGTCCAGCCGGAACCAGGGCGCTGCTTTCGGTATTTTACAAGGTAAACGCTGGTTTTTTATCGTGATTACCATTGCGGTTGTAATTGGAATCGTCTGGTATATGGAACGGGTGAAGAAGAACGGTCAGAAGCTGCTTCCCGTCGCGCTTTCCCTCATTTTGGGCGGGGCTATCGGCAATTTCCTGGATCGCTCTGTAAGCGCTGAAGTTGTTGATTTTCTGCAATTTACGTTTGGCAGCTATATTTTCCCGATTTTTAATTTCGCGGATTCTTGTATTGTAGTCGGTGTTGCCTTAATTATTCTGGATACTTTGCTGGAGAACCGCCGGGACAAAACCAAGCCGGCCGATCCAATGCGAGGAGACAATCATCTATGAGAAATTTGGACCAGTCAGACCATTCAGCTTCAGTGGACAAGCCATTGTTGTCCGAGGATAACGCGGGATTATACGAATGGACGGCTGATGCGAAGGACGCTAAACAACGGATAGACAAATATATTGTAGAGGGTCTGGAGGAGCAGGTTTCCCGAAGCCAGATCCAGCTTTGGATCGACGGCGGTCATGTTACCGTTAACGGCAAGCCTGTCAAAGCCAATTATAAGCTCGCGGCAGGAGACGAAGTGGTCGTCCAGATTCCAGAGACAAGCGCCGTTGAAATCGTGCCGGAGGATATTCCGCTTGATGTGTATTATGAAGACAGCGATGTAATCGTGGTCAATAAACCAAGAGGCATGGTCGTTCATCCGGCACCCGGACACGCTTCCGGGACACTTGTGAACGCTTTGATGTTTCACTGTAAGGATTTGTCGGGTATTAACGGCGAACTCCGTCCCGGCATTGTCCATCGGATCGACAAGGATACATCAGGTCTGCTAATGGCCGCTAAAAATGATCTGGCTCACGCTTCACTTGCCGCTCAGCTTAAGGACCATTCGGTTACACGCAAATATTTTGCGCTGGTGCACGGCAACCTGAGCCATGATCAAGGCACGGTGGACGCGCCGATCGGGCGTGATTCCGCTGACCGGAAGATGTTCACGGTAACGGAGAAGAACAGCAAACATGCGGTCACGCATTTCCAGGTGGTTGAACGCTTTGGCGATTATACCCTGCTTGAGCTGAAGCTGGAGACCGGACGCACGCACCAGATTCGTGTGCATATGAAGTTTATCGGCCATCCGCTGGTCGGAGATCCGATGTACGGCAAAAGCAAAGGCATCAAGATGGACGGCCAAGCGCTTCATGCGGCGGTGCTCGGATTCGTTCATCCGCGCAGTGGTGAGCAACTGGAATTTGCCGCTCCAATGCCTGAAGATATGGAGCAGCTTCTGGTGCAGCTTCGCGGGCGTTAATTCCATTTAAGACCAGACGAACATTTGAAAGTTTGTAAGCATTAGTGGCATTTAAAGCATGGCTGTAAGGGGAGATACCTGGGCCATGCTTTTTTGTAGCATTAACAACAGAAAGCCGGAGGGAGAGTTTGCGATGAATGAGTGGATGGGTGAATCGAAGAAGAATCAGGTTAAGCAGCAGTTTGCCCGAAATGCCCAGAAGTACGTGACGAGTCCAAAGCACGCAAAAGGCGAAGATCTGGACTGGCTCGTATCAAATTCCGAAGCTGACTCGAATATGAAGGTGCTCGATATTGCGACTGGGGGAGGGCATGTAGCCAATGCGCTTGCACCGCTTGTTCAGCATGTGACGGCCTATGACTTGACCCCTGAAATGCTGTCGGCTGCTGAACGTTTTATCGGAGGCAACGGGCATACCAACGTAAATTACATAAAGGGGGACGCAGAGAAGCTGCCGTTTGAAGATGAAGCCTTTGATCGGGTAACTTGCCGGATCGCTGCGCATCATTTCACAGATGTCCCGGCCTTTACCGCAGAGGCGCTGAGAGTTGTCAAACCTGGCGGGAAGCTGCTGCTTATAGATAATGCATCCCCTGAGCAGGATCATTTGGATCAATTCTATAATGAGATCGAAAAGCTCCGTGATCCAAGCCATGTTCGGGCATGGAAGAAGTCGGAGTGGATTCATTTGATTGAAAGTACAGGATTTCGTATAGAGATGTCCGTCTGTTTTCCAAAACCGTTCCCTTTCAAGGATTGGTGCGAGCGGGCTGGTCTTCCGCTGGCGGAAAGAGAAGCTTTGGCGAACAAGCTGCTGCAATCTCCAGAAGAAATACGCGATTTTTTCTCGATTTATTCGGATGAACAAGGAGAACTTGCGGGTTTTTCCGGAGAGTCGGTCTATATACAGGCCATCCGGCCGAAGTAACAGCAGGATGGCCTGCCAAACTGTTTCAATAAAGAGGTACTAGAGTTTTGAATTCTGAGCAAGGACAAGAGAATGAATGCATGCATGAGGCCCACGTTGTCTATAACGATGGGCTTTTTTGAGTTAAATAAAAAAGAATGTGGATATTTATGCGGATTTATTGTATAATTATTAACAAGATACTTGGTTTTATAAAATAAATAATATGTTTATTCATCATCCATACATCTTCCTGTATCGCTCGGCATGCCCGAACCTTGACAAGTTCTCAGTCTTCTGTCATAATTCACGGTAATCAAATAGCACCTTTAAATCAGTCCCGTGAGGCTGGCAAGGTAACGTGAACGAGGTTTGCGGAGGGTTCCTCTAACTGTGTGCTGCACAGTTATGGACTTTTTAGCACAGCCTCTGGACAGTCGCGACTTTAGGTTCGCGGCTAGAGAACTCCTTGCCTGGAATGGGCAAGGAGTTTTTTTATGAAGATTTATGTTATCGGGAAAAGCTCCTTTGGAAGGTTAAAGCCATGCGGGGCAGGGTCTGGTGCAGCCCACAACGATGAGGAGGATTATGGATGAGCGAGAACCGTGTCATTATGGATGAAGCTGCGATTCGCCGGGCGTTAACGAGAATTGCGCATGAGATTTTGGAAAAGAACAAAGGAATTGAAGGCTGTCTATTGGTCGGGATAGTAAGCCGAGGTGTACATTTGGCCCAGCGGCTTGCGGAACGTCTGGAGGAAATTGAAGGCGTAACGGTGCCATGGGGAGAACTTGATGTAACTCCTTACCGGGACGACAGGGAAAGCGACGTTGACGACGTTGATGCCATTGCAGCGGGAGATCAGCTGAAGGGAATGGAGGTACAGGGCAAGAAAGTCATTCTTGTCGATGACGTGCTGTTCACAGGCCGGACGATTCGCGCGGCTATGGATGCGATCATGGACTGCGGACGACCTGAATCGATACAGCTGGCGGTGCTTGCAGACCGCGGCCATCGGGAGCTGCCGATCCGCCCGGATTATGTAGGCAAAAACGTGCCGACCTCCCGGGAAGAGGAAATCGAGGTTTTACTCCAGGAACGCGACGAGACGGATGTAGTCAGACTTACGCAGAAGCGAGGGAATTAACATGGCCCTTACATCAACCATCCTGAAGGAACGCAGTCTGCTGGGGCTCAAGGATCTGAGCCGCACCGAAATTGAATCGCTGCTGGAAAGAGCAGCTTATTGGGAGAAACAGCCGGATAAGGTGATTCCGGTACTGAAAGATCGTTTTGTCGCGAATATGTTTTTCGAGAATAGCACGCGGACGCGGTTTTCCTTTGAAATGGCCGAGAAGCGGCTTGGAGCCGAAGTGCTGAATTTCGCTGCCGCCGCTTCCAGTGTGGAAAAAGGGGAATCGATCTACGACACCGTCCGGACGCTTGAATCGATGGGCATCCATGCCGGGGTGATCCGCTTGAAGCCGATCGGACTTCTGGCCCAACTGGCCGAGAAGGTTAACGTTCCGCTGGTGAATGCAGGGGACGGCAACAACGAGCATCCAACGCAGGCGCTGCTGGATCTGTACACGATGAAGAAGGAATTTGGCAGCCTGAAGGGACTTCAGGTTTCGATCATCGGCGATATCAAGCACAGCCGCGTAGCCCGGTCGAACCTTTGGGCCCTGGAGAAATTCGGTGCGAAAGTCAAGTTCTGCGCGCCGGAATCGATGCAGGCCCCGGAGCTTGCCGAAGAAGCTCCTTATGTGACAATGGACGAAGCGCTGAAAGCCGACGTGGTGATGATGCTGAGAGTTCAGCTGGAGCGCCATGCAACGGGGATTCTGAAATCGCCGGAGGAATACCGCCTCCAGTACGGTCTTACAGAGGAGCGGGCGGCTAAGCTGGCCGGACATACGATCATTATGCATCCGGCTCCGGTGAACCGCGATGTAGAGATTGACGACGCACTGGTGGAAAGCCCGAGATCAAGGATTTTCCCGCAAATGAGAAACGGGGTTCCAATCCGCATGGCGGTTATGGAACGGGCACTGCGGCTGTGAGTCGCTGAGGCATTAAAGCAGCGCGGCCAAGGGGAAGTAGCGTAAACGGAAATTTATCGGGCACATGATCAAGCAAGCATCTTTCAGTATAAATAGCGGAGGTACTTATGCCATTAATCATAATAAACGCCAAGGTGTTAAACGAGGACGGACAGCTGGAGCTTAAGACGATCACCACGGAAGACGGAGTAATCACAGGCATTTACGATCAAGGTACGGAGGTTCAGGCTGCAGGGGCAGAAACGCTGGACGCCGCAGGCAAGCTGGTGACGCCGGGTTTTATCGACATGCACGTGCATCTGCGCGAACCGGGTTTCGAGCATAAAGAAACGATCGCGACAGGCAGTTTGTCAGCTGCAAAGGGCGGATTTACGACAATCGCCTGCATGCCGAACACCCGCCCGATCACGGATGATCCGGAAACGGTGAAGCTGGTTTTGGACAAAGCGAAGGAAGCTGGCCTGGTCAAAGTGCTGCCCTATGCGGCGATTACGGTGAACGAGCTGGGACGCGAGCTGACGGATTTCGCTGCCTTGAAAGAAGCGGGAGCAATCGGCTTTACGGATGATGGCGTAGGCGTACAAAACGCGCAAATGATGAAAGATGCAATGGCTTGGGCCGCCTCGATGAACATGCCGGTTATCGCGCACTGCGAAGATAATTCCTTGGTGGAAGGCGCTCCGGTGGCGGAAGGCGAGTTCGCCAGAAAACACGGTTTGAAGGGCATTCCGAACGAGTCGGAAGCGATCCACGTCGGACGCGACATTCTGCTGGCTGAAGCAACCGGGGTTCACTACCATGTGTGCCACGTCAGCACCGAGCAGTCGATCCGGCTGATCCGGCAGGCGAAGCAAATCGGTATTAACGTGACCGCGGAGGTTTGCCCGCATCACCTGCTGCTCTGCGAAGAGGACATTCCGGGCCTGAATGCCAACTGGAAAATGAATCCGCCGCTGCGCTCGCGCCGCGACGTGGAAGCCTGCATCGCCGCGCTGGAAGACGGCACGATCGACATCGTCGTGACGGACCATGCGCCGCACAGCGAAGAAGAGAAAGCCAAAGGCATGCAGCTTGCCCCGTTTGGCATCGTCGGCTTTGAGACAGCTTTCCCTCTGCTCTACACGAAATTCGTGGAGACCGGGCTGTGGACGCTGCAAATGCTGGTACAGCGCATGACGGCCGACCCGGCCCGCGTGTTCGGATTGGATGCGGGACGCCTGGAAGTCGGCGCGCCGGCTGACCTGACGATTGTGGATCTGGAAACAGAGAAAACCGTTGATCCGTCCACCTTTGCCAGCAAAGGGCGCAACACACCGTTTGGCGGCTGGAGCCTGAAGGGCTGGCCGGCGGTTACGGTCGTAAACGGAAAAATTTCTTGGGCCGAAGATCGCGTGCTCAACTAACGAATAGACTTACATTTGAGAACAGGGAGTGGATCGAAGGTGCAGGCAAGATTATTGTTGGAAGACGGCACGTTGTTTACCGGAACTTCTTTTGGTGCAGAAGTGGAGAAGACCGGCGAGGTTGTTTTTAATACAGGGATTACAGGTTATCAGGAAGTGCTGTCGGACCCGTCCTACTGCGGACAAATCGTGACGATGACTTATCCGCTGATCGGCAACTACGGCATTACCCGGGATGATTTTGAGTCGGTGGCTCCGTCCATTCACGGTTTTGTTGTGCGCCGTCACGAACCGGTCCCAAGCAACTGGCGCGCCCAGTACAGCATCGAAGATTTGCTGAAAGAGTACGGAATCCCTGCGATCAGCGGCATCGATACGCGCATGCTGACCCGGATCATCCGCCAGTACGGCACGATGAAAGGGATCTTGACAACAACGAACAAATCGATCGAAGAGCTGCAGGAAATGATTGCCCACACCAGCATCCATGAATTGCGCGATCAAGTAGCCAAAACCTCGACGCAGCGTATTTACAACGTGCCGGGCTCCGGCGAACGAATTGTGCTCGTCGATTTCGGCGCCAAAAGCGGCATCGTGCGCGAGCTGACCAAACGCGGCTGCGATGTAGTAGTTGTGCCTCATGACACTACCGCGGATGAAATCCGCAAGCTGCATCCGGACGGCATTCAGCTGTCCAACGGCCCTGGCGACCCGAAAGACGTGCCTTATGCGGCAAAAATGGTCTCCGAACTGCTCGGCGAATACCCGATCTTCGGCATCTGCCTGGGACACCAGCTGTTCGCACTCGCCTGCGGCGCTGACACGGAAAGCCTGAAGTTCGGCCACCGAGGCGGCAACCATCCGGTGAAGGAGCTCGAATCCGGCCGCTGCTACATCACTTCGCAGAACCACGGCTATACGGTCACCGAAGCTTCGGTTGCCGGAACGGATCTCGAAGTGACGCATATTAACAATAACGATAAAACGATTGAAGGTCTTAAACATACGAAATATCCGGCGTTCTCTGTGCAATACCATCCGGAAGCCGCACCGGGTCCATACGATAACAGCTATCTGTTCGATCGCTTCCTGGAGATGATCCGCGAGCATAAACGCCTGAATCCAAAGAAACCGCGTCAAGCCGAACTGATGGCCGCTGCGAAAGGAGCTCTGTAAACCTATGCCTATCAATAAAGACCTCAAGAAAATTTTGGTGATCGGCTCCGGTCCGATCGTCATCGGCCAAGCGGCGGAATTTGATTACGCCGGTACGCAGGCCTGCCAAGCGCTGAAAGAAGAAGGCGTGGAAGTGGTGCTGATCAATAGCAACCCGGCCACCATCATGACCGATACGAACATGGCCGACAAAGTTTACATCGAACCGATTACTCTGGATTTCGTGACGCAAATTATCCGCCAGGAACGTCCGGACGGCCTGCTGCCGACCCTCGGCGGCCAAACGGGCCTCAACATGGCGGTGGAACTGGCGCGCGCAGGCGTGCTGGAAAGAGAGAACGTTAAACTGCTCGGCACACAGCTGAACTCGATCGAGAAAGCGGAGGACCGCGATTTGTTCCGCGAGCTGATGCGCGAGCTGGAGCAGCCGGTGCCTGAGAGCACAATCGTCACTACGCTGGAGGAAGCTCTGGACTTTGCGGCAGAGATCGGCTATCCGTTGATCGTCCGTCCGGCTTATACGCTCGGTGGAACAGGCGGCGGCATCTGCGCCGACGAAGAGGAGCTGCGCGAGACCGTATCCTCCGGCCTGCGCTACAGTCCGATTTCCCAATGTCTGGTAGAGAAATCCATCGCCGGCATGAAGGAAGTTGAATATGAAGTGATGCGCGACGCGAACGACAACTGTATCGTTGTCTGCAACATGGAGAACTTTGATCCGGTCGGCGTACATACCGGCGACAGCATCGTGGTAGCACCAAGCCAAACGTTATCTGACCGTGAATATCAAATGCTGCGCTCGGCTTCCCTGAAGATTATCCGCGCGCTCAATATCGAAGGCGGCTGCAACGTGCAGTTCGCTTTGGACCCGCAAAGCTTCCAGTATTATGTCATCGAAGTGAATCCGCGGGTTAGCCGCTCTTCCGCGCTAGCTTCCAAGGCAACGGGTTATCCGATCGCGAAGATGGCCGCCAAAATCGCGCTGGGCTACACGCTGGACGAAATCGTCAACCCGGTGACAGGCCAAACTTACGCCTGCTTCGAGCCGACGCTTGATTACATCGTCAGCAAAATCCCGCGCTGGCCGTTCGATAAATTCATCCAAGCCAACCGCAAGCTGGGCACGCAGATGAAAGCAACCGGTGAAGTGATGGCAATCGGACGGACGTTCGAAGAGTCGATCCACAAAGCGGTTCGTTCGCTGGAAATCGGCACGCACCGTCTGCACTTGAAAGGTGCCGAGAAGCTGGATCAAGAGACACTGGATGCCCGTCTGGTTAAACCGGATGATGAGCGCCTGTTCCTGATCGCGGAAGCCTTCCGCCGCGGGTACGCACTGCAGCAGATCCACGACCTGACGAACGTAGACTGGTGGTTCCTCGACAAGGTCGAGCGGATTGTGGGCTTTGAGAAGACGATCGGCAGCGAAGTGGAGCTTAGCCGCGAGACGTTGTACGAAGCGAAACGGATGGGCTTTACAGACCGCTCTATCGCCGAACTGCGCAAGCTGGCGGGCCAGAGCAGCCATGTGACGGAGAAAGAAGTGCGGGAATATCGTTTGGACAGCGGTCTGCGCCCTGTCTACAAAATGGTAGATACCTGTGCAGCCGAATTTGAAGCTACGACACCTTACTACTACTCTACTTACGAAACAGAGAATGAAGTTACGGCATCCACGAAAGAAAAAGTGGTTGTGCTCGGCTCCGGTCCGATCCGTATCGGCCAAGGCATTGAGTTCGACTACTCGACTGTACATGCGGTTTGGGCGATCCAGAACGCGGGATACGAAGCGGTGATCATTAACAACAACCCGGAGACCGTTTCGACAGACTTTAACACCTCGGACCGCCTGTACTTCGAGCCGCTGTTCTTCGAAGACGTGATGAACGTGATTGAGCAGGAGAAACCAATTGGTGTTATCGTGCAGTTCGGCGGCCAGACGGCCATTAACCTGGCAGCTCCGCTTAAAGCGGCTGGCGTCAATATTCTGGGCACTTCGCTGGAAAGCATTGACGAAGCGGAAGACCGCAAGAAATTCGAAGCTTTGCTCTCCAGACTGAGCATTGCCCAGCCGCAGGGCAGCACGGTGACCTCGGTCGACCAGGCTGTTGATACGGCGCAGGGACTTGGTTATCCGGTGCTCGTTCGCCCGTCCTATGTCCTTGGCGGTCGTGCGATGCAGATTGTTTACTCGGACGAGGAATTGCTGCAGTATATGGAAGAAGCGGTGCAGATCAATCCGGACCATCCGGTGCTGATCGACCGCTACATGATGGGTAAAGAGGTTGAGGTCGACGCGATCTGTGACGGCGAAACGGTATTGATACCGGGCATCATGGAGCATGTGGAGCGCGCAGGCGTTCACTCCGGCGACTCGATCGCGGTTTATCCTTCGCAGCATCTGGAACAGCAGCTGAAAGATAAAATTGTAGAGATCACAATCAAAATTGCTAAAGAGCTGAAGACGGTCGGCCTGGTTAACATTCAATTCGTCATCTACAAAAATGAAGTGTATGTGATCGAAGTAAATCCTCGCTCCTCCAGAACGGTACCGTTCCTGAGCAAGGTAACGAACATTCCGATGGCAAATCTGGCTACAAAAGCGATCCTTGGAACTTCGCTGGCAAGCCAAGGCTACACAGAAGGCTTATGGCCTGAGCCAGACTATGTGTCCGTTAAAGTGCCGGTGTTCTCGTTCGCCAAGCTGCGCCGCGTAGACACGACGCTGGGACCTGAAATGAAGTCTACAGGCGAAGTGATGGGCCGCGACCCGCAATATGCCAAAGCGCTTTACAAAGGTTTGATTGGCGCAGGCATGAAGATTCCAACAACCGGCGCGATTATCGCAACGGTAGCGGACAAAGACAAAGCGGAAGCGATTGAACTGCTGAAAGGTTTCTACAACTTGGGCTACAAGATCATCGCTACCGGCGGTACAGCAAGCACGCTTGAAGAACAAGGGCTGCATGTGACAACGGTTCATAAGCTGAGCGAAGGTACGCCAAACATTCTGGATATGATCCGCACAGGTCAGGCGCACTTTGTGATCAACACGCTGACCAAAGGCAAAGAACCGGCAAGAGACGGTTTCCGCATCCGCCGTGAAGCGGTCGAGAACGGCGTGTTCTGTATGACTTCGCTGGATACGGCAGCTGCACTGCTCAGCATGCTGCAGTCGATTAACTTCTCATCCCAGGCGATGCCTTCCCTGCCTGTAGGCAGTGTGAAATAAAGGTTTCGGTTAAAGTCAGAGCCCATGGCATCATGCGCATAGCTGCATGGATGGTATGGGCTCATCCATAAAGGGGGAGAACAAATGAGCTTGGATTTGAAAGCCGCGAGCCGTTTGATGGTCGCACTGGATTTTAAAACCGCGGGGGATGCCCGGACGCTGATTCAGCGTCTGGAGGGCATTCCCTGTTATATGAAAGTCGGCATGCAGCTGTATTACGCGGCCGGTCCGGATTTTGTCCGGGAGCTGAAGGACAAAGGATATTCGGTGTTCCTCGATCTGAAAATGCACGATATCCCCAACACGGTCAAGGGTGGAGCGGACAGCATCACTCGCCTTGGTGTGGATATGTTTAACGTGCATGCCGCTGGCGGCGTAAAAATGATGCAGGCCGCTTATGAAGGCGCAGCGGACGCCGTACAGGAGGTCAGCGGCTTAAGCCTGCCGCAGATCATTGCGGTCACGCAACTGACCAGCACGGATCAAGCGACGTTGAACAACGAAATCGGCATTGCCGGCAGCGTGGAGCAGGCCGTGCTGAACTATGCGGCGCTGGCCAAGCAGGCCGGGCTTCAAGGCGTGGTCGCTTCGCCGCTCGAAGCGCAGGCCATCAAAGCCGTCTGCGGAGCCGGCTTTGCAACGGTCACGCCGGGTATCCGCCCGGCCGGAAGCGAAGCGGGTGATCAGTCCCGCACGTTGACGCCGGGACAAGCAATACAGCAAGGGACGGACTACATTGTCGTCGGCCGTCCGATCACGGCGGCGGCCGATCCGCGAGAGGCCGCGCTGCACATCATAGAGGAGATGAATGAACATGTCTAACTTGAATCAAATCGCCGGACAAATTGCCGGCTCGCTGCTGGAAATCAAAGCGGTAGCTTTGCGGCCGCATCAGCCGTTCACCTGGACATCGGGCATCAAATCTCCGATTTACTGCGATAATCGGCTGACGATGTCTTATCCGGAGGTGCGCGATCTGATCGCTGAATCC
Source organism: Paenibacillus physcomitrellae (assembly GCF_002240225.1). Classification (NCBI taxonomy): domain Bacteria; kingdom Bacillati; phylum Bacillota; class Bacilli; order Caryophanales; family Paenibacillaceae; genus Paenibacillus; species Paenibacillus physcomitrellae. Next base: position 1,426,872 of record NZ_CP022584.1, on the reverse strand, counting down.
TTCGCCTCCATCATCCGCGATCAGTATCCGGATGCCGAGGTCATTGCTGGAACGGCGACTGCGGGTATTCCGCATGCGGCATTTGTATCGCAGAAGCTGGGTCTGCCAATGGCCTACATCCGCGATAAAGCCAAAGGTCATGGCAAAGAGAACATGATCGAAGGTTTGATTAAACCGGGGCAAAAGGTCATCGTGATCGAAGACTTGATCTCCACCGGGGGAAGCTCCTTGAAAGCGGCTTTGGCCGTCAAAGAGGCAGGGGCCGAGCCATTGGCCGTGCTGGCGATTTTCAGCTATCAGCTTGAGAAAGCAACGACCGCGTTTGCCGATGCGGGTATTCCGCTGCAAACCTTGTCCAATTACACCGCCTTGACGGAGAAGGCGGTTGAACTGGGCAGCATCAAACTTGAGGATCTGGAGCTGCTGAAAGCGTGGCGCGAAGATCCGGCTTCTTTTGGTCGATAATCTGTCGGATCATTGCCAATCACATAGGGAAGAAGCGGGGCACCCGGCCAAATGGTTGGGTGTTCTTTTTTATAGAAAGGTAACGATTTATAATTCCGATTTTTCATAGTTAGATTGTATGCTATAATTTTGTTTACGAGAAATAGAGACTTACATAAAGGAGAGACTTTACTATGTACGAAGCATTGGCAGCACAGCTGGCCGAGCAGGAGCAGCAATTGATTGAATGGCGGAGATTTATGCATCAGCATCCGGAGCTTTCTTTTCAGGAGATAAATACGGCCCATTTCATTGCGAATCAGCTCCGCTCTTTCGGCATTGAGATTCGTACAGGCGTAGGCGGCAACGGCATCGTGGGTGTAATTCGTGGCGGAAGCCCTGGCCCGCGCATCGCTTTCCGCGCTGATTTTGACGCCCTTCCGATTCAGGATGAGAAGGACGTTCCTTATAAATCTACCGTTCCCGGCGTTATGCACGCCTGCGGTCATGACGGACACACCTCGATTCTGCTTGGGGTCGCCCGCTTGCTGCAGGAACATCGGGAGAAGCTGAAGGGGGAACTGGTGCTGATCTTCCAGCACGCGGAGGAGAAGCCGCCGGGCGGAGCGATCGCTATGATTGAGGACGGCTGCCTGGAAGGTGTGGACGCCGTTTACGGCATTCATTTGGCCTCGGAGCTGCCGCTGGGTACTTTTGGCGTGAAGACCGGTCCTATGAATGCCGCTGTAGATGCCTTCACTATCAAGGTATACGGCAAAGGAGGTCATGGAGCCAGACCTCACCAGACGGTCGATGCGCTGGTCATTGCCTCGCAAATCGTCGGAGCGCTTCAGCAGATTGTCAGCCGGCGTGTGAATCCAATCGAATCCGCTGTCGTAACGGTTGGACAATTTGTTTCCGGAACGGCTTTTAACGTAATCGCCGATAAAGCCGAGCTGCAGGGGACGGTTCGCACATTTAACCCGGAAGTCAGAAAGCAGGTGGAGCAGGAGCTCCGCAAGATCGTACAGGGACTGTGCGAGGCGTCAGGAGCGAGAGCGGAGATCGATTATTTGAACGGTTATCCGCCGCTTGTTAATCCGGCTGCAGAAACCGAGCGGATGAGAGGGCTGATCACGCAGCACTTCAAAGGTGAAGCCCTGCTCGAGATTGAGGCTTCCATGGGAGCCGAGGACTTTGCTTATTATTTGGAACATAGACCCGGGAACTTTATCGAGGTCGGTTCAAGAACTGACGATGAGGGGACGCAATACCCGCACCATCACCCGATGTTTGATTTCGATGAACGGGCTATGCTTCAGGCGGCCAAGCTTTTCCTGGCTATTGCCGAAGACTATCTAGGCTAGAAGGAGAAGGTTGATCGAACTGCCGGGTTCTATTTCGGTTTGCAGCCGACATTTCCCACTTTCTATCTCTGATAACTCCGGAATAGCCGGACATTTCAGTACCCCGAGTCAAGCATCCCGAGAGCCGTGTACCCCGGCTCCCGGGATGCTTTTTTTCTTGTTGTAATGGTTAAAACGCGGGCCCTTATTCTCTGTTACCCGCTGATCAGGGACTTTGGGCTTATTTATCCGGTCCTTTGCTCCTGATCACAAAAATTACGAGAAAGATCGAAAGGATTGTAACTTTTTGGTAACTGGTTTCGTTTATAATGCAGACATCCGATGCATTTGCGATACATAGTGAAACATAGGGGGGCGTACATGAAACGTTTGTTTCGGAAACGACCCGACGGCAGGGCTGAAGAAGGAGTTTTTCAACCGGCTGCCAAAGGGGACATAGAAGGACAAGAGGGAGATTTAACGCCGCGGCAGCAGCCGCAGGAACAGAGGGAATCGGCAGAAGTATTTGAGGTTAACCGGCCGGGTACAGTCAAAGAGAGCAGTTCGCTTCTGACGGAAGCTAAGCTACCAGCTGAACCCAAACTTCCGGTTGAAGACAAGCTACTGGATGAAGCCAAGCTACTGGATGAGGACAAGGCAAACAAGGAGGAATGTGAAGAAGATGTTGTTGCAGTAGGCTCTAGGGCAGCAGCTGATGATGACGGCGAAGCCGCGGTTGACCTCACAGCAACCGGCGGTGAAAGGACTGACAACTCTTCGGCTCCTTATAGCCGTGGAGAAGGGGGACGTGCCGTCCTCCTGAAGGTAGAGGGAGTGCAGCGGTCTTTTTCAGTGGGCGGTTCTACTCTCCAGGTGTTGAAAGGCATTAATATGGAAGTGTCGGAGCGCCAGCTGGTGATGCTGAAAGGGCGGTCCGGCTCCGGCAAAACAACCCTGCTGAACATGCTGGGGGGTCTGGATCAGCCGACAGATGGGCAAATCTGGTTTATGGACCAGCCTCTTCATGTGTGGAATGATGCTAAACGAACTGAGCTGCGGCGCAAACAGATCGGCTTTGTTTTTCAGGCTTATGCATTGCTTCCGCTCCTGTCTGCGCGCGAAAATGTCGAGCTGTCCTTAAGGATGGCCGGCGTGCCGTCTGCCGAATGGAAAAGCAGAGTGACCTACTGCCTGGAGCTGGTCGGTTTGGGCAAACGAATGAACCACAGGCCGGGTGAGTTATCAGGGGGCGAACAGCAGCGGGTAGCTATTGCGAAAGCGGTTGCACATCGTCCCCGCCTTCTGCTCGCTGATGAACCCACAGCTAATCTAGACTCCCAGATGGGTGCCCAGGTCATGGCGGTATTCCGCAGCATCATCGAAGCCGAAGGGATGACGATTTGCATGACGACACACGATCCTACGATTTTGGAGGTAGCGGACCATGTTTACGAGATGGTGGACGGAAGATTCGTATAGGAGGGAGAGGTCCAGACATTTTAAACGGCGAACGGCGGCTTTAATGGTGCTTGCTTTTGTGTTATTGGCCACTGCGGGCTGCAGTCTGCTTCCCAAGGAAGAGGAAGAAGAGGTGCTGCCTGTCATTACGCCGCCAACCATTTCCAAGAAACCGGAATACACGGTGCGGAGCGAAACGCTGGAAACCTCGGTCAGTGCTGTAGGAAGTTTAAAAAGCCAGCGCGAGGAACCGGTCTATTTTACGTCGGACGGCTTACATATGAAAGAGATCAACGTGAAAGCCGGAGATAAGATAGCGGCTGGAGCAGTGATTGCAACCCTGGATGTGGAAGACCTGCAGAAGCAGCTCCGGAAGAAACGGCTGGAATTCCGCAAGCAGGAGGTCACCATGAAAGAAACGCTGCGGAAGAAAGACGAAATGGACCCGATCGAATTTGAAGAAGCGTCTATCGTATTTGAGGAAGCCCGGACGGAACTAAACGATCTGGAGGCGGAGATTGCCAAAGGCGTGCTTACGGCTCCTTTTTCAGGGACGGTGTTGTCGGTCAGTGCGGTAAAAGGCGATACGGTTAAGGCCTACGAACCTGTAGCCGTGATCGCGGATACATCCAATCTGATCGTGGCGGCCTCATTTGCCAAAGAAGATCTGGAGAAGGTAGCGGTCGGCATGAAAGCATCGGTTGATATCAATGCAGCAGGCGTGTTTCAAGGCAAGGTCAAGGTGATGCCTTCGGCAGAAAGCGATGCCGGCAGTTCTGGCGGGAATGGCGGAGGCAGCAGTCCGGGGGAAAATGGAAATGCTCCGGTCAAGGATTCCCTGGACAAGTATTTGATCGTTCAGCTCGACAAGATGCCCGCAGATCTTAACCGGGGCACGCCGTTAAGCGTCAAAATCGTCACCGAACGTAAAGAAAATGCAACCCTGATTCCCATCTCGGCGCTGCGCTCCATCGGTTCCCGGACGTATGTCCAGGTCGTTGAAGAAGACGGGAGCAAACGGGAAGTGGATGTGGAAGTTGGTCAGCAAACCTCAACGGACGTAGAGATTCTCAAGGGGCTTGAGCCCGGACAGAAAGTAGTGGGGCGCTGATGGTGACGCCGCTGTTGAAATTTCTGTTTCGGAAAATGTGGAACACCAAATGGATGACGCTCAGTACGCTGCTTGGACTCATCGTGGCTGTTTCTTTCACGGTCAGCATTCCGATGTACGCAGATGGGGCGCTCAAACGGGTGGTTGCCAAATCGCTGGAGGAACAAAGCGAGGGTCTGCCTGCGGGCTCTTTATTGATGAGTTATCAGGCTGCAGGAGGTACCAAAACGGATCAGGCCGGATTTAAGGCGGTGGATGACTACATCCGGATGAAAGTGCCGAAGGAAATTGGCTTCCCGTATCAGGTCTATTTCAGCACCCGTTCCATAAGAAGCACGGAGGTTTCTCCGGAAGATCCGACGAAGGTGGATGCGAGCCGCACCCGCACGATGTCAATCCTGACGATGTCCGGTCTTCAGGAGCATGTTGAAGTGACCAACGGAAGAATGTACGCAGGCGCAGGGGAAGACATCGGCTCAGGCGATACAAACGGAAATGCTCCAGCCTCCTCCAAAGAGGCAGAGGCCGGGGACAGCGGAGCCCAGGGAGCTGAAGCAGCTTCAGCGTCTGGGGATCCTGTTGGTGCTGCTGGTTCTGGTGCCGCGGATGCGGACGGGGTGATCGAGGCGGTTATGCTGGAGGACGGGATGTATCGAAATGACCTTCATGTGGGCGACATCATGGAATATCCGGTATACAGCGGCCTGGATTTGACGCTGCGGGTGAAGATTGTCGGTGCAATCAAACCTTTAAGCGATACGGATCCTTATTGGGTACAAGGGCTGGAAGGCATGATGAACAGCTTCTACATCAGCGGCAGTGCCTTCGATCAGGCATTGCTTGCCAAGCAGGTTCCTCTTCACGGAGCACAGTGGTACTACGCGTTTGATCTGAGGGAGATTAAAACCGGACAGCTGCCGTCCCTGTCGAGTACGCTGGAACGCCTCGATATTGAGCTGTATCAGAAACTAAAGGATACGAAGGTGGATATCTCCTTCGGCGATCTGCTGACGGAATTCCGCAGGCAAAGCCTGCAGCTGCAGACTTTGCTGTTTACGCTGGCGGCACCTATGATTGCCATGGTTTTTTATTTTATTGTGATGAATGCCCGCCAGGCGCTTGATAAGCAGCAAAGTGACATTGCGGTGCTGCGCAGCCGGGGGGCGTCCACGAAGCAGATTATTTTTATCTATTTGCTCGAAAGCGTCATTTTAGGTTTAATCGCCTTGATAGCCGGTCCCCTGCTCGGCTGGTTCATGGCCAAATCGATCGGCTCGGCAGACGGGTTCCTGACGTTTGTGGACCGCAAATCACTGCCGGTCGGCTTTAACAGGGATGCTCTTGCACTGGGCGGAGCAGCGGTTGTGATCGCTATTTTATCAACGCTGATTCCGGCGATCGCCTACGCCCGTTCTTCTATCGTGAATACAAAGCGGATGCAGGCACGCAAGGATCGCAGCCCCGGCTGGCAGAGATGGTTTATCGATGTGCTGCTGCTTGGACTGGCCGGTTACGGTTATTATTTGTTCTATGACCGGCAGATGCTTACGTTTCAGACGGGTATGACGACGGATGAGCTTCAGGTCCAGCCGTTTCTGTTTTTTGTCCCGGCGCTTGCCATATTCGCGGGAGGGCTGTTCTTTCTGCGGCTGTTCCCGTGGTTTCTACGCCTGCTTGGCTGGCTTGGCAAACGCTGGCTGCCCGTTCCGTATTATCTCAGTCTGACCCAGCTTTCCCGCTCTGCGGCTTCGTATTATCCGCTGATGATCCTGCTGGTGTTGACCCTTGGGCTTGGAATCTATAATGCATCAGCCGCCCGGACCATTGATCTGAATTCTACGGAACGTACCCTTTATCAGTACGGAACCGATGTGGTGATGCAGACGGTATGGGAAGGAACACCTGAGGTTTCGCCGGGTTCCGGGAATGCCGGGGGATCCGGTGGTCCGGGTACCGGGGCAGGTTCCCCGGGAGGTGGACCCGGCCAAGGCGCAGGCGGCGGAGCAGGGGGACCGGGAGGAGCACCTGGAAGTCCAGGGGGACCGGGGGGCCAGCCTGCAGCCCCGGCTAAAGTGGTATATGCCGAGCCGCCATTTGAGACGTTCCGGCATTTGCAGGGCGTGGAAGCGGCGGCCCGGGTGCTGCAGACAAGAGGAAACATCGTGGTATCCGGCAAATCGGCGGGCCAGGGCAGTGTAATGGGGATTGACAACGTCGATTTCGCTAAGGTCGCCTGGTTCAGGAGCGATTTGTTCCCGATTCATCCCTATAATTATTTGAATTTTCTTGGCATGAATGAAAGCGCAGCGCTCATACCGTCTAATCTGGCGGAGAAATATCAGCTCAAGCCGGGCGACGTCATTTCGGTTTCCCTTCAGGATCAGCTGGTGGATTTCGTCGTTTACGGCATTATCCCTTACTGGCCAACAGAGTACCCGGATAAGACGCCGTTTGTCATCGCCAATCTTGATTACATTTATGATCAGGTTCCGCTGATCCCTTACGAGGTCTGGCTCAAGATGAAGCCGGATGCCAAGGTTGCTCCTTTAATTACAGCGCTGGCCGGCCAAGGAATCGAATTGTCTTCGGTCAAGGATGTGCGGAGCGAACTGGCCCTGCAAAGCAAGCTGCCGACAAGGGGCGGCGTATTCGGCATTTTGAGTTTGGGCTTCCTGCTGTCGGTCATCGTTTCGCTCATCGGGTACGTGCTGTACTGGATCTTCAATCTGTCCAGCCGGGTGGTGCAGTTCGGCATTCTGCGGGCTATGGGCTTATCCCGGCGCCAGCTGACTCTGATGCTGCTGGCCGAGCAGATTTTGACGGCGGGGTTATCGATCCTGCTGGGGATTGTCATTGGTAAATGGGCAGGCAAATTGTATTTGCCTTTCCTGCAAACGGCGGACAATGTCACCTCGCAGGTACCGCCTTTCCGAATTGTGTTTAACTCCGGCGATACGCTGCAGCTTTATGCCGTGGTGCTGGTTATGCTGCTTATGGGAGCAGCGCTGCTGCTGTGGCAGATCCGGCGATTGAAGGTTCATCAGGCCGTCAAGCTGGGAGAGGAGCGGTAAAGGTGATTCACTGCGAAGGACTTGTAAAGATTTTTAAATCGGAAGAGATCGAGGTTGTTGCGCTGCAGGGACTGAACTTGACCGTCGAGCAAGGCGAAATGATGGCGATCATCGGCAATAGCGGCAGCGGCAAATCCACCCTGCTCAATATCCTGGGCGGGCTTGACCGCCCTTCGGCAGGGCAGGTGAATGTCGGCGGCTGGGATCTGCTAAAGATCAAAGAGGATCAGCTAGTGGAATACAAACGGAAAACGGTAGGTTTTGTCTGGCAAAACAATGCCCGCAACCTGCTCCCCTATTTAACGGCTCTGGAAAATGTCGAGCTTCCCATGACGCTTGGCGGCAAGGTTGACCGTACGTATGCCAAGCAGCTGCTGGAATGGGTAGGGCTGAAGGATCGCATGCGCAGCAGGCTGACGCAGCTGTCCGGCGGCGAACAGCAAAGGGTCGCGATCGCTATTGCTTTGGCGAACCGTCCGGCTATGCTGCTGGCGGATGAACCTACAGGATCGGTCGATACGGCCACGTCAGACCAGATTATGAGTATTTTTCGCAAGGTGAATCAGGAGCTGGGCATTACCATCGTCATCGTTACCCATGATCTGGCGCTGGCCGGCAAAGTGGACCGGGTAGTTGCCATCCGTGACGGCTTGACGAGCACGGAGTTTTTGAAACGAAATCCGGGTCTTGACGGAAATGCGGTTGGTTTTTCCTCGCAGGAGGGAGGCCTTCAGGACGTTCATGAAGCTTTCGTGGTGGTTGACCGGGCCGGTCGGCTTCAGGTCCCCAAAGAATATCTGGATTCGGCAAGAATCAGCGGACGCGCCACCATGGAGTTCGATGGGGAGAAAATTATCATTACGGCACCAAAATCATTAGAGGGGGATTCGAAATGAACAATCGGTTTCAAGCGAAAATCAGCTTTAGCGGCAACAAGATCAGGAAAATGGCAGGAGCGGGATTGGCTCTTGCGCTGGCCTTCTCCGTATTGTCCGGCTGCAGCGGTTCCAAAGCATCGGATAATGAGCAGAAAGTGCTGCGGGTAGGCATGCTGTACGGCGGGTACGACGATTCTTATTTTCGTCAGCAGTATACGGATGCTTACGAGCTGACGCACCCCAACGTCGATATTGAAATCGTGCCCGCCATTGATCAAAGCATCTATCGTTACAGCAATGGTACGGAGCAGATTGAGCAGCCCGATCCGCTCGAAAGTATGAAAAAAATTATGACAGGCAGCAATCCGGTTGATGTCATTGTAGCCGATACCAGCACCTTGAAGCAGCTGATTCAGGAAAATATGCTCAAGCAGCTTGATCCGCTCATTCAGGAGGATAAGTTTGATACATCCGATTTTGTCCCAACTGTTATTGACGGACTTAAAGACATCGGCGAAGGCAATTTATACGCGTTGGCTCCAACATTCAGTTCCTCGGCTCTCTTCTATAACAAAAATCTGTTTCAGTCTGCCGGAGTTGAGCCGCCGCATGACGGCATGACCTGGGACGAAGTGTTTGAGCTGGCGCGCCGGGTCAGCAAAGGAGAAGGGAAAAACCGCGTTTACGGCTTGTCGTTCAGCACTTATATGGGTTCCGATCCGTACTGGGATATCCAGAACTATACCAGTACGCTCCAGCTCCGTTATTTCGATGATAAAGCGGAAACGATGACTGTGGATACCCCGCAGTGGGAGAAGGTCTGGAGTACGATGAGCAAACTTTATATGGATAAGGTTCTGCCTGACGGGAATCAAATGATGAATGAAATGAATCAAGGCGGGACGACGGCTGTCAGCCCTGTGAACCAGGATTTGTTCTTATCCAGCAGAGTAGCAATGGTCGTAGGCTATAACAGCTATGTTAATGACGTTACCGATGCCAACAATAATGCCTCCAAAATCAAAAACTTTAAGGCCGTTGATTGGGACGTAGTCACGATGCCTACGCATCCGGAGAAACCGGGCGTTGGAGGCAATGCTTACCTGAGCAATGCTTTTGCGATTAACAGCAGCGCGCCAAACGCCGATACAGCCTGGGATTTCGTGAAATTCCAAAACAGTGAAGAGTGGGCGAAGATCAAATCCCGCAGCTCTTATGAGATGGTGGCACGTAAATCTTATATTAAACCTAAAGATGGTCAGGATTATAATATACAGGCCTTTTATGCCCTGAAGCCGGTTTCGCCGGTCAACAACTCGGATGACAAACTTTATACGGAGAAACCAGGCTTGTCTTCCATTACTTCGATCGGACAGAAGTATTTCAAAGAGGTGCTCGATAACAAGAAGACACCAGCCGAAGCTTTAAAGGAATGGCAGCAGAAGGGCAACACGATGCTGCAGGCGATCAAAAACAACCCGAAAACGATGTTCCAGGAGGACGGGACGCCGTTTGTACCGCAGGATAACGGAGCAGCAGTCGGAGTTAAAGGTTAACGGTCTTATTCCTATCAGATTTCTATCGGAAAAATGCCAAACAGCCGCCAAGGTCCTGTGAACCTGGCGGCTGTTTGCATGATTCAGAAGCAGTTCATAATTCCTCCGGCTATAAAGATCAGCCCGACAAGAAGGATGATGATGCCTAAAAGTTTCCTTGAGGAAATATACGTATCGCTTGGTTCTGAAATGTCTTCCTTGAACCTCCACTGCTGCTGGTACCAGCCCAATGTAGGTTTAACAATCATCAAGATCCCGAGACCCAGAATAATAACGCCGAGAATCATATCAAAAATAGCCATACCAATCATTCGGAACCAGCTCCTTAAAGGATTGTACACTTTATTTTACAAAAAGTTCCACGGATTTTGAAATAATAAACAACAAAAAAACCTTTGCCGCAGCAAAGGCTTCAGTCGCAATGGGCCCTACAGGACTCGAACCTGTGACCAATCGGTTATGAGCCGACCGCTCTAACCAACTGAGCTAAGGGCCCTTATGTAAGTATTGCGGGGGCAGGATTTGAACCTGCGGCCTTCGGGTTATGAGCCCGACGAGCTACCGGGCTGCTCCACCCCGCGTCAGTAAATAGCGACATATATTAATATACCTGATCTTTTGCTGGAGCGTCAAGCCTAAATTTAGGGCAGGAAACGTACGCCGTAGCGTCCTTTTTTGGAACGGAACACTTCAATTTCGCGCATTTCACGGAAACCGTATACCCAGCCGTCGTGTTCTAGCCGTCTTGCCAGACAGCCCGCCTGGAATTTCGAGGAGTACAACCGGTTGAAATAAATCCATTTCATAGGTTCTTGTCAGCCTTCCTTCAAAAAAGGTTATTTTGCGAAAATAGATGAAATCGCACCGCATCCCCTAAGATTCCCCTTTTCACGAAAAATAACCCTTTCCATAAAACTACCTGCTACCGGTGTTTTCTGAAATTCTTCTGAACTCTTATTAAACCGGAAGAGGTCAGCAGCAGGGCAAGAACAACAAGATTCCAGGTGCCAGCTTTCATAGTAACTCCCCCTTTAAGGAATCTCCACTTCCATTTAATTCGCTTGGCCGGAAATTTCGGTCTTTAGGATAAGATATGTTTGATAACCGAGGTTGGAGACAGAACAGGGGAAGCCAAATAGGATTTGGGTGCGGGGAAGGGTGAGGATGAAGGGGAGGAAATAAAAAAAGCTGCGAATGCAGCATTTTTCCCTTAGCTCTGTTTAAAAACGTTAAAATACAAAAGCATAAATCCGGTAAAAAATATGGCAATCAGCAGCACAATGCCGACGATCAATCCAATTACAAACTTGTTGCCTCTCATCATTCAACGCTCCTTTTGGCATACAGGTAACCATTATGTTTATATTAGCAGAGCCATGAGGTGAAAGACAAACCCGGAGGCTGCCCTTGCCTGCCGGAAACAATGTTAACTGCTGTAAATGCTCTTGTAATAGCCCAATAAATCCTGACTGGTGCAATTCTTTTTCTCTGGACTTACTCAAAAGATATTTTATATAATGTTTTTTTGTATAATAACACGGTGCCTTTTCGAAGAAATCGTTGGATTCTGGTTATAATGGAAATTAAGAATAGGTTGGGGGACGGAAATTTGGAATCGGCGAATACAGCAGCGGACAAACAATCATCTTTTGCGATTTGGATTAGCCTGGTGAGCAACATTGTCTTGACGGCCATGAAACTGGCCGTGGGGCTTATATTCGGCAGCCAGGTTCTGATTGCGGATGGTGTACATAATGCGGGGGATGTTTTTGCAACGGCGGCGGCCCTTGTCTCCATGATCATTTCCAAACGGCCTCCGGATGAGGATCATCCGTATGGACACGGCAAGGCGGAAGTCATCGGAGCGGGTATTATTGCTATTGTGCTTGTGCTGGCCGGTTTATATATGGGTTATCATTCGGCGATGGCGCTGATGGAGCCCCCGCATCAAGCCAGCGTGCTGGTGTTGATTGCGGCCTTTATCTCTCTGGTTTGGAAAATGTGGCTGTACTTCTATACGATGAACATCGGCAAAAAGAACAACAGCAGCGGGCTGATCGCCACGGCTTATGATCATCTGGCTGACGTTTACGCTTCTTTGGCGGCTGTCATCGGGATTGGCTTGGCGATGCTCGGCAATCATTATCACATCCGGATTCTGACTTACGGCGATCCAATTGCCGGGATTCTGGTTGCTTTTCTTGTCTTGAAATTGGCTGTTCATATGGGACGCACATCGGTAGATGTGCTAATGGAGAAAAATATTGACGAAGCCCAAATGGAGCCCATATTACAGCTTGTCCAATCCGTGCCCGAAGTGAAACGCATTGACAGGATTCGCGCCAGAGAACACGGGCACTACATTATTGTAGATGTTCGTGTGGGTATACCTGGTCAGCTCACGATCCAGGAAGGCCATGACATTGCAAAAAAAATCAAACAATCGATCAGGGAAGCCAATCCATTGGTCAAAGAAGTAATGGTACATTTAAATCCGTGGTATGAACATGAGGCTTAGCAGGTTAAGGAAGGTAATGGGTAAAGGTAAAGGTAAAGGTAGGTCAAAAAAGCCGGCGATTCCAGCCGGCTTTTTTGTGTACCCTTATTCTTCTGAAAGAGCTGGGTTCAAGAGCTAAAATCCCTAATGAGTATAAAATTTATCCTAATAATACGAGCTTCAGCTCCAAAATCCAAACGTCTTGTCAACGACCTTCATAATTTATCCAAGGAGGTGACAAAACTTGGCAACCACATATCGATTTGCTGCATTTCTGGAACTGCTTGTTCCAATCGTCGAGCGAGTCAGACAAGAGGGGAGTCCGATGTTTCCTTCGGTCAGACTGGCTCAGAGCTGGCTGGAGACCGGCGGAGTGATTCCGGATTGGAACAATCTTGGAGGCTACAAGGTGGGAGGAGGCAAGCCAACCCCTTATTGGGACGGAGCCAGCGTCAGCACGAAGACCCGGGAATATGTAAACGGGACAGCGACTTCAGTCAGCGCCAATTGGCGGGCGTATACAAGTATTTATAATTTCTTTAAAGATCAGGATTTATTATTTGCAAGTGCTCGTTATGAACGGGTTCGGCAAGCGCCAACCCCTGAAGCCCAGTGCGAAGCTTTGTATTTATCCGGCTATGCGTCTGATCCAAATTATGCAGCCAAACTGATTCAAATTATAACGGCCAACCAATTAAAGAGATACGACGTTGTTCCTCCGATCCAGACCGAGCAGGATCCGGACAGCGAGAAGCTGGAAGAGTTAAACCTCCGCCTGGCTGCAATGGAGAAGAAGCTGAACCTATCGGGGAAAGAGCCGGTTCCCAATTGGGCCGTATCGGCAGTAGAAGCGGGCATGGCGGTGAAGGCGATCAGTTCAATCGCGGATAAAAGCATGCCCAACTTTATTGTTCTGCAAATGCTTAAAAATCTGGGACTGCTGGATGCCGACACTACTGCTGCGCTTCGAAAGTTCAAGCAGAACTGAATTTAATCTTCGGAGTCCGGGTAAGGATCGTAAGGAGAACCAGTCAGCGGTATAGCCGTAAGCTGGTTCTTTATTTCGATCATCCAGGCTTTTCTGGCGCATAATATTGGGGTAATAATAACCAAATAAGAAGTAATAAAGATGCAGGAGGAGATCGATGTTGCCGGAGCAGGAACATGATGTGAAGTCACTTCAACAGCATTTGGCCAACGAGCGGACGTTTCTGGCTTGGGTCAGAACGAGCATTGCCATGATCGGGTTTGGGTTTTTGACCGCAGGACTGGCGTTTCAGTCGGATTCATTTGCCAACATGGGCAATATCTTGGCTAGGGTTGGAGGAATTGGAGCCGTGCTCTTGGGAGCTTGTGTGCTGATTTGGGCTACGCGCGATTTTTTTCTGAAACAGAAGGGGATTCGGGACGAGCGCCTGGTTTATTCTACTCATTTGATCTGGTTTTTGTTTATTTCTCTGGGGTTGATCACTCTGCTGCTTATCTTTCTCGTTGTACTCATGCTGCTTTGAGGACCGAACCGCCTTGTTTAGTTGGTGCTGGCAAGCTGCTCGCCCTCCAGAGGCAAGGAGATGATGCAAACGGTTCCTTTTCCTTTTTCACTTTCGTATAAAATGTTCCCTTTCATGGCTTCTATAATCCTTACGGCGACAGAGGTGCCAAGTCCGGTGCCTTTTTCTTTTGTGGTATAAAATAATGTGCCGATTCGTTGAATTTCCTCTTCGGTCATGCCTTTGCCGCTGTCAATGATTTTAAGTTCTGCTTGACTACCCTGCAGGGCAAGATCGATTTGCACGGAGGAATTTTCCGGGGAGGCTTCTACTGCATTTTTTATGACGTTCACAATCGCCTGCTGCAGCTGTTCCCGGTCGGTATAAATGTACATAGGGCCGTTAAACCTGCATTGAAATTCAATTCCTTTATAGCTGGAAAGCGGAGTCAGCCTCGTAATGATATGATGGGTAAGCTCTGCAAGGCAGAAGGTTTCAAATTTGGTTAACTTGGGTTTCGTAAAGCTTAAATAGTCTTTAATGACTGATTCCGCCCGTTCCAGTTCATCCAGTGCAATTTGCAGATAGTCATTGGTTTTGCGGTCATAAGTGCCGGCCCGAATAAGTTGGAGAAAACCTTGAACCGCTGTTAACGGATTTCGAATTTCGTGAGCTATGGAGGCGGCGACTCCGCCCAGCGCTTTTAGTTTCTCCGCGCGCATGCTTTCCTCTTTCAACAGTAATCTCTCATTGTTAAACTCCAAAAGCATGGCAAGCATCCAGGTACCCAAGGTTTCCAGTGCTCCAAATAACAATAAAGCTATAATTGGAGTAAAGTGAACGGGGCTTTCGACGGCATTAAATAAGGTATAGCTGAGCGGGATAATCAACATAAGCAGTGAAGGAAGTACAGCAACCGCAGCAACCCGCCTAAGTCTATCCCGGTTGCTGTGGTTCTTGAAGTACCGGGATAAATATAAGGTGCCAAGGAAGGTCAAAGTAAGGCTTGCACTTGCATAACCGAAGTACCATGCGTCGCCGTCCAGATAAGCTCTGAACCCCAGAATAACAAGATAATTGATCAAACCAGCGACTGGACCCGCGTAAACGGTTGAGATGACCAACGGGACATATCTTAAATTCCAATACAGATCTAGCGCCTCGTAAGAGAAGATAAGACAAAGTGAAGAGGCTGCGCCCTGCACCAGCCCGATGGAGAGCGGAGATGCAACTTTTTTGATCCGGTCACTAAATGCGGTATAGATAAGAATTGGAGATAAGACGATAAAAACGTTAAGTAATAATTTTTCCAGCAGCATGCCTTGTTCAAACCCCTTATACAAAATAGTAATAAGTAGCAAAAACAGTCCTTAAATGCCCTTTGAAAACTCAACATTCTTAAAATACTAGACTTAGAGTTGGAAAGCTGTCGTTTCATGACGAAGGATATAATTTTACAAAAACGTTTTAATAGAAGAGGCTAAGAAAACGAAAAATGCTGATATAAGCGGGGTTATCCTTAAAAAGGCGACAAATGATTTTACAAATAGAATAAAAAGCGGCGAAAGGAATTTGCTTGGTTATGTCGATAATTGGGTTTATATGGTATGCTGCTTGTAAAAAATAGAATAGAAATCATATGAAATACAAACAACGGTAAAGGAGTTTTTAAATGATCACCTTGCGCTCCCATCTTTTTCTGGAAAATTGTCGTGAAGCCTTGGAGGGATATCGGCAGATCTTTGGCGGGGAAATCCGTAACGCCCAGCTGTCGGACGGAATTGAAGGTTTTAAAGGGCAGGAGGGCAAATACCTTCATGCCGAACTGCACATTAAGGACCATTGTGTGCTTTATTTCGCGGATGTATTTCGTCCTGTTGTGCAGGGGAATCAGATCTGGCTTTCCATTGAAGCGGAGAATGATGAGGAGCTGACCCGAATCTTTAACGGACTTAGTGAAGGCGGAGAGGTGCAGATGCCGCTGGAAGTGACGTTTTGGGGCGCCAAATACGGGGTGGTCAAAGACCGCAACGGCATTACATGGGAGTTGAATCTGCCGAATACGCAGTAATCCATCTGTATAGGTGCAAGAGGAAAGCCGGGCATCCCCGGCTCTTTTGTGCTGCTTTTCTATAGACGCTGCAAATTTCCTTCCTGTATTGTGGGAGCAGGTAAGTCCTCCAGTCTGATAAATATTTTGCTGCGATGGATGGCCTTGCTCCAGATCAAAACCGCCGCCGGAGCAGTGAAATCCAAGGGCAAAGCTGGAGAAAGCCCCAACAGGAGCATAGTGAGCGTTAAAAAAGTTTGTTATCCAAAAAAATGCCTTCTATTCTAAAAGCGGGATTGTGTGGTATGTTGATACTAGCAAGGAATTTAAGCGCTTTCTATAAATCAGGGCAGCATGGGGCTTATCCAAAATAGACAACGAGGGACCGGGAGGGACTGCTGATGTCAACCAAGCAGCAGCGGACGCCTCTGCCGGGATCGAAGAATACAAGCAGCTGCAGGACAATATGAACACGCTTTCAGCTGTATTTGGTTTGTTTGCCGCATTAACCGAAGGGATCAGGTTTCCTCAGGTGCCGCGCTCCGGCAATCTGTGCTCAAACCGGATTGCCAGCGAATCCCCAAGTAAAATCAGAGTTCGGCTTCACATCTAAAGGGGCGAGTAGATGAAAAGAGCAAAAAAAATAGCAAGAAGGCTGCGGCGGTTTAACACGCTTCGAAACCAGATCTTTATTGCCTTTTTTCTGGCGATGCTGGTCATTTTGGGTATTGCGGGCGGTTTTACGTACAGCAAGGTCTCTTCGCTTCTCAAAAATAACGCGGAAAAACATATCAAACAAACCGCGATACAGGCCAGCGGCCGTTTGGATGCCTTAATGACGCAGGTGGACAGTTTGACGGCGCAGGTGGCCGGCAACCCTTTTGTCCAGCAGCTGCTCCTGGACGAAGTGGACGGACGGTCCGCTACCTTTAATGAACGTCAGGCACTGCTTCAGGTAGCCGGCAGCTATCAGGCTTATTCACCGGGAGGTGAAGCATTGGAGCTGTACACGAATACCGGCAAGCTGCTGTTTCCTTTGAAGGAGGGGCAGCTGGATATCCGTGTGGACCCCCGTTATATCGAAGAGGCGGACAAACAAAAGGGTCGGTTAGTCTGGATCGGGATTGATCCGGAGAACAGCCACTCTGTACTGGCCATCCGCAGGGTGAATCTGTTTGAGCGCTGGTTCTCGCCAGGCGGTTACTTGATCGCTAGAATCCAGCGGGGATACTTCCAGTTGAATGAGCGAACCACCGTGGATGACAGCGGGGAATCAATCCTGCTCGCGAACGACCAGGGAGAGCTGCTCGGGATCGGCGATACAGCTTCGGGGACGGACTTGACACCGCTGCTGAACACCAAGAAACAGACCGTCACCTTCCAAGGAGAAGATTATGTCCTGGTCAAACAATATTCGGAAGCGGCGAACTGGACGATCCTTATTCTGACGCCCGTGCAATACGTAACCAAGGGGCTGTCGGTTCTGAGGACGGTGCTGCTTGCCGCGGGCGGATTTGGCGCGCTCGGCTTCCTGATTCTGTCTTTCGTTCTGTCAACGATGCTGACCAGACCGATCATTCAGTTGATCAGAGCGATGCGTAAGTCACGGCTCGGCGGCGTTCTTATGCCGAATCCGGAGCCAGTCTCCACGACGATGGAGATGAGGGAGCTTAATTATTCCTATAACGAAATGGTGCACCATATCAACCGGTTGATCCGGGTCGTATACGAGAAGGAAACTTTGCAGAGCAGAACGGAATTAAAGGCGCTTCAAGCCCAAATTAATCCACATTTTCTGTTTAATACGCTGGAGGCTTTTAACTGGTCCCTGGTCGATAAAGGCGAAGATGAGCTGGCAAGTCTGGTAGTTGCCATGTCCCGGCTGTTCCGGTATATCATCAGCAATCCGGAGAAGGATGAATGGGTAACGGTCGCTGATGAGTTCGATCATGTAGAGCGGTATCTTAAAATCATGTCCATGAGGCTTGGCGAAAGGTTGGAGTGGGAAATCGATCTGGATACCGAAGCCGCACGGGTGCCAATACCGAAGCTGCTGGTGCAGCCGATTGTAGAGAACGCAATCCGTTACGGTGTGGAGAGCAAAATCGGCAAAGGACTCGTAAGCGTTAAAGCTTGTCTGGCTGACGATAAGGTGAGGATTGAGGTTGCCGATGACGGGCAGGGTATGAATGAGGAAGAATTAGACGTGCTGCGCAAGGCTATCCGGACGGGAACTTCTTTGACTACGGCCAGCACAGGGGTCGGATTGATCAACGTGGAACGCCGTTTGAAATTGTATTACAGCGGAGGGGAGCAAAGTGGAGCCGAAGCCCTTCATATTGATAGTGCCAGATCGAAGGGGACAACGGTTTCCTTTACGATTCCTTTAGATGGACAATTTTCGAGAGAGGGAGGAATAAGCGGTGGTCCGAACGATATTGATCGTTGACGATGAACCGGGAACCCGCCAGGGCATTCGGAAGACACTCGAGCTTTGGGCGGACGGCCGATACCGGATAGAATGCGCTGCAAACGGGGTAGAGGCAGCCGAGTGGCTGGCGCACAATACGGCCCATCTGCTGATTACGGATGTCCGGATGCCTGAGGTCAGCGGCCTGGATTTGATTCGTTCACTCGAGGACAGGCCGGATCGTCCAGCAACGGTTGTGATATCCGGTTATGCCGAATTTGAATATGTGCAGACGGCTTTACGTTTCGGAACGGTAGGATACCTGCTTAAGCCGATTGACAAGGATGAGCTGCTGGAGATTACGGAACGCGCTTTGAAGCAGGAAGAAGAACGGCATCTTGCGGAGAAGCTTGCTAAACTGGTGGATCCGAAGCTTTTTGCTATCAATGAAGAGCATCTCCGGCCTAACGGTCCGGTGGGTGAAGTGATGGCGTATGTGGATGACCATCTGCAGGAGCATCTGACGATGGCGGAGATGGCTTCAAAGGTGCATTTGAACGCAAGTTACTTCAGCGTCTTGTTCAAAGAGCAGGCGGGCATTCCGTTCAGCGAATATGTAACCCGCAGACGAATTCAGCGGGCCAAGGAGCTGCTGACGCAAACCCGGCTCTCTGTAGGGGAAATCGCCGAGCAGGTCGGCTACAACACCGATAAATATTTTATCAAGGTGTTTAAGCAGCTCGAACAAATCAGCCCAAGCCGCTACCGGCACGAGATGTCCAATTTCCAATAATAAAGAGGGTTCATCGTTTGCATCCATCAATTTAGGAGGAATCCATTGTGTATAGGAGAATGACGGTTTCCGGCCTGCTGCTGATTTTGTCCCTGCTGCTCGTCTTATCCGGGTGTGAGAATGCCTCGAATCGGGACGATGTCGGGAATATCTCCGCGGACGGAGGGGGGCAGCCGATTACGCTGAAGATGATGCACATTTGGCCGGAAAGCAGTTCAGCCCAGCAGTACAAACTGGTCAGCCAAATCATTGACCAATATGAGCAGGATAATCCGAACGTGACCATCGAGCAGGAAGTGTTTGAGAACGAGCAGTATAAAAATAAATTAAAAGTGTTATCCGCTTCCAACGAGCTTCCCGATGTGGGGATTACTTGGGCGGCAGGATTTATGGATCCCTACGTGAAAGGGGATTTGTTTGCCGATCTGGATGACGTTCTGGATAGACCCGGGCTGAAAGATAAATTTTTCCCCGGTACGGTAGAGGCCTATTCTGTGGATGGCAAAACCTACGCGCTGCCTATTGAACTGAATATAACGCCTGTTTACTATAACAAAGAAATTTTTGCAAAATATAACCTGCGGGTTCCTACTACGTACGAGGAATTTAAGCAGGTCGTCAAAACACTGGCCAGCCATGGCGTCGAACCTATCGCACTCGGCAATAAGGACCGCTGGACAGGTTCATTGTGGTATATGTATCTGGCGGATCGGATTGCCGGCAGCGATACGTTGTCTAAAGCGATTAACGCGACCGGCACATTCGAAGATCCCGGCCTTATTAAAGCCGCGCAGGAAATACAAAACCTTGTGGATATGAACGCCTTTAATAGAGGTTTTAACGGCTTGTCCAATGAAGAGGGCAAAGCGGAATTCATGGACGGCAAAGCGGCGATGTCTCTAATGGGAACCTGGGAAATTCCCAACTTCACGACGAACCCTGATGTTCCGCAGGAGTTTAAGGACAAAGTGGGTTTCTTCAAATTCCCTACTGTCGCAGGCGGAAAGGGCGACATCAACAGCTGGGTAGGAGGCCCCGGAGCCGGGCTGTTTATCGCCAAGAATTCCAAGATTAAAGAGGAAGCAAAGAAATTTGTTGCTTATTTCGTAGCCAAATGGGGCGAGCAATCGGTCACGGATGCCGGCGTGATCCCGGCAACCAAAGTAGATCCTTCCAGCATGGATCTGCCGCAAATTTATGTCGATCTGCTTGGCGAATTGAACAAAGCGAGCAACATCACTTTATTTGCCGACGTGCAAATGAAACCGGATGCGGCCCAGGTTCACTTGAATATGATTCAAGCTTTGTTTGGCGAAGCCGTAACGCCTGAGGAGTTTGCGAAGAAACATCAGGAAGCGGCACAAAAAAACAAATAGCCCAAACCTAAATCAAGAATTGGGAGTACGATGCAGATGAATGGCAGTGCGAAGATCAAGAAGACGGAAATTGTCGGTGATCTCATCCTTCTCCGATACGCGGAGAAAGGGGATCTGGCCGATTATACAGCTTTCCTGGAGGATAAAGAAATGATGGTTTTGACCGGTTCGTTCTCGGTTTCATTTACCGCTGAGCAGAATGCGGCCTGGCTCGAGCGGATCGGTCAGCCTGGCAAGGACCGTGTTGATTTCATGATCGTCCCGAAGGACAGCAAGCGCCTGATTGGCGAAGTGGTGCTGAATGACATCGATTGGGACAACCGGAGCGCCAACATCCGGATTGCGATCGGCAGTGCGCATGGACGAGGTAAAGGTTATGGGCAGGAAGCGATGAGACGGATGGTTGAATATGGGTTTCGGGTGCTGGGGCTGCACCGGATTCACCTTGGCGTTTATACCTTTAATCCAAGGGCTATCCATGTCTATGAGAAGATCGGTTTCAAACATGAAGGAATCGAACGGGATGCGCTTTATCAGGATGGGGAATACCACGACATGATCCGGATGGCTATTCTGGAGCATGAGTTTAAAGAATGAGCTGCTGATAAGCGGATGAATTCAACATTAAACATGAATTAACGCAAGCCGGGGGGAACTTCCCTCGGCTTGCGTCGTATTGTTACAGCCTGGTTGGCGTGTTCCATTATAGCAATCCGTCCTCACAGTTTAGCTGGTTTTCTCCAAGCTTAGCCCTTTAGCAGATCAAGTAGGCCCTTGTTTCAGGATTGGGTTAAGACAAGCTCTAGTTGGACCTTAATGTCATTTTCGGTGCTCAGCACCACCGTATGCGGATTTGTCATGCCGAAGTCGCTGAACGTGACAACCGTTGTTCCGGACATCAGCAGTTGACCTCCCTTGTACAGAGCCTGCGCATTGAAAGTGACCTCTTTCGGGGTGCCGTGAACGGTAAGTGTTCCTGTCAGGTTGAACGGAACAGCCGTTCCGTCTGTCCATTCCTGCGGCAGATTCTCGAACGAACGGGCTGTAAAAGTAGCTTCGGGGAACTGGGCGGCATCAAAAAATTCAGCTCCGCGAATATGTTCATCCCGCAGCTTGTTGCCGGAGTCGTTGGCAGTCATGTCGATTTTGCCGCTGCCGGACATGGCATCCGGGTTGTCCAGGGAGACGTTCCAGCTGCCGCTGACCTTCTCGTTAACGAAGTTAACAGTTTCCTGGGAGGTGGACACGGACAAATAAACCTTGGAACCGTCCGTAATCGTCCACTCCTCGTTTAATTGTTCAGCCCGAACGGCCTCTCCGGTTCCGGCTGATGCCGCTTCATTCACCCCGCCCGCCGCAGCTGCTTCAACCGGAATAACACTGCTGATCTCTACGTTATTACCCATATACGATTTTAGGAAAGTGGAACCTCCTGCAAGGATCACAAGGACCAAAGCACCCGCTGTGATCATCCAGCCTCTTTTATTCATCTCTGGTTCTTCTCCTTTCAGTTCCTTTAATTTTTGTTCTTCTTCTTGTTTTTGTTCTTATCTGGATTTGTTGCCTTTGGTGTTACGTAGGCATTGTATCAAGTGAATATGTCGGGAATGTGTCGGGTTATCCGGACTTGCCGCATCGCGGTAAATGTGTAAAATAAAGCCTAAACTTGCTTTGAGAACAAAAGCTGACGATCGAGAAGAGAGGTGAAGTGGTCATGCAGGAACTGCTGATCGTAGAGGATGAAGAAGCCATTGCACGAGTCTTGTCCTCCTACTTGAAAAAAGCCGGTTTTCAGGTCACTAGCTGCATGGATGGTATAGCCGCCCTACAAACATTTCGTGAGGGGGCTTTTGATCTGGTGCTGCTCGATATCAGGCTTCCGGGGCTGGATGGCTTTGAGGTGCTCAAGCGGATCCGGGAGACAAGTCCCTGTCCGGTCATCATGCTGACAGCCCGTGACTTGATGGATGACCGGCTTCAGGGACTGAACGGCGGAGCCGATGATTATATGATTAAACCGTTTGTCCCGGATGAGGTAGTGGCAAGGGTAAAGGCGGTACTGCGCCGGCGTCCGATTTATGACGACCGCAGCGGACGGCAGCATTTCGGATCGCTGCTGATTGACAGTGAAGCGAAGCGAGTGTTTCTGCAGGGACAGGAGCTGGCGCTCAGCCCGCGTGACCTTGACGTGCTTCTCTTCCTGTCGTCGAAGCCCAACCGGGTGTTTACCCGGGAACAACTGATTGAGGAGGTTTGGGGGTTCGACTATGAAGGGAGCGACCGGGCCGTGGATTTGTCGATTAAACGGCTGCGTAAGCTGCTGTCCGGATGGCCTCCGGAACAAGGAGAAATCCGGACATTAAGGGGAAGCGGGTATTCATTTTGCGTAGAAAGCTGAATGCGGAGAGAAAGCAGGTCTCGATTTTATCTTATTGGTCGCTGAGGTATCTTCTTATTTTGTTTATAGGCTGTGCTATTATTGCGCTGGTGTCTATTTATTGGATACGGGAAACAGCCCGTGACAACCGGCTGCAGACGTCGGAATTGTTTGTCTTGGACGTTGCGGACCGGGTTACGGGACAGACAGGACTAGAAATTCCGCCGCAGTTGGATGAGCTGGTGGAGAATAGGCTGCATTTCTTTAAGCTGGACCGGGACTTCTGTTTAATGATTCTGGATAAGAACGACAGACTCGTGTACAGCATGCCGAAGATTACGCAGCAGCAAATGGAAGAGAAATGGAATCCTGACAATTGGAAGTCACGTCATCCGGAATATGCTACCGTGTCGGTTCCTGTACTCAGGGGAGGTCATGAGGTGGGCCGGGTTGCACTCCTGCAGTCGGCTAAATCCTTGACGACCAGCAAGTCCGTCATAGTCGTGATCGTCATCCTGCTCGTCACCTTTGCCTTATCGGGCTGGCTGACCATCTATTTGCTCTCAAGCCGTCTTTCTCACCCGCTTAAGCAAATTACGGTTGCTGCCGGTCGTATCCGGAGCGGGAACTATGATATTGGAAATCTGCAAGTGACCAGTCAGGAACGGGAAATTTCGGAGCTGATCGGGTCGTTCCAGGAGATGGCTTCACGGCTCAAGCAGCTGGAGGAATGGAGAATGCTGTCGCTCGCGGGCGTAAGCCATGAGCTGAAGACGCCGGTAACCTCGATTAAAGGGCTGATCCACGCGGTGAAAGATAAAGTGGTGGAAGAAACGGAAGCGGAGGAATTTCTGGAGCTCGCGCTCAAGGAAACGGGCAGACTGGACCGCATGGTAGCCGATCTCCTGGATTATAATGCACTGGCGGCCGGAAACGTCAGTGTCCGCAGCGACCGGATCGAGCTGAACGATTTGCTTGCTGAGGTGGTTCGGCAGTGGAGATTGTTGGATGAACATGAAGCCGCAGATCTGCAGTTGAATCTCTTGGGTGAGGAGATGTATGTCATCGGAGATGCGCTCCGCATCCGGCAAATTGTGATCAATTTGCTGAACAACAGCTTTCAGGCGGCGCACCAAGAGCGCAAGCCAGTAATTGGGGTTGCGCTGGAAAGGGTCGATCAGGAGAAAATCCGGATTGTTGTGCAGGATAATGGAATCGGAGTGAGCTCGGAGGATCTGCCGAATATCTTTGAACGGTTCTATCGGGGCGAACGCCGGACGGCTCGTCCGCGTGGACTGGGTCTTGGTTTGACGTACAGCCGGCTGCTCGCCCAAGCCATGGGCGGAGAGCTTGAACTGATCGACTCTACCCAGGAAGGCAGTTCATTTGGTTTAACCCTGTTCAGAGCCTGATACTGGGAGCCCGAGACTCTCAATCTGAACTTTCAATCAAGACTTTTAATCGGAATTTTCAATCGAAGAAGAAGGGCGGCCGTGGCCGCCTACTTCTTTCTTTTTTGCATCACCATATAGACGACCCAAATGATAATAACGACCAGAAGTATGTACATGAGAGCAGAACTCCTTCATCTTTTTAAGACAGTTTACCATATTTAAGAGAG
Source organism: Paenibacillus physcomitrellae (assembly GCF_002240225.1). Taxonomy (NCBI): domain Bacteria; kingdom Bacillati; phylum Bacillota; class Bacilli; order Caryophanales; family Paenibacillaceae; genus Paenibacillus; species Paenibacillus physcomitrellae. Next base: position 1,402,394 of record NZ_CP022584.1, on the reverse strand, counting down.
TTTACGGCAAGGTCTTCTGCTTAAAAAAAGAAGAGGGGCTGCTCCGGTCTCCCGCGCCCCATCAAGGTCTGATCGAAACCCTTGTGCCTATGGGCACCATAGCGGAGAGTGTTAGCACATCCTCGTTATACATACGGATGCACCCATGGGAAACGGATTTGCCGATCGAAGAGGGATCGTTGGTGCCGTGGATGCCGTAATGGGGCTTCGAAAGTCCCATCCAAAACGCTCCGAAGGGGCCTCCGGGATCGGACTGCTTGTTGACGATCGTATAATCTCCATAAGGCGTTTGGGTCAGCATGGCGCCGGTGGCGACCGGAAATCCCCGGACCACGACATCGTTGTCCAGCAGATAAAGCATATGATCCGAAAGATCAACAATAATTCTGTAATTAGGCATAGGTAGGCTCCTTATATAGACCCCTGGATCGGGGATATGATATTATGGGCTTGCGCTGAGGTTATGTTAGTTTATGCAGCAGCATTTGCAGGTGTGTCATTTGTAGAGGAGATGAAAGACATGGAGAAAGCGACTTTCGCCGGAGGTTGTTTCTGGTGTATGGTGACACCGTTTGACGAGCTTCCGGGGATTCATGGGATTATATCAGGATATTCGGGCGGCAGCGTCGAGAACCCGACTTATGAACAAGTGAAGAAAGGCGATACGGGACACTATGAAGTCGTCCAGATTACATTCGATCCGGAACTGTTCCCTTATGAGCGGCTTCTTGAGCTGTTCTGGCAGCAAATTGATCCGACGGATGACGGAGGACAGTTCCATGACCGGGGCTCCCAGTACCGGACGGCTATTTTTTATCATAATGAGAAGCAGAAAGAGCTGGCGGAAGCCTCCAAAGCAGCAGTAGCGGCCAGCGGTCGTTTCGATAAGCCGATCGTGACGGAAATTCTGGAGACGGCGCCGTTTTATGAGGCAGAGGATTACCACCAGGATTATCATAAGAAGAACACAAAGCATTACAAAGAAGACCGGGGAAAGTCCGGGCGTGACGAGTTTATTAACGAGCACTGGAAACATTAAGTCCGAAACGAGCGAAGATTTGAACGTCTGAAGTTCGAGCGGGCATTAGCCCCTGGAGGCGATAGAGGTTTCATAAAGAAAGGGTTGTCCAAGTACAGCGTGAGCTGCCTGGGCAGCTCTTTTTTGTTGTGCTGCAAGCTATTTATTAGTATTTAACAGGCTGTTTATTTGAGCTTGAGGGATATTTGCTATAAAATAGTTAGTTAGAGAGACAGAAATTCACAAAAAGGGGTTGAAGGGATGCCAGGGAAACACAGAAAGTTATCGATGAAAGAGATTTTCGTGCGGTTTATCTTTATTACGGCAGGTGCGATCCTCGCGGGTGTAGCGCTTGAAATATTTTTGGTTCCGAACAACATTATTGACGGTGGGATTACGGGTATTTCCATCATGATGAATCAGCTGACCGAGCTGCCGCTGGGCCTGTTTCTGTTTGTGCTGAATCTTCCGTTTCTGATTATCGGCTATAAGCAGGTTGGAAAAACGTTCGCTTTCTCTTCTCTGTACGGAATTGTCGTGTTGTCTTTGACAACGACGATTCTCCACCATGTCGAGGCTTTTACGCAAGAAACCATTTTGGCGGTGTTATTCGGCGGACTGCTGCTCGGTCTCGGAGTAGGTCTGGTTCTCCGTTTCTCGGGTTCTACGGACGGCGCGGAAATATTGGCCATTCTGATTTCGAAGAAGACCAACATGCCGGTAGGGCAGATTATTTTGATTACGAATGTGCTGATCTTTATCGTTGCCGGATTTTATCTCGGCTGGGATTCCGCGATGTATTCGATCTTTACGTATTACATTGCGTCCAAAGTGATGGACATTGTCGTAGAAGGTTTGGATGAATCCAAATCGGTGACGATCATTTCCAAGGAATACGAGGAAATCTCTCAGGCGATCATGGACAGACTTGGCCGCAGCACAACTTTTATGTATGCCCGCGGAGGTTATACGAAAGAAGATACCCAAGTCGTGTACTGCGTAGTCTCCCGGCTTGAGCTTGCCAAGCTTAAAGCGATCGTGACTGAAATTGACCGCAATGCCTTCTTGGCCGTTGAGCATGTGTCGGACGTTTCAGGCGGCAATTTTGCCAAGAAAAGCATTCATTAAAGAAAATAAGAAAGATGGTTATTCAACAAATAATCCGAAGATTTGAAAGCCTGGCCTCTGTTTAGAGGTTAGGCTTTTTTTGCTGCGCAGGCTGTGAAGAAAGTTACAGCATTCCGGGAATAGTATGGATAATGAAATATTTGCAAAAACAGTTGAAAACAAAAATGAATTAAGCAATAATATCAATTGCTTCCGTTTATGAATGTCACTTGTAGTGTAAAGGATGATGATTGAATTATGTTTGAGAAAGTAAAGCGGCTTTTAATCGGCAGACCCATGAAGTCAGCGGAACTTGAGGGGGAGAAGCTCAGCAAGCTCAAAGCGCTGGCTATTCTTTCTTCTGATGCGTTGTCTTCTGTGGCGTATGGTACCGAGCAAATTTTGCTGGTGCTGGTCGCAGCCGGATTTATGGCTTTGTGGTATTCGCTTCCGATAGCCGTGGCGGTTTTGGCGCTGCTTGCGATTTTGATTACTTCTTACCGCCAAACCATTTTTGCTTATCCAAGCGGCGGCGGCGCTTATATCGTCGCTAAAGACAACTTGGGTAAGGCTCCGAGCCTGCTCGCAGGCGGCTCTCTTCTGGTCGATTATATTTTGACGGTGGCCGTAAGTGCCTCGGCGGGAACGGATGCGATAACGTCCGCTTTTCCATCCTTACACGAATACCGGGTTACCATTGCGTTAATTATGATTGTGTTTCTGACGATTCTGAACCTTCGAGGGGTTACCGAATCCGCCTCTATTTTGGCGGTGCCGATCTATATGTTTGTTGTGGCGATCTTTGTGCTGATCGTTTGTGGAATCATTAAGTATTTTACGGCTGGCGCTCCGGTTGCCCATGCTGAATTTGGTTCGGCGGTTTCGAATGTCAGTCTGTTTCTGCTGCTTAAAGCCTTCTGTTCCGGATGTTCGGCGTTAACCGGCGTTGAAGCCGTCTCAAATGCCATACCAAACTTCAGGGACCCAGCTCCTAAAAATGCGGCCAAAACGCTGATGATGATGGGGCTTATTCTGGGTTCGATGTTTACCGGAATTACGCTGCTTGCTTATTGGTTTGGCATTGCGCCGGAAGCCAAGTCAACGGTTATATCGCAAATTGCCGAAGCCACGTTCGGACGCGGTGTCCTCTATTTTATTATCCAGGGCGTTACTGCGATTATTTTGTTCCTGGCTGCCAATACCGCATATTCGGCATTTCCGCTGCTGGCGTTTATGCTGGCTAAGGATAAATTCATGCCGCACATGTTTATGGTTCGCGGCGATCGCCTAGGCTTCTCAAACGGTATTTTGTTCTTGAGCGTGCTCTCCGCCGTTCTCGTGATGGTGTTCCATGGGGATACGGATGCTTTGATCCCGCTTTACGCGGTCGGCGTGTTTATTCCTTTTACACTTTCGCAGGCGGGAATGATGGTCAGATGGGTCCGGCTTAAACCAAGCGGCTGGCTGGGCAAACTGTTCATTAACACGGTCGGCATGCTGGTGACACTCTCCATTACACTGATCTTTATCTTTACCAAATTCCATCAGGTATGGATGGCCTTTATCTTTCTTCCTTTTGTCGTCTACCTGTTCTATAAAATCAGAATTCATTATGATAACACGGCAGATCAGCTGCGGATCGATTTGGCCAAGGATAAGCCGATTACCAAAGGGAATACGGTTATTATTCCAATTTCCGGCATCACCCGGGTTGTGCTGAATACCGTCAGTTATGCCAAAACGTTGTCCAACAACGTGGTCGCGGTTTACATCGGCTTTGACGATGAATCGATTGCAAAGATGGAACAGAAATGGGCGGAGTGGGATCCGGGAATCCGGCTCATTGTGCTGAAATCGAGGTACCGCAGCATCATGCGTCCGCTGTATAAATTCATTCAAACCGTAGAGTGGAAAATGGCGGCAGAGGATCATGTCACGATCCTGATTCCTCAGTTTATTACGAAGCATTGGTGGGAAAATGTGCTCCACAACCAGACCAGCATTATGATGCGCGCTTTCTTTATCCGCAACAAGGAAGTCATTGTGACAACCGTGCCCTTCCATCTGGATAAATAACAAAAGACAAGGCGATACTATTTTTGTTTGAAAAAAACGCAAAACTGAACAAACACAAAAAAAAGCTGCGGAAGCGAAATCCGCAGCTTTTTTACTGGCTTGGGCGACCGTGTTCGTTCTACGGGGACGGGGAGGAACATTCAGCTTCAGCTGTTTGCCTTAGGTGTCCCCTTGGTCTTGGAGGGTTGATCTGCCCTGATCCGGTCTATTTCCGGTAGCATCCTCCTGGATTTCGTCCATGATTCCGCCCACAATTTCATCGATCTTGTCAGTAGGGGCCTCTCTATCGGGATCTACTGAAGGGAGAGAATCAAAGCCGGGTTCCCGGTCTTGAAGCGATTTCGATTTGTTATCCATAATGATGCTCCTTTCCTTCTTTTCTGTCCTTTTCTGTCCTGTAAATCAGAGTTTACCTCAGAAGGGGATATGTTACGGTAACCGCTGCAGCCCTTGTTGAAACGCTGGGAAGAGGAGCAGCCCGCCGGGTATCTTCACGTTCTGTGCGAAAGCAACGATTTTTTTGCAGATTTGCAGGCGTTCACCCAATCGGCCTCTCCGCTCAAGGCATATGGTATGGTGTATCCACACATTAAAGGAGGAATTCAAATGGGCGGCGTTGTAGGCGGAGTAGGTTGCGGACCCGTTGGACCAGGAGCATTCTGGACTTCTACAGGCACAATCCTGGTACTCTTTATCTTGCTGGTTATCATTACTCGTTCCTTCTTTTTATAATAAAAGCTAGTTCCATAAACGAACGGGTAAGATTCCAAAAAAAGCGGCAGGCCTCTTAAGGCCCCGCTTTTTTGCTGTCGTTATTTTTGACGGGTTCAGCTCCCCGCTGGTGTTTAAGCAGCTCGGAGACCGTTACGCACTGATAACCCCGTTTTTTAATTTCTGGTAAAATGACTTTAAGCGCTTCGACCGTTTGAACGCTGTTCTCAACATGATCGTGCATTAGAATAATGTCGCCGCTGCGAAGGTTCTTCAGCACCTTGTCGGTGATTTTCCAGACCCCTGGCTTAGCCCAATCACGGGTGTCCTGGTGCCAGGACCACAATACCGCTAAGTAGCCGTGGCTTGTGGTATAGTCAATCAGCTTACTGTTGTAGTAACCTCCCGGCGGACGGAAGAGCGTTGTCCGCTGCCCGGTCAGTGCCAGCACGGAATTTTCTGTTTTGCTGATTTCCTCCGTCATGGACGGCACGTTTCTTGTCAAATTAAAATACGTATGCTTGTACGTGTGATTGCCGATTTCATGCCCTTCTTTGTATTCTTCAAATAAAATATCTGGATATTCGTCCACACGGTTGCCCACCACAAAAAACGTCGCTTTCGCATCGTATTGCTTAAGCAGCTTGAGGATGGCGGGGGTAGTAACCGGATCAGGACCGTCATCGAAGGTAAGCGCTACGACCTTGTCACTGGTCGGCACCTCCCATACGATTTCACCGCGGGGTTCATAATATTCCCGTCCTTTCTGTCCGGAGGGGGCCGCTGCGGCAGCTTGCATTTGATCCGTAACAAGGGCAAGCGAGAACCCCATAAGGACAGCAGCCCATAGCTTGATCTTCACCGTTCGGGAGTCTCCTTCCTTTGAGAAAATAACCATCTTAGTATGTGGATCGGGTTTCTTTTGCATACATGGCATTTCTAAAAAAGAAGGAGGCGGGGATTTAACCTGCAATTGCTTGTTGACAAGCTTAGAGTTAGCGTGATATTATCTTAAATGTCGCTGTTGACGAATAATACGCGTAAGCCTTACGTAGAGCATATCGTAATTCAAAACGAATCCTTTGCGTAGAGACGAATAAACATGCGTTGCGAAATCGCTGACTAGCGTATCATCCCTGCCGGGGTGGCGGAATTGGCAGACGCACAGGACTTAAAATCCTGCGGTAGGTGACTACCGTACCGGTTCGATCCCGGTCCTCGGCATCCATAAAATCAAGGGTTTCAGCTCTTTTGAGCTGAAACCCTTGATTTTTTATAGGCCGGAATAACAGATCGGGATTCTATGTTAAATTGTACTATTTTAACCTTGGGGACGGAGTGGGGACGAACATTAGAATCGAAGGCATTCAAGTGCCACGGTCCGATCGGCTAGTATGAGTTCCACAATGGCCGCCCTGAAGACGCTATAGTACCTCACTCGTCTCATACTCATTCCTTCCAATAAAAAATGCTGCTGATACAACTGACAACGGAGTCAGGAGATGAACTGGATAATTTCTCTTATTCCTCTTTGATTTCATACGTTGAGCCGAATTTCTAACCGAGGCAAAAAAAGCAGAGGGGAATATAACCTCCTCTGCTTACACCAGTTCAAAGGGCTATTTCAAAGAAGCCCCCGCACAGCCGCTGCAATGTCCGCAGGCTCTACCGTGGTTTCAAACCTCTCCACAACCTCGCCTTTGCGCCCGATCAGGAATTTTGTGAAATTCCATTTGATTCCGTCCCCGGAATAAAGCTCCGGATATTTCTCCTGCAAAAAATCCCTCATCCATTTACCTTCCGGTGTTTCCGTATCAAACCCTTGAAACGGGGCCCGCCCGGTCAGAAATGTAAATAAAGGATGAGTGGATGCGCCGCGAACTTCTACTTTTTCGAATATGGGAAATGTAACCCCATGATTGATCCGGCAGTGAGTTTCAGCTTCTGCCCCTGACCCGGGTTCCTTGTTGTTAAACTGGTTACAGGGAAATCCGAGGACTTCCAAACCCTGATCACGGTAAGTTTCATAAAGCTCTTGAAGACCGGCAAACTGCCGTGAATAGCTGCACTGGCTTGCCGTGTTGACGATAAGCAGCACTTTACCGGAATACCTGGACAAGCGGGCAGACTCTCCATTAACGTTTTTGACCTCAAAATCGTAGATATTCAACTTACTCCGCCTCCTTCAAGGGATTTAACATCATCATAAAGGAGGATGGATTATAGGTCTAATATATAAGTTGAATAACACTTATAGGAATCATATCGCAACTAGATCTAGCTGCACTATATATGAAAGGCCATCAGCTCTAGCTGCATCACTTTATTTTATGAACAGTTCAAAATTAAAGCGAGGTAGTTGAAGTTCCGTGAGACTCTTTAAGCTCCCGCCGCTGGGACCGCCGTCCGAGCAGGAAGCCGACCAGCGAAGCCATCATTTGCTGAAACACCATGCCGAGCACAACCGGAACGGCCACCGGAGCGGGAAAATAAGCAACGGCAAGCACCGCCCCGGCACTGATGTTTCGCATGCCTCCATTAAATACGAGCGCGACCTGATCAGATTCACTCCAGCCCATAAGTGATGAAATCAGGAAGCTGAGAAGGTAACCGGCACCGGCCAAGGCAATGATCATGACGGCCAATCCGGCCAGCTTTAAGCTGAAATCGGCCAAATAAGGGGCGACGGCGGAACCGTTAATCGCGATGACTACAGCCATAGCCAATTTGGAAAAGGGATTCAGCCGCGGTCCCCAAACCGGGACAACAGCGCCTTTCGTCCATTCATTGAGCGCCATGCCAAGCAGCGAAGGGAAGACGATCATCCAGAACAGGCTGCTCATCATGGGCAGGATATCCAGGTGAACGCTGGCTCCGATAAGCAGAGACAAAATCCCCGGAACGACAAACGGGGCCAAAAGGGTATCGATAAGGATAATCGATAAGGTTAAGGCAATGCTGCCCCGGTACAGGCTGACCCACACAAAGCTGCTGACCCCGGTCGGGATGGCGGCTGCTAGGACAAGCCCGGTAATGGTAAACGAATCACCTGAGAAGACAAGGTGTCCCGTGCCCAGTGCAACAAGCGGCATGATCAGATGCAGCACCAGCAGACAGGCGACCAGCGGGAGCGGTTTCTTGAGCACGCTGAAGAAGTCTCTAAAGCTGAGGCTGATGCTCCCGGCAAAGGTCATGAAAGCAAACAGCCAAGGAGACAGAAAGGTATAGGAGGAGAGCAGTCCTCCGCATATTACGCCAGCGATAATGCTGGCCGGGGTGATGAGCGGCATCATCCGGTTCAGCCGCCGGTTCAAGGATTGAAGCATAAAAGTCCGTCCTTTATGGGAGTATTTTTCTATTATACAACAGGCTTGCTGAAGGAAGGTCACTTAATTCCTCACTTAATTCCGCTAACGTTCTGCGGTGTTCCTTCATCTATATCCCTTAAGTCCTTTATGTCCCACAGGCTCCTGACATTGACGCATACGGGCGCTTTCAAGTAAGCTAAGAATACACATGGACAAGCGGCGTTTTGTGCATATGGCGGTCCTCTTTTACGTTTTCTGCGCTATGGTGTGGAATGAGGTGAAAGGGGATTTTTTTATCATGAGCGATCAAGGAGCTGAACCTATTGGCAGGGCAAAAGTTTTACGTAGTTTGGGAAGGCAAGAAACCTGGCGTCTACGACTCCTGGGCGGAGTGTCAGAAGCAGACAAACGGCTATACAGGAGCGAAATATAAATCATACCCGAGCCTTGCGGAAGCTGAGGCAGCCTACAAAGCCGGTTGGAAAGGAAATTGGGGCAGCGGGGCCGGCCAGTCGGCGTCAAGAGCAGGCAGAAACAAAAAGGCGCCGGCCCTGGAGGAGATCGGGGAAATTAACTACAACAGCATTTCGGTGGACGTCGGGACAAGAGGCAACCCGGGCCCTGTTGAATATAAAGGAGTGGATACGGCTACGGGAGAAGTGATTTTTGACGTCGGCCCGATTCCGAATGGCACCAACAATATCGGAGAGTTTCTGGCGATCGTGCATGCCTTGGCATTGATCAAGCAGACCGGCAGTAATAAAGTGGTTTATTCCGATTCTGTTAACGCTATTAACTGGGTGAAGAAAAAGCAGGTCGCCACTACTCTTCCACGCAACAGCTCTACGGCTGAAATCTGGGGACTTGTAGACCGTGCGGTCAGCTGGCTCAATACGAATACTTACTCAACGCCTGTGCTGAAATGGCAGACTAAACATTGGGGCGAGATCAAGGCGGATTACGGCCGCAAATAAGTTTATTTTTCGCGTGTATTCCAATCACGCCACTGCCTGATGAACATGGAAAACATGGATTCCGAACTCCTCTGGTGACAAGTTTCGACCTTTTGGGTAAAGAACATTAGACTTAACCCGGGACTGGAGAGATGAAGCATGTTCGGTAATGATTGGGATGACGTTTTGCAGGAGGAATTAGAGCAGCCTTATTTTCAGGAATTGATGGCGTGGCTGAATCATGAATATGCGGAGCATATGGTGTTTCCGCCGCGTCCTTTTTTATTCCAGGCCTTTCAATTGACCCCGTTCCATCAGGTGAAGGCGGTTATTGTCGGTCAGGATCCGTATCATAAATTGGGCCAATCCCATGGCTTAAGTTTTTCCGTGCTGCCCGGCGTTCGGATCCCGCCTTCTCTTCATAACATTTATAAGGAAATGTCCGCAGATCTGAACATTCCGGTTCCCCTGACGGGGACGCTTACGCCATGGGCGGAGGAGGGTGTGCTGCTGCTGAACTCCATTTTGACGGTGCGGGAGGGGATTCCCAACTCCCACCAGGGGAAGGGCTGGGAACGATTTACGGATGCGGTGATTTCGAAGCTTAATGAAGGTCCTCAGCCTTTGGTGTTTATGCTTTGGGGCAACTACGCCCGGAGAAAAGGAGCTATCATTGACGCAAGGCGCCATGAAATTATCGCTTCCGCGCATCCAAGCCCGCTGTCGGCGCGGCACGGATTTTTTGGCAGCAGGCCTTTTTCGAGATGCAATGCTTTCTTGAGCAGCCATGGAAGGTCGCCGATCGATTGGCGTATTCCCGAAAATGATTTCTAGGAGGTTGATAAAGAGTGGATCTTCAAAAATGGGTCGGCCGGTACGCGGCTATCATCCGTCTGAATGACGAGCGGACTTATTCCGCCAGAATCGAAGCCTGGGATCATGACAAAGAGCGGCTGCTGCTTGGCCCGAAACCGGTGTTCATTCCCTTGAATGAAATCGTAAAGATTATGCCGGCCGAGCCGGGTCCTTTCCGCAGGGGGACCGCAGCCGGTCTGGCCGCAAGGCCGCATTCGGTAGGCTATATTATGAAGGAGAACCTGCAGTTTGATAATGCGATTCAATTCCGCTCCCCGGTCATGATCTGGAAGGGCGACCGGATCGTTCACTACCGCACGCTGCTTAGCGGCCACGATGAGAGAGAAGTTACACTTAGAACCGGAGAAAAGTTATCCAAGCATGACCACCGCTTTATCGTTCGGGTTATCCGCGGAAATTAGGCCTTTTTGTCTATTTTTAAAGGGGAATGTTGGAAAAAGGTAACGAAACAAACCGTTGTTGTCGATAAAAATACATAGGTTTAGATACAGGACTGTAGTCCAGAAAGACAAAGGAGAGGAAGAAATGACTGGAAACAGGAAAGTGATGGGATGGTTTCTCGCCCTCGTACTGCTGGTGTCGGCGATTCTTCCGGCAAACGCATTTGCCGCAACCGGAGATGTGAATTCGATCCATTTTGACAGCGACAAGGAGATTGTGCTTACCGTAGATGAGAACACGGAACAGCTTCGGGTGCTCGCAGTCATTGAAGGAGCGTCCGAGAAGGATGTCACCAACGATGTGACCTGGTCCACTTCGAATTCGAAGATTGTCAAAGTGGATGGCGGCCTGCTGACGCCGGTGGCCAAAGGTACGGCGACTATTACGGCCAAATATAAAAACGCAATTACAACCAAAGCGGTAACGGTGAAATATGCCTATAACGCTTTGACCTTAAATACGTCAGACAACACCGAATTCAAATTGGGTACTGAAGATGCTGCTATCAAAGCTATGGCCGACGGTGCGGACGTCAGTGATGACGCTACTTGGACAACCTCTGACAGCAGTGTCGTTACGGTGGATAAAGGCGAACTGACTTTTGTCTCCAAAGGCACGGCAACGATTACCGCTGCTTATAAAGGGTTGACTGCCAATGTGAAGATCAAAGTCGTAGCGCCATTCGCTGCGCTTGAATTCTCCGATGACGACGATTTGGAGATGGTGGCAGGACAGGGCACGGCTGACCTGAAGGTATTAACCAGAGATTCGGATGAGAATGCCGCACCGGTCGATGTAACGGATAAAGTGGAGTGGAGCACTTCCGATGATTCCGTGGCTAAAGTAGAAGACGGAAAAGTCACTCCGCTGAAATTAGGTAAAGCAACGATTACGGCTTCTTATTTGGGAAGTACCATACAGAAAGACGTTTATGTCCGCAATCCTTATGAAGTGATTATTTTGGAAGAGTCCAGTTTTGTTAAAAATGCGGTGCTGTTCTTGAACAATGCAAGCAAGGACGTAGCAGCAAAAGTGATGGCTTCTAACGGAGAATCTGTAGATGTAACCAAAACGGCGGAATGGAAATCCTCCAACCTGCTTGTGGCCAGCGTAGACGGAGGAGTTATCACTCCAAAATCGACAGGCACTACGACGATTACCGTTTCTTATCTGGGCGTAAGCAAAAGCTTTAGTTTAACGGTTTATCCGACGATCACCAAATTTGATGTGGATACCTCTGACATTGAAATTCTTAAGGATGACTCCAAGGACATCCCTAAAGTAACCGGAATCCTTCTGGATGAATCCGAACAGGATTTCACTAAACTTGTGACTTGGAAATCCAGTAATGAAGATGTAGTCACTGTGGATTCCGGCAAGTTTAAAGCCGGTGAAACCGGTTCTGCTGTTCTGACTGCGACGATCGGTTCCGTAACTGTTGCTTCCGTTAACGTGAAGGTATCCGAGAAGGTCCTGGTGTTAATGCCTGCCGTAGAGAACGTTCAACTGATTATCGGCAAAACAGCTGATCTTCCGAATGTGACGGCCGTTCTGGAGAACGGTGACGAGAAGGATGTTACCGCTGATGTGAAATGGACGCTGTCCGGCACCTACGCTGTCATTAAGGATAAAACCGTGAAAGGTCTGTCCAAAGGCAATGCGACCCTTACGGGGACTTATCTGAACAAAACGGTGAAAATACCGGTTTCCGTTGAAGCCGAGGTTGTAACTATGGTGATTAATCCGCAGTCGGTTGAGCTGAATATCAATAAATCCAAGAGCATTGCGGTAAAAGGTTTCTATGCCGACGGCAAATATGTAACACTCTCCTCGAAAATGAACTGGGTATCCTCCGATGTTTCGGTAGCGATGGTCAGCGGTTCGAGTGTTAAGGCTATTGCAGAAGGCAAGGTGACGCTGACAGGTACGTATCAAGGTAAGACCTATAAGGTTAGTGTAAGTGTAGTTCCTAAACTGACTAAATTGACACCAAGCGAAAAACGGTTTATTCTCGCTCCGGGAAGCAGCCAATCGGTTGCGCTGACCGCTCTGTATGATACAGGAGCAACAGCCTCCGTGGCTGGCAGCGCCGTCTGGACGACCAATAAATCCAACGTTGTCAAAGTGACCGCCGGCAAAATTGAAGCGGTGGCTAAAGGCACAGCAAGCATCAAAGCTGCATATGGCGGCAAAACCGTGACGATTTCCGTTACGGTAAAATAACGCTACTACAGGTATGACCCGCTTCGGGAGAAGCGGGTTTCTTTTTTGGGTAAATGTCATTATTGTTGCTTAAAAGGGGAGAATGTAGTAAAATAAAACAAGAACAAATGTTCGGTTTTATTGCAGAGTGACTTACATAAGGGGATTACATCGATGAATTTACTTACGAAGAGATTTCAACGACTGGCAGGGAAAGGACTGCTGATATTCAGTTTGATCGCGGCTTTATGCGGCTGTTCACTCGAACCCGGGCTGCTTAATGAGACTGCTGCACCTCCTCCGCAGGGGGAATCCCTTTTACGGGTCATCTTTCTGGATGTCGGCCAAGGTGCTTCACAGCTGCTCATTGCCCCTTCAGGCAAAACGATGCTGATTGACGCAGGAAATAACGATAATGAGCAGACGATGCTGGATTATCTTCATAAGTATGGAATTAAGAGGCTGGATACCGTGATCGGCACCCATCCGGATGCGGACCATATCGGAGGAATGGATAAAGTTATTGATGAAACGGAAGTAGGGAACATTTATCTGCCCAAAGCAAGCTCCAATACGAAGACGTTTGAATCCCTGCTGAAGTCAATCCAGCGAAAGGGACTTAAAGTGAAGACGGCCAAAGCTGGTGTGCAGCTTGATCTGGGCGAGGGGATTAAGATCAAGATGCTGGCTCCGGTTAAGAGCTATGAGGACAGCAACAATATGAGCGCCGTCGTTAAAGTTACATATGGTAAAAATTCCTTTTTGCTGACGGGAGATGCCGAATCGCAAAGCGAAAAGGATATGCTGGCATCTGGCGCCGACCTTTGCGCCGATGTTCTTCTAGTGGGGCATCACGGTTCTAAATCTTCAACTACGCTTGCTTTCTTGAAGGCCGTTAAACCGCGCTACGGCATTATTCAGGTCGGGAAAGACAACAACTACGGCCACCCTACTCAAACGGTGCTGCAGAGGCTCAAAAAGCAAGGCGTGGAAGTCTACCGGAACGATCTCCAGGGGACTATTGAAGTTGATTCGGATGGAACGAAGCTGACGATTCAAACGGAGAGGTGAACAGAATGGAAGCTGCAGTATTAGAAGGGTTTGAGGGCAACTATGCCATAATCGAGATTAACGGGGAAACCCGGGATATTGAACGCAAGCTGGTTGAGGCCAAAGCGAAAGAGGGAGACGTGCTGAATTGGGACGGAGAGAAGTGGGTCGTAGACCCGGAGGCGACTTCAGAGCGATCCAGCCGGATCAAGAAGCTGATGGACGAGCTTTGGGAGGATTAATTGACTGATCCAAACTAATTAAATAAAGAAGAATTAGCCTAATTGACAGAAGGTCAGCCTAGGTTAAATGGAGGGGCTTCTGTCCTTCTGTCCTCTGTGAAGGTAAAAAGGGCAGCACCCTTTAACAAAGAGGTGCTGCCCTTTTATGCTTTCGTACTATTCCCAGGAAACAATAAACTGCAGTTTACCAGTTAATTCATAAGGGCCGAATCCTACTGGCAAAATGAAATGGTCGCCTTTGCGGACCGGAAAGCTTTGACCGCCAATCTTCAGTTCGCCTTCTCCGTCCAATGCGCTAAATAAGCGGTATTTATCGCTTGCGTCGAAGGAGGAAGCTCCGTTTACCTCCCATTTCTGAACGGTGAAGAAATCATTGGAGACAAACGTGGTAATGTCGGTTTCGCCCTGGCGGCTCGTTTCGTGCTGAGTCGGAACGTAACGCTGCGGAACAGTTGTAACCTCAATAGCCTTCTCCAAATGGAGCTCACGAGTATTTCCGGCGCTGTCCTTACGGTCATAATCATACACACGGTAGGTAGTATCGGAGCTTTGCTGGGTCTCCAGAACAACAATTCCTTTACCGAGCGCATGGATAGTACCGCTTGGCACATAGAAGAAGTCGCCAGCTTTAACGGGAATGGTGGACAGAAGCTCGTCCCATTTACCTTCATCGATATAACTTTTAAGCTGTTCTTTGCTGGTGGCTTCATGGCCGTAAATGATTGTCGCACCCGGCTCGGCATCTACGATGTACCAGCATTCGGTTTTACCCAATTCACCATTCTCATGCTCGCCGGCATATGTATCATCAGGATGAACCTGCACGGACAAGTCATCCGAAGCATCCAGCAGTTTGGTCAGCAAAGGGAATACTTTGGAATTCGAGTGGAATAATTCTTGATGGTTAGCCCACAAATCGCCAAGTTTTTGGCCGGCGAACGGGCCGTTTTTTACCGTGCTTTGGCCATTTGGATGGGCGGAAACCGCCCAGCATTCGCCGGTATGATCGCTGGGAATCTCGTAACCAAACAAAGTTTTGAGTTTTGTACCGCCCCAGATCCGATCTTGAAAGACGGGGTTCAGAAAAATAGGTTCATTCATAGGTATAATCTCCTTTTAAACAAACTGTACTAGTTAACAATTAACAACTTTCACTTTACAAAACTTGACGTTAATATTTTATGTAAAGTAGTATTGGTTTTAGTGTAGCATGTTTTGGGAGGATAGCAAAGATGGCGAGGCCAAAGAAGATCTCCATGCAGACAATCGCTGATGATTTGAAAATTTCTAAGAACGCGGTATCGCTGGCTTTATCCGGGAAAAAAGGGGTCAGTGAACAGGTAAGGAACGAAGTAAAGCAGCGTGCAAAGGATTTGGGCTACAGCATGCAGAACAAACAACAGCGGGGCAGCTCCAATATTCTAGTTCTTGTTCCTGAGAGGGTCATGAGCTATGAAGATAACGAGCATTTTCATTTCTATCATGATATGCTTTGGGGGCTGGAAGCGGCAATCCGCAAAGAAGGTTATAATGCTGTGATTGCCAAGATTGATGTTGAGATGGAGAAGAAGGGCATGCTTCCGGGTATCTTTGATATTGATCACGCCGGTGTGATTTTGTTTGGCATTATGGATAAGAGCTACGCCCGTAAGGTATGGGAACTGAATACGCCGCTGGTAATGATCGATTCCTATTACAGGGACCTGCCTTGTGCGGTCGCAGCTTCCTCTAACCTCGAAGGAGCCCATGCGGCCGTCAGTTATCTGCTTGAGCTCGGACACAAGCGTGTCGGATTTATGGGCCCGTCCAATTTGACAACCAGTCATGAAGACCGCTGGTTTGGTTACTGGAAGGCTATGGCTGATCAAGGCCTTTATCCGGATTCTAAGGATTGCCTCGTCTATTCGGATGGATACCGTTCTACCCGCGAGGAAATTTCCGCATTTCTGGATCAACATCAGGACAGCATGCCTACCGCCTTTTTCTGCAGCAACGACAGAATAGCTTTAATCCTCAATGAATTGCTTCGGAAACGGAATTATGCAGTACCCCAGCAAATATCCATTATAGGGTTTGACGACATCACGCTGTCAGCTGCAGCTGCCCCTTCTCTGACTACAATGCGTGTAGCCAAGAAAGCAATGACAGAAGCAGCGGTGGAGCTGCTCCTGTCTGAAGCCGGCAATAAACGGGAACGGATCTATTACGGGGTAATCCCCAGCCTGACCATTCGCGAATCAACCGGGGCACCGAGTAATGTTTAAATAACAACAGTTGTTGTGGTATCGAGAGTGAGGTTCTTAAAGGCAATATAGGTGCCGATAACCGCTGCAATTAAAGTTAATATGGCAGCAATGATGGCAAGGCGATCAATTTTTGCGACTTCCGCATTTTGAGGTGTAGTTTGGCTGACGCTTCGAACACGGACCGGTTTCAAGTGTCCCCCTCCTTAAGACTTTCAGATTAATGCATCAGTAATTAAAATAATATGTTATAAAGTACGTTCCCCCTTTGGGTTTCGTTCGGGCATTTGAAGAGAATCGGACAAATCTGAGCCTCTGCGTATTAATAACAGATTAGAAATGAGTTAACATATAGAAGAGAATACTTAGTAAAATATAGATATATTAGTAAAATATAGATATATTTGTTCTTACAGGTTAATCTGATGAAAGAACGGGAGTTGAAGTTCATGCAATCCGTTTGTGTATTTGCAGGCAGTCGTCCGGGCACCGCTCCGGAATATACGGATGCTGCCGTGAGTCTTGGGAAAGCTTTAGCTGAAGCGGGAATTAAACTGGTTTACGGCGGTTCCCGAAACGGCCTTATGGGCTTTACGGCCAATGAAGTTTTAGCCGGTGGGGGACAGGTAGTCGGCGTTATGCCGACGGGACTGTTTAAACCTGAGATTGTGCATCGTGAGCTCACAGAATTGATTGAAGTGGACGGTATGCATGCTAGAAAGGCTAAAATGGGAGAGCTGGCCGATGGTTTTATTGCACTTCCGGGCGGGGTAGGAACATTTGAAGAGCTGTTTGAAGTCCTATGCTGGTCTCAAATCGGCATCTACAATAAACCGATCGGACTGCTGAATGTACGTGGATATTACGATCCGCTTATTTCCTTTGTTCAGCACAGTGTCACGGAAGGGTTTACCGGTCCGGCCACTTTAGACTCCATTCATGTTGCTGACGATCCGATCGCGCTGCTGCAAGCGATGAATACGCAAGCGGCCGGTTTATCAGGCTTAACCTGGGAATGGAAAGGCTAATTAGTGCGTGAATAAGAAGTACGTGAATAGCAGTACGCGAAGTCCTGAACTCAAAAAACGCCTCCGGCTTGAACGGCCTTTCCAACCGTTAGCTAATGACTAACCATTGGGCCGCCGTTCACTGGGAGGCGTTTTTTGCTTATTAAGCGATTTTTCTTTTTCCGTGAGGAGCCGGGGTTTGAAGGTCCGTTGTATGGCCGTGTTTGAACAGGTTGCGGAGGAAAGGCAGCACCCAGCGGTCAAGACCGATTTTACCGGCATTAGCTGCAGCTACTACGATGAAGATCTCCAGAATCAGCATTTGCGCGTTAGTGCTTACAGTACCCGAGAAGAGGAACGCGGTGTTCATCACGACGGCCATCAAGGCTGCAAAAGTGGTGAATGTACCAAGTATCAAGCCTACTCCGACTAGTAGTTCACCAAGCGGGATCAAGATGTTGAAGAAGTTGACGCCAGGCAGGGCGGCATGCTCGAGGAAAGCGGCCCACCAGCCTTGTACGGCGGGGTTTTCGCCGGTGCTTTTGGCGATAGCTCCATTCAGGAAGCCGCCAGCGTCAAAGCCGCCTGTTAATTTTTCAATGCCGTGTGTCATCCATTGGTAGCCCAGGTAAATCCGAACGATCGTCAGCAGCCACATCGCTGCTTTGTTATTTCTCAGCCAATTGTTAAACATATAAATCTCTCCTTTGATAGAGTCTATTTTGAGTTGGGTTAGAAGCTTTTGTAAGATGATCATCTCTTATGGCTTTATTATAAGTGATAAATTTCACAATAGGTGTGATAAAAATCACATTCATCAAGATTGTTTAAAATTTTTAGTTTTTGAAGCATCGTTTCCCAAGGGAGAAGGGCGTTTAATTAGGTAGTAGCCAAGAACAAGATAAACAGACTAATAAGGAGCGGATCATATGCCTAAACTCGTAGCGGGTCTATTTGCGGCCAGACAAGATGTGTCGCTGTTGATAGCGGACCTTCAGGAGAAGGGGATTCAAAATGAACATATTTCAGTGATTGCCAAGGATTACAACGAGCTGGAACGTATTTCGGCCGATACAGGATTAAAGGTTCCCGATAGCGGGACAGCAGATAAAAGCATTTTTGGCGTTCTGAGAGGCGTGTCGGAGGTGCTGGAAGGAGCAAGAGGCGAAGTGAAGGCTTTAGGTCCGGCGGCAAAGAAGGCGGCGGGAGCGGAGCTATGGGAAACCGGCGATCATCTTGCAGTGCCGCTAATAGGAGCTGGGGTTCCCGAGGAGGATGCCAGACATTATCATGATGAGGTTGCCAAGGGACGGTTTCTTGTGCTTGTCCAATGCGGCAGCGAATCGGCCGGAGAAGTAAACGAACAAATGAACAAATACCATAGTTTGCCGATAGACTAAAAAAGAAGGGGAGTACGGCTTGTTGACAGGCCTTTAGTTCTTGGAAATTAAAAAAATAACCCGGATCTCAGGATCCGGGTTATTCGGCTTACAGCAGACTGATGGCCAGCAGCTCATAAAGGACAAGCGGAAGAATAAAACGACCGGGATTATAAAACGGGTGCACATAAGGGTAAAATGGGGGACGCGGAAATCCAAACAGGGCTCGCTTGCCCGTGTAAGGATCGATAGCTGAGGACTGAGGAACAACACTTAAATACAAGTGTCCACCGTCCAAAGCCATGATGTTTCCTTCGAAGACATGGCCGTCCATCGTCTGCACGCTGACATTATGGTTCAAATATTTGCCGCAGCACTGATGAAGCTGTTCACGGATTCCTTGCATAGAGTTTGCCGTGTCGGGATGGAGCTGATAAATCACGGATGGGCCATTGGTTTGGGCTGACATCACAGATAACCTCCAGAGATATATTTATTCACTAGATATTACAATCTATGCGTCTGCCCACTGAAATGTCATAACCGTGCGTTACGTCGACTCAGTTATTTTTTCTTGCGGTTTTTAGCTCCACGGGATTTGGATTTGGAGATGCCGGCGCGTGGACCAACCAGGCCGGGACCAGGACCGAATTCTGGTCCTACTTCTGTTGTGTTATAAGTAAAACATTTCTGGTACACAGGTACGCAGTGGTGTTTCTGAACAATTTCAATCGGCTGGATGACAGGCACCAGTTGAGGATGGTAGAAATCTTGCACTGAAACGATGGGGTCCAGAACAATCGGGCTTACAGGAGGGCAGCAAAATTTATTCATGATGAAATTCAACTCCTTAAACATTAGATTTGATGCAGTATATTTTCGAACTGGAGCATTGTCCTGTTCTTTTGTCCCATACCCAGGAAATTTTATAGGGAAATTTATCAGGTACAGCTGCCGAAAGCTTCTCTAATGCATGTAAAACAAGGAAAAAGGGGAATGTTAGGGGAGGAAGGAGGTGCGAGGATGAAGAAGGTAAAAGAAATCATGACCCAAAGTCCGGTGACGGTGACTCCGCTGGATAATATTTATGAAATCGCGGTTAAGATGAAAGAGCATGATACGGGCTTCATACCGGTCGTGGACAATCCGGGAAGCGATCGTCTGATCGGGGCGGTAACGGATCGTGATTTGGTTGTCCGCGGCTACGCGGAGAAACATTCCGGCTCCACGGCGGTGGATAAGGTAATGACCAAAAACCTCCAGACAGCGACAGCCGATATGTCCGTAGACGAGGCTGCCGAGCTAATGGCGAAACAGCAGATCCGCCGTTTACCGGTCACCGAAGGCGACCGCCTGATCGGTGTTGTTTCTCTCGGTGATATGGCAGTTGAGCATATTTTCGCGGACAATGCAGGCGATGCGCTCAGCAACATTTCTGAGCAGCATTTGCACTAAAGATTAAAACCAAGACCAGGGGAACCTGGTCAGCTCGAAGCAGCCCTGGCGGGCTGCTTTTTCGTTTTTACAGAAAAGGAGACCGAAGCAGGCAAGTTGAATACATATAGAGTAAGCATTTTTCTGATCTAATCAGGAAAAAAGGAGCTGAATCATTGATGCAAAACAACCGTAATCTGACCAGCAGGATCCTATTTTGGATTGGCATCTTGGTTTTAGCGTTTGGTTTTGTAAGCGGTTTTGTCGCAGGCAGTATAAACACGGACGAAGATACCGGATTCCATTTTACAGTTACTTTATCGATCTGGGCCTCCTATATGATTCCGGGCTTTCTGATTATCGGCTTCTCGGAGGTCATTCGGCTGCTCCAGGACGTCCGTGACGATTTGATCCGGTTTAGAAGGAATGGAAAGCTGGCCCCGCATCAGCCAAAACAAGGTTTTGAGGGGATAAATGAGGCTGCTTTTTTCCCGAGTGAGGGTATATCGGAAGACGGAAACTTTAAAGCCGGCCATGCTGCACGGCCGTTTCCCCGATTGAGCAAAGAGCCCCTGTTCGCAGACGCTAACAAGGCCGCCCAATATTATAAATTGATTAAACGAATCAATGCTTTGGAGTTTTATTTTGAGGTAGAAGATAAATTAATGATCGAAGCCAAGCTAGGGGATGTCAAAAGACTCTACTTTGAAGTCAAACATCTGGTGTTCAAAGCCGGTCTGGAGCATCATCCAATTTGGTTGAACGTGGTTGAAGCCGTCCGTTATATTGAGGATGAATTTGCGCGGATGGATGGGAAATGAGAGAGTGCTTATAAAGGTCACATACCCCTATACCAATCCAGCCTCTCTTTAAAAGAAAAGCACGGAACCTCCCATAAAAAACAAAGAAACCTTGATCTCTCAAGGTTTCTTCTTTATAGGACGGATGGGGATCGAACCCATGACCCCTACCCTGTCAAGGTAGTGCTCTCCCGCTGAGCTACCGTCCTTCAGTGAGATTTATAATATCATATATTTCTCAGTAATGGCAAGACAATTTATTTAGCAGAGCTGGTGGCAGTTGGTCTATTTCCTCCTTCAGCTGAAGCCGTGTATAAACCCCCTTTCTCATGCAAACACTGGAAATACGAGAAATTGGAGGGGGATCCATGAAACGGGAGAAGTTGTTAAGGATTAAAGACCTTAAACTTGGGCGACTGGCTTGTATGCTGCTGCTAAGCTCGGTGATCTTGAGTATCACCGGCTGTGAGCCGATGGTTCCCAGCCAGGAAACGCTGCTAAGGCAGACTGAAAATGATTTGATGGATGACGGTGAGGATTCCGACCTGCCTGTTGTTGAAGATGTGTACCACCAATCGGTGCATGACGATGTCTATGGCTCGGATCAGCTAAAGCTTCCTTAAACCGGGCTAAACCGGTATACAAACTATACATTTTTATGTATAATAATTCGACTCGGGATGGAGAAGCGCAAGGAATCTTTTGGCGAGGTTCGTATGTGCTGCTGACTTGGGTAGAACCTATTTTAGGAGGCTTTTTGTCATTATGGCTGCAGTAATTATTCCAGTAAAGTCTGAAGACCGTTTGCAGAACTGTCTGGACATCAGAAGAGAAGTTTTCGTAGAAGAACAAAAGGTGCCGATTTCCCTGGAGATCGATGAATTTGATCATATCGCGGACGACGCCCATCATCTGCTGATCGAGCAGGACGGAAATTATGCGGCGACAGGCCGGATTACTTATTATAAGGATAATGCCGCCAAAATCCAGCGGGTTGCCGTACGCAAAGCTTTCCGCTCCAAAGGCATCGGCAAAGTGCTGATGATTGGTCTTGAAGAGCTGGCCCGCGAGCTGGGTTTCGAGAAAGCGGTGCTGGACGGGCAGCTTCACGCTGTGCCTTTCTATGAGAAGCTAGGATATGTTGTGACAAGCGAGGAGCCATTTGACGACGCAGGCATCCTGCATCACCGGATGGAGAAAAAGCTGTAAAGAGCCGCATAAACTGGCACCTTTCGGACAGAATAAAGTCATCCTTCATCCAAGGAAATTCCACATCAAGGAGAGATGATGATGGCATTACCTACAAGAGAGACTTTTATTGCTGTTCAGAAAAATGGTGACGGCGATCTGACCGCCTTCAAAACGTCAAGCGGCCGGGTATTGAACTATGAAGAGGCGCTTCGTGAAGTCCAGGCCGGGGCTATTGCCGGTGTGAACACATTTAAAGGCCGGGACGGCGAGTTTTATATCCGAGGGGACGCCGACGGTGATCCAACGAACAATTTGGATGCGCTGCCGGGTTTTTAAACCTTGTGAAATTAGAAATGGATGTAATTAATAAACAAGAAGCAGGCATTTTCGACTCGGTCGGAAATGCCTTTTTTATGAGCTGAAATGGTCCTTATGTCTGCACTGATTTTGACATCAAGGGTTGATTTTTGGCTTGCTTCTTCTTATAATTATCAGAAATATTTGGAAAAGTCGTAGATCGGGAGAGTAACCGAAACGCCGATGTTCAAGCGAGCCGGGAGGGTGGAAGCCGGTACGGAGGTTTTTGGCGAAGCGGACCCGGGAGACGGGCAGCTGAACGTGCATGAGGTAAGCTGCCACGGCGCAAACCGTTATTTGTTCAAGCGGCCTGACCGGCACGTAGGGTTCTTCCTACACAGTTTTTCCGGTTACGGCAACAAGAGTGGTACCGCGAGTCCCTGTCCTCGTCTCTTATCAAGAGACGGGGATTTTTGCTTTTTCAATAGGCATGAAAGGGGATTTGTTATGTTGAACACTTGGGTACAGCAATTCGTGGAATTTGGGGTGAAAGAGGTGCTTCACGTCTCGGGCCAGGAAGACCAGCTGGAACAAACGGAAGGAGACGCGTCTGGCCCGCTCTGGACCGTACAAATCGAGCAGCCAGCAAAGCTGGAGCACGGCGATTTCTCAACGAATATCGCCATGCAGCTGGCGAGGCTGCTGAAACGCCCGCCTATGCAGATCGCGGAGCAAATCCGCGCCGAGCTGTCGACCCGGATTGAGGGGCTGATCGCCAAAGTGGAGGTTGCGGCTCCGGGCTTTATTAATCTGTTCGTGAACTGGGGGGAATGGGTCAAGTTGGGGCAGCCGGCCAATCCGCCGGCTTCCCTGAAAATTGTTGTGGAGCACACCTCGATAAACCCCAACAAATCAGCGCATATTGGCCATCTGCGCAACTCCTGCATCGGGGATACGCTGGTCAGAATGCTTAGAAAGAGCGGGGCTGAAGTCGAGGTGCACAATTATATTGATGATCTCGGGAATCAGCTTGCGGATACGGTGGTCGGCCTGCTGCATACCCCGGCAAGCGGCGATCATAAGAGATTCGGCGACTTTTGCTGGGATGTTTATTCAGGCTTGCACAAGCAGGGGCAGGACAGCCCGGGGCTGACCGCAGAGCGCACCAAAGTGCTGCACGGTTTGGAGCAGGGAACCGGGAACCTGGCCTGGCTTGGTTTCATTACGGCCTCGCAGATTGTGCGTGAACATTTGCAGGAGATGCGGGAGTTTGGCATTGGCTACGACCTGCTGGTCTGGGAGAGCAGCCTTGTCCGCGAGGGCTTCTGGGACGCTGCGTTCCAGCGTCTTCAGCAGACGCCGAATTTTATGCAGGAAACATCAGGTAAGCTGGCCGGTTGCTGGGTGCTGAAGCCCCAGGTGCAGCTGAGTGAGGCAGGGGCGGAACAACAGCAGGACGAAGCGCCCGAAGCGGATGGAGAAGAGATGTTGGACTCGGAATCCGTTCATACCCAAGACAAAGTCCTGGTACGCTCCAATGGCATTTTGACCTATACGGCCAAAGATATTGCTTATCATTTATGGAAATTTGGGCTGCTGGGCAGGCAGTTCCGGTATACGCCATTTGCAGATGGGATCTGGTCGACAACAAGACAGGGAACGGGAGGAACTTTCGGCCAAGCTGACAGAGTGATCAATGTAATTGATCGCAGGCAGGAATATCCGCAGGCGATGGTTCGTCAGTCGCTGGAGCTGATGGGGTACGGAGAGCAGGCCGCCAATCTGCTTCATGTCAGCTACGGCGTCGTGTCGCTCAGCCGAAATGCCGCTAAGGAGCTGGGTATCGATATTTCGGACGGGAAAGCTTCTTATGCCATGTCCGGCAGACAGGGAATCGGCATGAAAATATCCACGCTGCTGGACCGGATGGAACAGGTCATTGCGGGCAGCCGTCCGGATCAGGATGGACTGCCCAGCCGGGTAATTGCAGCAGCAGCTATCCGGTACTATCTGCTGCGCTTTAATTTGCAGACGGAAGTCGTGTTTGACCTGCAGCAGGCGACCGAAGTTTCCGGGAACACCGGCGTGTACCTGCTGTATACCTATTCGCGTTCGCTCAGCGTGCTTAACAAAGGAGAGGAGCAAGGCCGTGCTGGAAAGGCCGGGTTAAGGCTGGATTCGATTCAGGGAGAATCCGGCGACCATGGACCGTCCTCTTCACCACCTTATCGTTCCTGTGCCGTAGACGTAGACACCATGTCCGATGTTCCATCTGACTGGCCGGAATCCCTGGAGCCGGCTGAGCATGCTCTGCTGCGGCAGATCGCAGCGTGGCCCGATTTGCTGCAGTCCGCCTGCAGCGGACTGGCACCGCACATGATCTGCGGTTATGCGTATGAGCTGTGTTCGCTGTTTAACAATTTTTACGGCGCGTGCCCGATCATCAAAGCCGCTTCAGGCAGGAAGGAATTCCGCCTGTGGCTGACCGGCCGGTTCAATGCCGTGCTCAAGGAGGTGCTGGACAGCTTGGGGCTCCCGGCACCCGAGCGGATGTAGAAACTGCAAATCGGCGGCGGTTATTTTTCTGGACCCTTATACTTCCCAATCCTGTAAGCTCTCCACCTCCCTATTAATGGTAGATTTCCCGGAAGGTAGGGCGTAAAACCGCCTTATGGGCGCCGATGCTGAAAAATTGAGAACTTTTCCCTCGTTCACCGCAACTCGTATCCTCTTGGACTCGTATAATTAAGCAGCAGCGAAGATAGATAGGAGGATGACGGTATGGGTTGGAAAAGAACGGCAGCGTTTGTGCTTTTATTTTCCCTGGCGAGCAGCACGCTTTTGTATGCGGACGGCACCTCGCAGAAGATCAAGGTTCTGTTTAACAGCCATGAGCTGACCGACGGGGCTTACATCATTGACGGAAAAACTTATGTACCCATCCGCGAACTTGGCGGTATGGTGACTTACAATGACGATTCCAAAACGGTTAAATTCAACAAACCGAATGTGCATATTTTTCTATTTAAGGGGGACACCCCTTTCGGCAATGTCAATGTCGGCAAATTGAAGTTTAATGTCTTCTGCCAGATCGACAGCTTGACGGCGGACATCAGTTCGGTGAAGGTGGCGATTACAGCGCCGGACGGCTCGGTTAAATCGATTCAATCCCAGGAGATAGGCAATGACCAGAAAGATAACTTCTGGTTCCGCACAGAGGATTTTACTTACGAGTTTAAATCTGCGGGGAAATATTCGGTCGGTTTTTATATGAAGGTAGCCGGGGAGGATAACTATACTCTGATCTCTCAAAAGGTCATAACAGCTATAGGCAATTAACCCGCGGCAAAATTGACCTTAATGATGGAAAATGTTACGATACGGTGGTAAACCATAGACTGTTTATCAAATGACCGAAAGTAGGTAGAATCCATGAGCGATCACAATCATGTACACGGCGAGAACTGCGATCATGATCACGACCACGAGCACGAAGAGTTCGTGTTAACTTTGACTGACGAAGACGGCAACGACGTTGAAATGGTATTGGTTGAAACCTTTGACGTTGGTGAAAATGTCTACGCCTTGCTGCTTGAACGCAACAACCCTGAAGCCGACGGCATTATTTTGCGTCTCGAAGAGCAAGACGAAGAAATGGTGTTGACCAACATCGAAGACGAAGAAGAGTGGGCCCGTGTAGAAGAAGCTTACAACGAGCTTGTATCTGCACAGGACGAAGGTTAATTTTCTAAATTCATTTAACCATGAGAAAGGCTCCCCAACCGGGGAGCCTTTTGTGCGTTCACTTTGTTTCGCTGTTGCGTTTATCTTTCGTTCTCTTATAAACGGATCAGAAGATGGGGTCGGCTTCGATGATGACCTTCACGTTGTTGATGTAACGATCTTCCGGACCTTTAACCGGCAGTCCGACCTCAACATGATCCACAATATAATCGATGTTCTCCTGAGTAATAACTTCCCCAGGCAGCAGAATCGGAATGCCTGGCGGGTACACGTAAATGAACTCGGCGATAATCCGGCCTGCAGATTCCTTAAAAGGTATTACTTCCGTATCGGCATAAAAAGCGTTGCGCGGAATGAGGGACAGCTGCGGGATTTCCGGCGTCTTGACAATGAGTTCCTTGACCTCGCCTTTCTGATGATAAGCCTCGGACAATTCACGCAGCGCGCCAAGCAGGGTGTCGATCGTCTCGCGCGAATCCCCGGTAGTAACCAGGCACAAAATGTTATACATATCCGAAAGTTCGACTTCAATGTTGTAATGCTCGCGAAGCCAGTTTTCCGTCTCATAGCCGGTTAGGCCCAAATGGCGGACATGGATGGTCACCTTGGTCGGATCCATCTCATAAGCGGCTTCACTGCCCAGAATTTCCTTGCCGAACGAATACAGACCGTCGATTTTGTTCACTTCTTCGCGAAGGTATTCGGCCAGCTTGATGGCCTCCGTCAACAGATCATGGCCGTTTAAGGCCAGATTGCGCCGTGCCGCATCCAGGGAAGCGAGCAAAGGATAAGACGTGGAGGTCGTCGTCAGCATGCTGATGATCGTTTGAACCCGCTGCGGGTTAATCAGTCCGTTCTTCGCGTTGATGTTCAGCACGGAGCTTTGAGTCATGGAACCGCCAAGCTTGTGCACACTGGTGGCGGCCATATCGGCGCCGGCCTGCATAGCTGATACCGGAAGATCCTCATGGAAATGAATGTGTACGCCGTGCGCCTCATCCACAAGCACCGGGATGTTGTGGCTGTGAGCCAGCTCCACGATTTCTTCCAGATGGGCTACCACTCCAAAGTAGGTAGGATTGATAACCACAACCGCTTTGGCGTCCGGATGACGTTTGAGCGCACGGGCGACAGAGGAGGTCGTAATGCCATGATCGATGCCTAAATTATGGTCTTGAGCAGGCGATACAAAGACTGGCTTGGCACCAGCAAAAATAATAGCGGACATAATCGATTTATGGATGTTCCGCGGCACAATGATTTTGTCGCCGGGAGAACATACGGACATAATCATCGTCATAATCGCACCGCTTGTCCCCTGTACGGAGAAAAAGGTATGCGTAGCGCCAAACGCGTCGGCGGCGAGTTTTTGAGCTTCTTCAATTACACCCGTAGGCTGATGAAGGTCATCCAGGGGAGCGATGTTGATCAAGTCGATGGACAAGGCGTTATCGCCGATAAATTCACGGAATTCTTCGTCCATTCCGAGTCCTTTTTTATGCCCCGGAATGTGAAATTGTACGGGATTGCCGGCCGCATGGGCTTTCAATGCGGTGAAGAGCGGCGTGCGGTTGTGATCCATTGTGGCCGTCACTGCCTTTCTGAAATGAAATATAAACAAAGTTGAGTATAACAAAAAGAGTCTGGAATGCAAGCATAAGCTTGTCCCCGTGTTTGTGACGGCCCTTCTTTTGCACCCGTATGGGTTAAAATTCCTTGCCGGAAGGGCAGACTGTATAGCAGGAAGCCCCTTTTATTCTACGCAGCGGGAGTTGGACAGAAGATGAAAATGGAGGTCAAAGGTTTTGAAAGAAAAGTCCTGACACCGACATTCATTTGTTTATGGCTGATTATGTTCCTGATCGAAGTGGTTAAGAGCGCTCTTCTGGTCACGATTTTGCCAGTTTATATGGGGAGTGTGCTGGGGCTGTCGGCTTTTGCGATCGGCGTTTCTCTTTCCCTGCAGTACATAGGGGATAATTTCTTCCGGAGTCCGGCCGGCTGGCTGGTTGAAAGGGTGGGATTCCGTCTTACGATGCTGGCGGGTCTGGTCCTGTCTTTGGGGGCCGTCGCATTGATTGCCTGGGGGGAGCGGTCTTTGATCATCGGCCTGGGCTGCACGCTGCTTGGTGTCGGAACGGCTCCTTTGTGGCCGTGCGTCCTGATGGGAATCACGGAAATGACGGAAGGCAAGCAAAACTTTGGCACAGCTATGGGCATTATTCAAATGTCTACACTGGGCGGCACCGGCGTGGGACCTGTGGTCATTAACCTGTTTATCCGCAGATCCTATGAAGGCGTGTTCTGGATTCTGCTCGGCTGCCTGGCAGTCGCCCTGCTGCTGGCCATGCTGCTCCCGGGAGTTAAGTTGGAACGGGGAAGGAAAGAAGAGGCACTGAAGAAGCCGTCTGTTTCAGCAGGAGGGCTCCGAAAGCTGGGAGCGAATTTAAAGCAGACCTTCACGGAAATCCGAAATAATCTGCAGGTGAGCCGCCTGCTTTATCCCGCTTTATTTCTGCAATCCTTTGCAATCGGCCTGTTAACGCCGATCATTACGCTTTATATCCGGACCGTGCTGATGTTGTCCCCGGCTATGTTCAGCGTACTGCTCGTTACCGGAGGTGCGGTGACGGTGCTCGGATTGATTCCAATCGGCAAGCTGGCAGATAAATACGGGACCCGGTTGTTCCTGAACACCGGCTTTCTGCTGGCCTTTCTGTCCATATTGGGCCTGGCTTTATTCCGCGATATGACGGCTGTCTGGATTCTTGTCATCTGCATCGGGGCCAGCTATGCGTTTATCCTGCCGACTTGGGATACGATGATTGCCAAACAGCTGCCGGAAGGCGAGAAAGGGACGGTGTGGGGATTTTTCCTAACGATTCAAGGCTGCGGCATGGTGGTCGGTCCGGTCATCTCCGGCAAGCTGTGGGACCTCTTTGGCCCGTCAGCTCCGTTTCTGGTGAGTGCAGGCTCGATGGGCGCGCTGCTGCTTATTCATCTCTGGATTTCCAGACCGGGCCGCAGAACCCATCAAGGGCCCGCCATCCGTCAGAAGACGGGCGGCAGACCCTTGAATGACAGAAGCGGGCCCAAGGCCCGACTTCGTTAAATGGCTTTAGAAAGAAATTTTATACAGTGGGAGAAGTGCTTCAAAGGTGCTGCGGATGAGCTCGGCAAGGTTGTCGCCGTCCCTTAATGGCTCCGACGAACGCGGCAGACTGAGACCGCACAAAATTTCCGATTTCTTCACCTTTTGCAGCTTCCGGCCCATTTCGGACAGCTCCTGCTCCGTGATTTCGCTGTTCAGCTTCCCGCCCGGCGTCATATGGTCCATCGACCAATAGTATTCGCCCGGAACCTTCGCTTTAACTTCAGAAGCGTGCTGCTCCAGATAACGGCCGATAATTTCTTTGTTGGAGCTTTCGTAAATGACAGCCATCACGATGAACAGATGGGTTGAGAACAAGCCGACCTGAAAATGCGGCAGCGCCTTGTAGCCGCGTTTGCTGCTGCTCCAGGCGACCCAAGTATCGTTTGGCGGATTAATCGTTCTTCGTGCGTGTTTGGCAACGTGCGGGAACATTTCATCTCCGGTTAATGCAGAAAGAAACGGTTTGATTTCGGTTCCGATCTCTTCCAGCTTGGGACGTACGTTGGCAATTAAGCTTTCCATACGGGGCTCCAGCCCCGGAATGGCCATCGTATCAAAATCCTGCGTCGTAAAACCTGCTATTGACATGGGACAAGCCTCCTGATTGCGTTAAAAATCGGCTCGAACTTCAGCGAGCTTATCCCGATTATAACACAAGCCCTGGGGTGGAGGACTACCCTGCACCCCGGACCATCGGCCGGAGGACAGTTATGGACGGTCTTTTCTGGGCCTGCCGGAGGGGGTCCGCCTGAATGAATCCGTTCTGCTGCGTCACAGGGGCCTTATACCGGGTAAAAATAATCATTAATCCAAGTTACCTTCACATAGGATGGAGTATAAGATAATGTAAATTCTGTTAAATGAGCTGTGAGCAAACCATGGTTTTGCATCCCTGCAAAACGCCAGAGGAGGGCGTGCCGTGAACAAGAGCTACGAGGTCGAGTACTGCAATCTGGATCTGCGTTTCGAGCGCCGGCACCTGCAGCAGTTAATCCGCGACCTGATTCAGGACGGATATTCGCTGTATTGGAGCGAAAACGAATCGATTTTTATTATTTCCGTAAGAACCGGACGCAAGCTGACCAAACTTCGTTTCGAACGGGTAGGCCAGGGCTACAAGCTTGTCGGGGACTATGTAATTAAAGATGCAAAGCTGGCGGACTGGCTGGAGAAGCTGATCGGAGATCTACGGGGTCATGCCGTCGTGAAGCGTATTAAGGACAGACAGATTCTGATTGAAAATATTCTGTTCGGCGAGGTGATCCGCCAGGTCGAAATCTCGGGGTTGGAGCACAAGGTGCTTTACCAGAAGGAGCCGCTGCCGAGTCTCGCCAAGATGAACCGGATGTTTCACTCCAGACAATCGGAGCAGCGGACGGAAGAGCTGCTTGAGGAGCTGGATGAACAGCTGGAGAAGCTGCATCAGGCGCTGGAGTCCGGTGATACAGAAGAAGCGGAAGCGATCAAGAAAGTTTTGGAGCGCATTCGGCGTAACCTTATGGAGCTGGAATGGAAATAGTACCGCTTGCCCGGTTAAAGGGGACATTGCTGAAAATTGCAAGCATAAACACCTCGGAAATGTAAAATTCCAGGGGTGTTTATGTTGATTTGATGAAGCCTTGCCAGTCAAGTGGATATTGCCATTTGAAGATGATATATTGGAATCGAATTGGAATCCCCAAATTTGTTTGCAAAGGATGGAGAAAAAATGTCTAAACAGCAAATTGGCGTTGTCGGACTAGCCGTAATGGGTAAAAACCTTGCGCTTAATATCGAAAGCAAAGGGTTCACCGTGTCGGTATTTAACCGTTCCCCACAGAAGACACACGACCTGCTCGAAGAAGCAAAAGGCAAGAACCTGGTCGGCACTTTCTCGATTGAAGAGTTTGTTGCATCCTTGGAATCTCCGCGCAAAATTCTGATTATGGTACAAGCCGGTCCGGCTACGGATGCTACCATTGAACAGCTTGTTCCGCATCTGGATCAAGGCGATGTCATTATAGACGGCGGCAACGCCTTTTTCCCGGATACACAGCGCCGCAGCAAAGAGCTGGAAGCCAAAGGCCTTCGCTTTATCGGAACCGGCGTATCTGGCGGCGAAGAAGGAGCTCTGCACGGTCCTGCTATCATGCCGGGCGGTCAGGAAAGCGCCTATAAGCTCGTTGAGCCGATCCTGACGGCGATTTCGGCCAAAGTAAACGGCGACCCTTGCTGTACATATATTG
Source organism: Paenibacillus physcomitrellae (assembly GCF_002240225.1). Taxonomy (NCBI): domain Bacteria; kingdom Bacillati; phylum Bacillota; class Bacilli; order Caryophanales; family Paenibacillaceae; genus Paenibacillus; species Paenibacillus physcomitrellae. The sequence goes on along the minus strand of NZ_CP022584.1, from coordinate 1,370,936 downwards.
GTCCCGGCGGTGCCGGCCACTATGTGAAAATGGTGCACAACGGCATCGAATACGGCGACATGCAGCTGATCGGCGAAGCTTACCATCTGCTCAAAGATGTGCTTGGCCTTGATGCCAAAGAGCTGCACGAAACGTTCTCCGAGTGGAACAAAGGTGAACTCGACAGCTATCTGATCGAAATCACCGCCGACATTTTCTCCAAATATGATGAAGAAACCGGCAAACCGATGGTGGATGTCATCCTTGATGCTGCGGGACAAAAAGGCACCGGCAAATGGACAAGCCAAAGCGCTCTGGATCTGGGCGTGCCTTTGTCGATGATTACCGAGTCCGTGTTCTCCCGTTTCTTGTCCGCGATGAAGGAGGAGCGTGTAGCCGCCAGCAAAATTCTGAGCGGACCTGCTGCGAAGTCCTTTGACGGCGACAAGGCCGAGTTTATCGAAAATGTGCGTAAAGCTTTGTTCGCAAGTAAAATCGTTTCCTACGCCCAAGGCTTCGCCCAAATGCGCAGCGCTTCCGACGAATACGGCTGGGATTTGAAATACGGTAACATCGCGATGATCTTCCGCGGCGGCTGCATCATCCGTTCGCAGTTCCTGCAGAACATCAAAGACGCTTACGACCGCGATCCGCAGCTTAAGAACCTGCTGCTGGACTTCTATTTCAAGAACGTCGTGGAAAGCTATCAGGACGCTTGGCGCAAAGTAATCGGTACAGCCGTTTCCTACGGTATTCCTGTGCCTGGCTTTTCCAGCGCGCTCTCTTATTATGACAGCTACCGCACGGAACGTCTGCCGGCGAACCTACTGCAGGCGCAGCGCGACTATTTCGGCGCCCACACCTTCAAGAGAGTGGACAAGGAAGGCGTCTTCCACCATCAGTGGTTCTGATTGCCCTAGCCCTAGATTCCCCTTGATTGCCCTAAATCGAGCATGACAGCAAATGCCCGCTTTTCAAAACGGGCAAGGATAAGCGTCAGGAGCGGCCGTAAGGCCTTCCCTGACGCTTTTTTGTGCATGCGGACCAAGGCCGGTTATCGGCAGGAGGGAACAAGCCGGGAGCCCCTTCAGTACTCTCTCACCTGTCTCTATCGGCAAAAGGATGCCAGCTTTCAAGACATGTGATATGATATGAAAAATGTTAACAGCAGAAGGTAGGTGCGTCATATTGCCGGAGCAGGAGAATTGGATTCTTATCGGCATGATGGGAACCGGCAAATCCACGGTGGCGGAGCTGCTTGCGCATAAGACCGGCAGAAAGCTGGTCGATCTCGACGCGGAAATCGTCAAGGCTGCAGGCTGCCCGATTCCCGAAATTTTTGAACGGCAGGGCGAAGCCGCATTTCGTCAGCTGGAGTCTGTCGTGCTTGCCCGAATATTGGAGGACAAACCGGTCATCCTCGCTACAGGCGGCGGTGCGGTGCTGAATCCGGACAACTGCAGGCTGATGCTTGACAAGGGCTGGGTGGTGGCGCTCAAGGCCGACGCCGACACGATATTGAGGCGGGTAGGGGAAGACAGCAATCGTCCGCTGCTGGCCGGCGGGGCGAGGGAGAGAATTCTCCGTTTGCTGGAAGAACGCAAGAATGCGTACGACTTTGCCCATTGCACAGTCGATACGTTTGCATTGGAGCCCGAACAAGTGGCAGCTCACATTTTAATGCTTCAACGCGTTTAATCACATTGGTGGAAGGGGCTTTTTTTACTATGGATATTATTGTAAGGCCAACCCCGGAGCTTAAAGGGGAAATACAGGCGCTCTCATCTAAAAATTATACGACCAGATACCTGCTTGCAGCAGCGCTGGCGGAAGGGACAAGTATTGTCCGTTATCCGGCCCACAGCCAGGACAGCGACGCGATGCGGCGCTGTATTGCCGATTTGGGTGCCGTGCTGGAAGAGACCGACGAACAAATCGTCATTACCGGCTTTGGCGGCAAGTTAAGTCCCGTTAAAGAACTGAACGTTGGGAACGCCGGAGCTGTGCTTCGCTTCCTGATGGCCATTGCCGCATTATCACCGGAAATCACGTTCGTAAATGCTTATCCGGATTCCTTGGGCAAACGCCCGCACGATGATCTGATTACGGCGCTGGAACAGATGAATGTTCAGGTCGAGCACAAGAATGGCCGTTTGCCGATCACCATTCGCGGCGGCCAGCCTAAAGGCGGGAAAATCACGGTCTCCGGCGAAGTCAGCTCCCAATACCTCAGCGCGCTGCTGTTCTTGACGCCGATGCTTGAAGAGGACAGCGAAATTACGGTGACTGGCGATCTGAAATCGAAGGTCGTTGTCGGACAAACGCTGGAGGTGCTGGAGCAGGCCGGTATTCAAGTGGAGGCCGATCCGGATTATACCTTGTTTAAAGTTCCGGGCAAACAGAAGTACCAGGCACGCACCTATGTTGTACAAGGCGATTACCCGGGATCGGCTGCCATTCTGGCCGCAGCTGCAGTAACCCGTTCCGACGTGACGGTTCACCGTCTGGAGGAGCGCAGCAAGCAGGGCGAACGTGCCGTCGTAGACGTGCTGCAGATGATGAACACGCCGCTGCGTCACGAGAACGGCAGTGTCCGTGTGCAGGGCAATCATCAGCTCCGGGCGGTCGAATTCGATGGTGACGCGGCAACGGATGCGGTACTGGCCATGGTGGCGGCAGCTGTGTTTGCGGAAGGCACCTCACGTTTTTACAACGTGGAGAATCTTCGTTATAAGGAATGCGACCGCATTACCGACTTCGTTACGGAACTCAGAAAAGCCGGCGCCGACGTGGAAGAGAAGCGGGACGAAATCATCGTTCACGGCAAACCGTTTGGCGTGGAGGGCGGTGCCACGATCGACGCACACTATGATCACCGGGTGATTATGGCGTTAACGGTTGTCGGCCTCCGTGCCCGCAATCCAATTATTATCAAGGACGCCCATCATGTGGCGAAATCTTATCCGCAGTTCTTTGAGCATATCGCCGCGCTTGGCGGTTCCGTAGAATGGGTAAAAGAATAATTAGAAACAGCCCTTGAATCTATGTCTCAAAATCAGGAAAGGCGGGATAATGAATGGCTTTTGCAAATCCGGATCGAGAGCAAATTAAAGCTATTTTGGAACAGGCCGGCACGATTGCCGTGGTCGGATTATCGGGCAAGCCGGATCGGACCTCTAATATGGTAGCCCGGGCCATGCAGAAGCGGGGATACCGGATTATCCCGGTCAACCCGTCTGTGCAGGGGGAGATACTAGGGGAGCGTTGTTATGCTTCTTTAAAGGACATCGAGCAGCCGATCGACATCGTCAATGTGTTCCGCCGCAGCGAATTTACGCCGGACATTGCCAAAGAAGCGGTCGAGGTAGGAGCAACCACCCTGTGGCTTCAGCAGGGAATCGTCAATGAGCAGGCGGCGGAGATTGCCGCCGAAGCCGGTTTGAACGTAATTATGGACCGCTGCATCAAGGTGGAAGACGCCGTTTTGAAGCCGGAGCGGCAGAACAAGCAATGACAGGTCTGGTCAAATGTTTCCCGTTCCATGTTGATTTCAGAACCCTTCGGGGTTCTTTTTTTTGGACTTTTTTCCGGGGACGCTGGATAAACTAGTTACAATCTCCGTTACTTTTTCCTTTGACAATTAACAGGTCCAAAGTTACCATAACTAGGGTAGAAAGAGATAAACATCTAACAACTGCAAAGTTGAAGGGGTCTGAGTGCATTATGATACAAGGAATTGGCGCTGCTGCTGGTGTAGCCATTGGCAGAGCTTTTGTGCTGCCTGCATGGGAAATGGATATTCAGGACCGGCAATTGGAGACGATTGATCTCGGCAGGGAGTTCGACCGGTTGCAGGAAGGCATTGTGACCTCCAAGCATGAAATTGAAGAGATCCGCAACGAAATTCAGCAGATGGTGGGCAAAGAAGAGTCGACGATTTTTGATGCGCATCTGGCGATTTTGGAAGATCCGGTCTTTATGAGCGAGATTCGCGGCATAATCGAACGGCAGTATAAAGCGGCCGAGGTTGCCGTCAAGGAAGCCATCGACCATTTTGTCACCATGTTTGATCTGCTGGACGATGAATATATGAAAGAACGGGCATTGGACATCAAGGATGTTGGCAATCGCCTGCTGAAGCATTTACTAGGGACGCCTGAAGTGACTTTGCCTAAAAATAACGAGCCCTACATATTGGTTGCGCATGAGCTTTCTCCTTCCCAGCTGGTGCATTTGAATCCGAACCATGTGCTGGGCATGGTGACGATGGTTGGCGGCAAATCCTCTCATTCAGCCATTATGGCAAGAGCGCTGGGGATACCGCTCGTGTCGGGCTTTGAGAACCGGCTGGATCCGATGATTCAGACCGGCGACCTGCTTGTACTAGACGGGAGTACGGGAGCTTTGTATATTAACCCGGCCTCGGAAATCATTGAGCGGCATACGCTTGTAGCCGAGAAGCAGAAGCGCCGGAAGGAGCAGCTGCAGCTTCTGGCCGCAGAGGATGCGGTAACGCTGGATGGCATGCATTTTCATTTGGCCAGCAATATCAGCTCCTCGAAAGAATTCGAGCTGGCTATCAAACACGGCGCCGAAGGTGTAGGGCTGTTCAGAACGGAGTTTATTTATATGGACCGGGCGGCGCTGCCTTCGGAGGAAGAGCAGTATGATATTTACCGCCGGGTTGTGGAGCATGCCGGTCTTCATTCTGTGGTTATACGGACGCTCGATATTGGCGGAGATAAACAGCTGGAGTATTTCCCGCTGCCGGAAGAAGAGAATCCGTTTCTCGGCTATCGGGCCATCCGGATCAGTCTGGATCGGCACGATCTGTTCAAGACGCAGCTTACGGCTATTTTGAGAGCAAGTGCCCACGGCAGTGTCAAAATTATGTATCCCATGATTACGTCGGTGGAAGAAATCCGCAGCGCGAACCAGATTCTTGCCGAAGCTATGGCCGATTTGGACCGCCGGGGGATTTCGTACGACAAAGAGATTCCCGTAGGGATCATGATCGAGGTGCCTGCAGCAGCGGCTTCTGCCGAACTGCTGGCCGCCGAATGCGACTTCTTCAGCATCGGCACCAATGATCTGGTGCAATACGTGCTGGCGGTGGACCGGATGAACGAGAAAATCGCCCATCTTTACCGGCCTTTTCATCCGGCTGTGCTGCGCATGCTAAAAATGACCGTGGATGCTGCTCGCGCGCATCATATTCAGGTTAGCGTCTGCGGTGAGATGGCGGGGGATGAACGGGCGCTCCCGATCTGGTCTTATCTCGGAGTCAGCCATCTGAGTATGTCCCCGCAGGCTCTGCTCCGCGTCAAGCATTCGATTTTGAATATTTCGGCTAAAGAGGAAGCGGACATTGGCCGCAGCTGCTTTACTTGCCGGACTACATCTGAAATCGAGGAGCTGTTATCTGCACGGACTCATTTAGAGGTCTGAGGATTAAGCTTATATCCTTCATATATTTAGGTATTTAGGGCTTGTCATCCATCCGGAGGCAGGCCTTTTCTGCGGGCGGCTTATGACGCCGCACAGTCAGTTTACGTTGCATGCTCCGATGTACTTTTTACCTTTCCAGGACCAGCCAGAGCGGCTGCAGCGCTGTCCCTCCCTACCGTCAGACCAGCCATAGAGCTTCTAATCCGCGTATTCATCCTTCCTTGGTATTAGAATGATACACCAGATAATCCCAAATTTGAATTCGCCTGTATAATTTATCTATTGACGAAAGCCGTTTTCAATTATTTAATGGTATCGACAAGACTAGAACTGACACAAAGGATGAGGTGGTACGGTGGACACCCCTTGCAACTGCGGACAACATAAAAGTTTAGGATTCAGAACGGTAATTCATGGCAAGACAACAAAAATCAAACGTGTTCCTGTCTGGGAATGTGAGCAATGCGGCCTTTATGAGCTGTTCCCGTGTATTAAACAGGATCTGCGCGAGCTCCTCGTACAGCTGAAGGATGAGGGCGGCGTTTGCGTGTCCTTTAGCGAATATAATGAACTCGCGGATGTCATGTATGAGGTTTATAAGGAAACTCGTTTCAAGGAAAGCGAAGCCGATGTTTATTTAATGGAAGTAGAAGCACGCTGCAAAGAGCGGATTAACCTGCTGCTTGATGTATACGGATATGCCAAACAAAACGAAGACCACAAATGGATGAAGCAGTTGATGACAAGGCTGTCCCAGCTGACTTTTACGCCGGCGGAAACTACATAAAGTCCCTTTTTCCGGCATAGAAAGCGTTTGATCTGTATAGTTCTACAAAAGAATTTGAACGTTTGTGAAAAATTTTCATGAAAATTGGCTTTTTTCTTTTCTTTTTGATAAAATAATTTGAAAGTTCGTTTATTTATTCGTTTTATATTTTCGGAAAGGGGTTCAATTCTATGTCTGCATTGACAAAAATCACTTCTACCGAACAACTTCAAAATGTTTTAAATTCTTCTTCTGACCGACCTGTATTACTGTTTAAACACAGTACACGCTGCCCGATCAGCGCGCGTGCAAATCAGGAAGTGTTGAAATACTTGGGCGAGCAGCCTAATGAAAACGTAACCTACGGTTTGATTCATGTCGTGGAGGATCGTCCGGTTTCTCTGAAAGCCGCCGACTTGCTCCAGGTCAAGCATGAATCTCCTCAGGCGATTCTGATTGAGGATGGAAGAGCGGTTTGGAATACCTCCCACTCCGGAATTACGGCTAACGTATTGAAGGAAATTCTCCAAAAGTGAAGCGTTATCATTGCGGATTGATGATTTTTGTCGTATCATAAAACCTAATTAAACTCCTTACGAAACCCGAAGAACGAATGAAAATTTATTGGCAATGGAGAGAAGAATGTGACGGTTACCATTTATGATGTGGCACGCGAAGCAGGAGTCTCGATGGCCACGGTTTCCCGGGTGGTCAACAACAATCCGAATGTAAAACCGCAGACCCGCAAGAAAGTTTATGAAGCAATTGAACGTTTGGGTTACCGTCCAAATGCGGTTGCGCGTGGTCTAGCGAGCAAGAAGACAACTACGGTGGGTGTAGTTATCCCTGATATCTCGAACTCGATTTTTGCGGAAATTGCGCGGGGGATCGAGGATATCGCCAACATGTACCACTACAACATTATTTTGTGTAATGCCGATAAGAAGAAAGAGAAAGAGATCCGTGTCATCAACACGCTGCTTGAGAAACAAGTGGACGGGCTCCTTTTCATGGGCGGAACGGTTACGGAAGAGCATATTCAGGCTTTCCAAACCTCTGCGGTTCCTATCGTGCTTTGTGCAACAAGCGATGAGAACGGTCTGATTCCTTCCGTCGATATTGATCATGAAGCAGCTGCGTTTGATGCTGTAAGTACCCTGATCCGGCATGGACACCGCGAGATCGCGATGATCAGCGGAACGCTGCAGGATCCTGCGAACGGCTTTGCCCGCTTCCAGGGTTACAAGAAAGCACTCGAGAAAGCTGGTATCCAATATCAGGAGGACCTCGTGCGCATCGGTAACTACCGCTACGAATCCGGCGTTGAAGCGATGAAATATTTCATTGGTTTGAAGAAACGCCCGACGGCTATTTTTGCCGCTACGGATGAGATGGCGATCGGCGCGATTCACAGCATCCAGGACGAAGGGCTGAAAGTGCCGGACGACTTCTCGATTATCAGTGTGGATAACACTCGAATGGCTTCTATGGTACGTCCTCAGCTGACAACGGTTGCACAGCCGATGTATGATCTGGGCGCAGTAGCGATGCGTTTGCTCACCAAATTGATGAAGAAAGAGAACGTCGAGAATACGCGGGTTATTTTGCCGCATGAAACGATTCTCCGTTTGTCTGTAAGTCACTTGTAATTCAGCCAGTGTTTCAGTTGACTGTATTTTAGTTAACCATATATATCAATTGAATAAACGGCTCGGAAAAAAGCTCCTGTTCAGGGGCTTTTTTTTGAGACCAGAAAGAGCTCGATGAGCAGTAACTTTCAATCAGAAAGGAGCAGGGAATAACATGACTTATATCGGAATTTTGGGAGCCATGGATGAGGAGATTAAACTTTTGCTTGAGCAGATGGAAGAGAAGGACACGCAGGTCCAAGCAGGAATCCGCTTTATTACCGGAACACTGCTCGGAAGGAATGTTGTAGTCAGCAAATCAGGTGTCGGCAAGGTCAATGCGGCCGCAACGACCCAGTTAATGATCGACCGTTTCCAGGTCTCATCCGTGTTGTTTACAGGCGTGGCAGGGGCGGTAAATCCGAAACTGCAAATTGGCGATATTGTCATTTCCTCCTCCTGCCAGCAGCATGATATGGATGTAACCGCGCTGGGCTATGAACGGGGAATAATTCCCTATCAGGAGATTTCGGATTTCCCTGCGGATGATTCGTTGGTGAAGCTTGCGATGGAGGCGTGCGAAAAGGTGTGCAAGGATCATCAGTTCCTTGTGGGCCGAGTGCTTTCAGGGGACCGCTTTGTGGCAGATCGCGATGTGGTACAGGATTTGTACGAGAGCATGCATGGGGCTTGTGTAGAAATGGAAGGAGCGGCTGTTGCCCAGGTATGCCATATGAACAACGTCCCTTATGTGGTGCTTCGGTCGATGAGCGATAAAGCCGACGGCTCGGCTCATGTGAATTTTGCGGAATTTACAGTAGAGGCGGCCAACCGTTCCTATGCCATTCTGAATGAAATGATCGGCAGCCTCTAATACATAAACCGCTGATGGAACCGGATGCGGTCGAACTGTTCCTGCGAGGATAGCGGCACATCCCGGCCCATACGGACCATCAGGCAGTTGGCCGGATGCGAGCAAATCTCCGGATCATCCGTAGCATACCAGACCATGTTTACGGTCTGCATCAGTTTCTCCATCATCCGCCGGTATTCCCAGACGGAGAGACCGCTCTTTTTCAAATCCCAATGCCAGTAGTATTCTGTCGTAAATACAATATAAGATTCAAGCTGCTCCTGTTCGAAGGCCGTGCGCAGCATAGCGGAACCTAGTCCGCAGCCGCGGTAGGCATCCGCTACCTCAATAGCGCCAAGCTCAAGAAGATCCTCCATGCTGCCTTCAGACCACCTTTCCATTTCATCGGGATAATGAAAGGTGACGTAACCGAGGATAACATTGTCCTGTCTGGCGATTATGATTCGACCTTCCGGCAGGCCGGCAATTTCCAGCAAAGCTTCAAGCTGCTCCGAGGGGGGACGAAAGGCGTCAAGGTCAGGGTGCATGACAAGCCTCCGCAGCTGATCTGGGGCCACAGGGCCTTCCACAATGACATATCCCGTTTTCTCGGACAGATCGTTTATAGACGGCAGTGGCTGCTCTTGACGAACATGGATTTTATAATGGATCATGCCTAATCGTCCCCCTTCCACCCTTTGACTCACTTATAACAGAAAATCGAAATTTTGAAAAGTTGTAGCGCTTACATTTTGGGTATGCTATAATGCTTTTGACATAAAAAATTCACAATATTTGGTTAGTCCAAATAACCTCATTTTATTTTTCATGCCTTTCTTCTTTCATTTGTAGAATTAGCCGCACTTTATTTCTAACCACTCATCGTACTTCTGTTTTCTTCAATTGGAAATTCAAGAACCTTAATTTTAGCCTGAATGTATCTCCTGGTGTCATTATTGTCTTAATAGTGTTCGTTATGCAGCAAGCTGCTGTTTCTTCTCGGAGAAACATGTGAACCAGCTGTACTATAAATATAGCATTGAATTAAATCCGTTTTCATTTGAGAGATTGCCTTGTGTAATGAACATTTGAGGAGGATGAAGAGATGAATTCCATGCAGGGAGAGCTTATTCCGGCTACAGATGCAAACACAAACCTGGGGGATTATGAAACCGCCCGCCATTCTTTTCAATGGGAGGAAGTTGAACAGCAGTTCAGCTGGCACCGGACCGGGTTCATTAACTTGGCTTATGAAGCCATCGACAGACATGTGGAAGAAGGTCGAGGGGACAAGACGGCGCTGATCTACTGTGACGCCGAGCGGGAGGAAACTTATACTTTCGCGGAGCTGCAGTCCTGGTCGGCGAGGTTCTCCAATGTGCTTCGCAAACATGGCGTAACCAAAGGAGACCGGGTTTTTGTTTTTATGCCGCGTTCTCCTGAGCTTTATATTAGTATTTTGGGAGCCATCAAGGCAGGAGCGGTGGTCGGACCTTTATTTGAAGCCTTTATGGAGACGGCCGTGAAGGATCGTCTTGAAGACAGCGGCGCTTCCGTTCTGGTGACTACACCAGCGCTGTTAAAGCGCGTGAAACGCGAGGAACTGCCGGAGCTGCGGGCGATCTTTGTTGTCGGAGCTACCGCGGAGGAAGCGGAAGCTGAAGGGGCAGGCGTATACCCTTTTGAGCAGGAAGTGGTTTCGGCCTCCGCAGATAATGCGATTGAATGGGTGGAACTGGAGGACGGGCTGATTCTCCACTATACCTCCGGTTCAACGGGGAAACCTAAAGGCGTTTATCATGTGCATAATGCCATGATCCAACATTATTATACAGGCAAGGTAGTGCTGGATTTGAAGGAAGATGACATTTACTGGTGTACAGCAGATCCTGGCTGGGTAACAGGGACTTCTTACGGGATTTTTGCCCCGTGGCTGAACGGGGTCTGCAACCTCATATTGGGCGGACGTTTTGATCCGGGGGCTTGGTATTCGGCGATTGAGAAATATAAAGTGACCGTCTGGTACAGCGCTCCAACGGCTTTTCGCATGCTGATGGGTGCAGGGGAGGAAGCAGCGGGAAAATATGACCTGTCCAGCCTGCGGCACGTGCTTTCCGTGGGCGAGCCGCTTAACCCGGAGGTCGTACGCTGGGGGCTTGCCGTCTACAAAAGACGCATTCACGATACATGGTGGATGACGGAGACAGGCGGACAGCTGATTTGCAATTACCCGTCCATGGCGATCAAGCCAGGTTCTATGGGCAAACCGCTGCCGGGAATTGAAGCGGCTATCCTTGATGATCAAGGAAATGTGCTGCCGCCAAACCGGATGGGGAATTTAGCGGTACGTACACCATGGCCTTCGATGATGAGAACGATTTGGAATAACGAAATGAAATATGAAGAATATTTCCGGATCCCGGGCTGGTATGTATCTGGCGATTCGGCTTACCAGGATGAAGACGGCTATTTCTGGTTCCAGGGCCGCATTGATGACGTCATCAATTCCTCTGGGGAACGGATTGGACCGTTTGAAGTGGAGAGCAAGCTGGTAGAGCATCCGGCAGTAGCCGAAGCGGGAGTAATCGGCAAACCCGATGCTGTACGCGGAGAGATTATTAAAGCCTTTGTGGCGCTGCGGGACGGCTATGAGCCGACAGAGCAGCTGAAGGCGGAGATTTCCCGCTTTGTCAAAGAAGGGCTTTCCGCCCACGCGGCTCCTCGCGAAATCGAGTTCAAAGACAAACTGCCCAAAACCCGGTCAGGCAAAATCATGCGGCGCGTGCTCAAAGCCTGGGAGCTCGATCTGCCAACCGGTGATTTGTCTACGATTGAAGATTAACCGGAAGGAAGCATCGGAAAGAAACTATAAGTAAGAAGAACAATTGAGAACAACAGGTTATCTACTCTGATTTGAAATAACAACAGCCCCTCTGGCAGTTTAGCCGAAGGGGCTGTTTCATGTGTGGGGAATCAGCTGCTAGAGATTATTTCCTCTCAATCCTTAGTGGACTGGAAGGAGGCGATTCTCCAGTGCTGTTTACGGCTGTAATACAGACAAAACCGCTGATGTTTTGTCCCTGGTAATCAAACTGTGTTTGATCAGTCGATCCGACCAGCACGTAATTTCCGTTTTGTTTGTCAGAGAAATAAATATTGTAGCTGCTAACCTGTTCCTCAGCTGCGTTAGCACTCCAGTTGATCGTAACCCCGGCAGGTGTAATAGTGCCTTGAGGTTGACCCGGAGCCGATGGAGCCGTCATTGTGCCTGCCGCAGGATCTCCAGGCTGTCCGCCTAGATCTCCACCGTTTAAAGGATCGCCCGGAAGTCCAGGGCCGCCAGGCGCAAACACGCCATTAGCAACAACAATATTGCTAGGTGCAGATTCTTTGCCGGCAACGTCAACGGCTGTCACATAGAAGGCATAACTTTCCTGTGAGGAGACCGGCACATTAAACTGGGTGCCTGATCCCAGCAGCCTGGATTGGTCATAAGCAAAGGCGCCTCCGTTAACCGACTTGTAGAGACGATATCCGACCACATCAGCTTCGCTGTTGTTATTGAAGGAAACGGCCGCCTCTCCGGTGACAGAGCCGAGAGCGACGCCCTGAGGCGCTGCCGGGGGTGCTCCGTCATCTTTACGGGGATCTACTTCATAAGGAGCATCCTCACCCGCATCCTTCGGTATATAATAATCGAGCGTTTTATGACTGCCTTTCATGTTCGCAAAAGCGTTCTCCAGCTGTTTGATCAGCTCGGAGATCGGCGGATCACGCTTCAGAACCACTTTCTCCTGCAGCATATCCGCAGGTGTTCCCTCTTGCGGAATATAGTTGACGTTGTTGTAAGTAATATACTTGGCGCGAATAAGCACATCATCCGGTTTGGTTGGTACATATTTCTCGTTGAAGATGTCCGTGTTCGTTTTGCCTGCCTGCTCGGTCAAAGCTGTAGGCAGCAGGCCACTGTATCCGGAAACGGTCTTCTTAACGATGCCGTCCGGTTTGGCAAATTCCTTAGTTTTGAACAGCTCCGGTTTGGCTTCCGTCACTTCGTTCATGACCTTGGCCCAAACCTTGCGCGCTCGTGCCTTGCCGGCATCGGAAAGGGTGTTTGCAGGCTCGGAATAACCGACCCAGATGCCGAGCGTAACGTCAGGCGAATATCCTTCAAACCAGACGTCTGCATAGTTCTGGGTGGTACCGGTTTTGCCGACAACCGGGATTTTGCCGTATTGCTTAAAGTCGCTTGCAATCGAGTGGCCCGTCGATCCGCTGGCCGAAACTACGGTGCGCAGCATATCCGTCATCAGGAAAGCCGTTTGAGCTGAGAATACACGTTTAGGTTCGGCTTTGTGCTGATAGACGACGTTTCCTTTGGCATCTTCAATTCTTTCAATCATATAAGCATCGTTAAAAATGCCCTGGTTGGCGATCGCGCCGTAGGCGTTGGTTATTTCCTCCACGCTTACGCCGTGTGCCAAACCGCCGAGTACGCCGGTGGTAGCCTGGTAATCCGAGTCTTCAATGGTCGTGATGCCGAGATTCTTGACAAAGGCCCAGGCCTTATCGATGCCGACCACGTTGTTGAAGAGCTTCAAGGCGGGAACATTTCTCGACTCATTAAGCGCAGTCCGGGCGGTAACGAGGCCCTTATAACCGCCGCTGGAGTTCACCGGAATATGATAGCCCTTCTGGTAGTCCTTCAGAATAATCGGCGAATCGTCAATGATGCTGGCCGGTTGAATCAGCCCTTCCTCCAAAGCGGGGAGGTAAGCGGCCAAAGGTTTCATCGTGGAGCCAGGCTGGCGAACCATCTGCGTCGCATAGTTCATCTGCTCCGTATAGAAATCACGGCCTTCAATCATGCCTAGGATAGCTCCTGTTTTATGATCGATCATCATGCCGGCTACCTGCTCAAGCCCTTTGGTTTTACTTTCCGGCGAGAAGTTGTCCTTGTTGTCGGACACTTTATGCATCGCACTATATACTTTCTTATCGATCGTTGTGAAGATCCGGTAGCCGCCGGTCATCAGCTGCTGTCTGCCTTCCTCAAGCGCTTGAGCATTCTCCTTGCTGGATAAGTCCTCTTCGGTTAAGGTTGGGTCTTTCAGCATAGCCATAATTTGGGCGCCCTGCCGCTCCGTTTCAAGCATGAGATAAGGATAAGTGTCGTATGCTTTTTTGGTTGTTGGGGCAAGGGCTGACTTAATATCGAAATTAAGCGCTTCGTCGTATTCAGTCTGATTGATTTTGCCTTCCTCCAGCATGCGCTGAAGCACGAGATGCTGACGCTTGACTGCGCGGCTGAAATTATCAGGATTAAATTCCCCTTTGCCGTTGAAGGCCGAATAGGAACTCGGCAGCTGTGGCAGTCCAGCCAGATAAGCGGATTCGGCGATGTTCAGCTTGCTCAGGTCGCTGATGTTAAAGATGCCTCTGGCAGCGGCCTTAATGCCATACAAATTGTAACCGCTAGATCCGTTCCCGAAAGGAACCTTGTTGAGATAGGCGGTCATGATCTCCTGCTTGGACAAGAAACGTTCCAAACGGAGCGCCAGCAGAATCTCTTTGAACTTGCGGTCTTCTGTACGATCAAGGCTCAGAAATACACGTCTTGCAAGCTGCTGAGTCAGTGTACTTCCGCCGGTCTGGACGTCTTCCTTGAGAACACGCTGCTTCACAGCGCGGAGCGTTCCGTTCAGATCGACGCCTTTATGCTCGTAAAAATTGTTGTCTTCAATAGAAATGACAGCGTCAATGACGGAAGAGGGAATTTCCTTGAATTCTACAGGCCGTCTGTCCTCTTCAGAACGGAGCTGTCCAATTCCCGAACCATCTCTAAAATAAGCAAAGGTCGTCATGTCATTATGATTGATCTGCGCTTCAATATCGGCGCGTGATCGGACCGGGTCGTCCTTGACGATGGCGGACACATACCCGAACGCAGTGCCAAAGGTAAACAGCACACCGGCCAAACCTGCAAGAAACAACCCAATAATCACGTTAAGTATGATCCGTCCAGTCCTTCTTCGTTTGGGGGGCGTGACTTGCTGTTCCGGACTGTTGTCTTTATCTAAAGCCATGAGCATCCTCCTTTTTAACAAGCAACATTATAGCACAAATTACGGGCTTTGAACCCTCATTTCGACCGAATTCCATAGGAATGAAGGCAGTTCGGAGGTCCCTTTCTTGACTTACTGATTTGATCTGTGTTATAAACAAGCTTAAAGCTGCATATTTGAAAAGCTGGGAAGGACAACAGTAAAAGGCGGATACTCTGCTGCTCAGAGAAACGGTGGTTGGTGCGAACCGGGAAAGCGGGCCCCTTTGAATTACAGTCTGGAGCTGTCCGGGGGAAAGCATGCATTGCAAGTAGTCCGGTACCGGGGAACCGTTATGGAAATGAAGTGAAAACCGATGCCGCAGGCAGGGTATGGCGTGAAGTCATCGGTTTTAATTAGGGTGGTAACGCGAGCGCTCCTTCTCGTCCCTTGGGATGAGAAGGAGCTTTTTTGTGTTTTTTGCCTCTGCGGTGCACCCGCCGAAAGCGAACTTTGCAATTCGGAGCGAGCTGCATGTTGAGGCTATTTTACCCGGGTTTAGCGGGATAAATAACTATTTTTGAGGGGGACAACAAGTGAAGTGGGATGAATTGACACTGCCGCAGCGTGAAGAAGTAGAACGCCAGCTGGCCATCTTGGGCAGAGGTGTTGTCGAAACGGTTCCTGAAGAAGAATTGAAGCAGAAAATCATGAAATCGGTGGCAACGAATACGCCGCTCAAAGTAAAGCTGGGGCTTGATCCATCAGCTCCGGACATTCATATCGGCCACACTGTGGTTATGCAGAAACTTCGCCAGTATCAGGAGCTTGGCCATCAGGTTCAGCTGATTATCGGGGATTTTACCGGGATGATCGGTGACCCGACGGGTAAATCCGAAACCCGCAAACAGCTGACTAAAGAAGATGTGCTGCTGAATGCCGAGACTTATAAGAAACAAATTTTCAAAATCCTTGATCCAGAGAGAACGCAGGTCTTCTTTAACTCTGAATGGCTTGGTCCTATGACTTTTGAAGACGTGGTCAAGCTTGCAGCTAAAGTGACGGTAGCCCGTATGCTCGAGCGTGATGACTTTACGAAACGGTACCAAAGCGGCCAGCCGATCAGCATTCATGAATTTTTCTATCCTTTGATGCAGGGGATGGATTCGGTTGCGCTGAAGTGCGATGTCGAGCTTGGCGGAACAGATCAGAAATTTAACCTGCTGATGGGCCGTACACTCCAGAAGGAATATGGCCAGGAGCCGCAGGTTATCATGATGACGCCGCTGCTTGAAGGTTTGGACGGCGAGAAGAAGATGAGCAAGAGCCTTGGCAACTACATCGGCATCGATGAAGAGCCTAACGAAATTTACGGCAAAGCGATGTCGGTGCCGGACGAGCTGATGGTCAAATACTATGAGCTGGTAACGGATTTGACAAACGAAGAGTTGGAAGTGCTGAAGCAGGGGCTGAAGGAAGAAACGATGCATCCTCGCGACGCTAAAATGAATCTGGCTTACACGCTGGTACGCATGTACCATGGCGACGAGGCGGCAGCCGCTGCACAAGAGCATTTCGTTACGGTCTTCCAGCAGCGTGCGCTTCCGGACGACATTCAAGAGGTCGAGATCGATTCGTCTGAATTTACGGACGGAAAAATCCGCCTGATCAAGCTGCTCACGCTGCTTGGCTTTGCAGCTTCCAACGGCGAAGCGAAGCGCAGCATCCAGCAGGGCTCACTCAAGATCAACGAAGAGAAGCTGACGGATTTCAACGGCGAAGTGGCCTTGCAAACCGGCGACATTGTTCAGGTCGGAAAGCGTAAATTTGCCAAGCTGATCGTAAAATAAAAAGAATACCGAGGCATCTCGGCAGTGATCTGCTGTCGGGGTGTCTTTTCGTTTTCCTGTCGATCTGAATTGAAAACGAAAAGGCGCGGGAAACAAAGAAAGCCCCTCCGAAGAGGGGCTTTCTTGATTCCAACCTAATCTTAACGGTTGTAGAATTCGACGATTTGTTTCTCGTCGATGTCTTGGGACAACTCGGAACGTTCTGGAAGACGGATGTACTTGCCTTCTACAGCGCTGTCGTTGTACTCCAGGTAAGCTGGAAGGTGAGTGCGGTTCTCAAGAGCTTCTTTAACGGAAGTCAAGGAACGGCTTCTTTCACGCAAACCGATAACATCGCCGATGTTTACTTGGTAAGAAGCGATGTCGACTTTTTTACCGTTTACAGTAACGTGACCGTGGGATACCAACTGACGGGCACCTGCACGGGAGTTCGCGAAACCAAGACGGTAAACCAGGTTGTCCAGACGGCTTTCAAGCAGGAACATGAAGTTCTCGCCCGCAATACCGGACATTTTGTGCGCTCTGGAGAACAGAGTGCGGAACTGCTTCTCTCCCAAACCGTACATGTGACGCAGTTTTTGTTTCTCTTGAAGCTGCATACCGTAGTTGCTGATCTTTCTGCGTTGGTTAGGACCATGTTGTCCCGGTGGGAAAGGGCGTTTCAATTCTTTGCCAGTACCGCTCAGGGAAATTCCAAGACGGCGGCTGAGTTTAAATTTAGGACCTGTGTAACGTGCCATTGTATAAGTAGACTCCTTTAAAATAATTTAGTTAGGGGGCTACACTATTTGCGCCGGTTTTGTATTGACGAATGGAAGGGATAGAAAAGAAATCCGCTCTACTGCCAGGAAAGTTCAGCCGCTGTCCTGACAGCAACAAAGCCGTGAGGGTGACACAATTCATTACGCCCAAATAAGACTCTATCCAGTCTTTTTCAACTCTAAATGATATAGAAGTGTTAACCCAAAGTCAAGTGGAGGGATTTTGAAGAAAACGTAGAAATTTGTCGATAGGTCTTTTGAACTAAAAAATTACCTTAAAATAGGTAAATTCTAGTGCAAATTGTTTATAGAAATAGTAGAATATACGATATCAATTAACTACAGGCGGAAATTTTTGGATATAGCGGGGAATGCGGGTATCACAAGCCGAGGGTTGAACGGCAAAAGGAGCTTTCTATGGCTGAATATCTAAGAGAGAACCAAACAGAACATCACATAAATGCTTGGCTGAGAATAGGTGATCTGCAGACTGCCGGAGAAGCAGCATGGTTAAACGACATTGACATCACCCGATATGACTTCCCTTATATAGAGGGACTTTTGCAAAGAGCTTACTCCCATTGGACGGAAGAAGCCCTCCCCGTCTTCGGCCTTGAGGATGCGAGCTGGTATCTAATTGATCATACTGGGAAAATGGTGGCCGCAGCGGCGGACAGGCCGCAGGCAGAGAGAGTGGCCGCTACAGCGGCGGCCGAACAGATGCTGACGCTGGGAGAACCGGGCACGATTGCCGCGGACGGCTATCATCTCGCGGCTGCCCCGGTTAAAACCCGTCAGTTGAGGGAAGTTTTTGCAGTCCTGGTAAGCCTGACGGACTCGGAATCTGCTTCTGCTCACCTGGCTTTGACCGTGCAGGCAGCCAAGCATTTCGGGACTTGCTTTTACCACCAGCTGAATCATGTCTTCCTCAGTGACCTGTATAATTTACGCACCCAAAATGAACAGGAGTCCGCCCGTTGGACGGCTTTGCTGCAGATCGTCAAGCGGATTCATGACAAGATCGATGTCGGCGGGGTGCTGAATGAAGTGTTTGAAAGCATGAGCGACATTTACCCTGGCGCCCATCTTGAACTGCTTATGACCCAGGATTATCAAAGCAGCAATTTGAGGGTCAAGCCGCTGCATATGCAGGCCTCGGAGGGGGAAGACAAGCTTTGTATCCGGGCGTATACGGAGAACATGATGCTTTCGCGCGAAAAGGTTTCGGAAACCGGCGCGCGAACCCTTGAAATCGCGGTACCGCTCAGCGGTAAACAGGGTGTATACGGGGTGTTTCATTTTCTGATTCCGGGCGAACTGGGCAAAGATATGGATCTTCAGCTGGTCGGGATGCTGGCCGATACGGCGGGGAACGCCTTTGAGAACGCCAAGCTGTACGAGCAGTCCAATCTTCTGATTCATGAGCTCAGACTGATTAACGAATTGTCTAGAGAACTGAGTCAAAGCTTGCAGCCCGCTGAGGTGTTCGAGTTTGCAACAAAAGAACTGCTCGAGATTTTTAAAGCGGATTACTGCTGTATTACTGAGCTGACGCCCGGGGAAGACCAGTTCAGAATCATGTCCACCAATATCGAGAGCATAGACAAGGATCCATTCCCGGCTCATTATGGCATTTGCGGACTGGTGTACAGTACAAGGGAACCCTTAATCCTGTCAGATTATCAGACTTTTAAAGGCGTAAGATCAAAAATTATGGAGACCACCAGCTCCAGGTCGCTGATTGCCGCTCCTGTGAAGCTTCGCGGTGAAGTTAATGGCACCATTTTATTAACGCACCGGGCACCGCATTATTTTTCCTATGAGAATTATAAGCTTCTTCAGGTGCTGGCCACCCATATTGGACTTGCGATCGCGAATGCTTCTCTTTATGAGGCGGTTCAACACATGGCGAACCGGGATATGCTGACCGGCCTTTACGCCAGGCATTATCTCAACAGCTGCGTTCAGAAGCGGCTGTCAACCGATCCGGTCGGCTCCCTACTTGTCGTGGATATCGATAAATTCAAGCAGATTAATGACAGCTACGGGCATCAGGTGGGAGACCGGATTTTGAAGCAGGTATGCGACATTATCAAAAGCTCGATTCGCAGCGACGACATCGCCGCCCGGTGGGGCGGGGAAGAGCTGGCGATTTATTTCCCTTATATGACCGCTGAGGATTGCCTTAAAGTGGCGGAGCGAATCCGGGAGCGGGTGAAGGCCGAAACCGATCCGAAAGTTACTGTTTCCTGCGGCGTAGGCGGATGGAGGCAGGATCAGGACCGGATCAGCGTGGAGTCCCTGTTTTTCACGGCGGATATGGCATTGTACCGGGCCAAAAATGGGGGCCGAAACCGGACAGAGATCGGTGGTTTCGACGGAACCTCGGAACGCATAACTCCTTAATCAATCGCAATTCAACTGCCCACAAAGGCGCTCCAAGCGAGCGTCTTTGTTTTCTTCTGTTGTTAACATTTGAATAAGGATATGCATACAGGAAAATCTAAAGGGGAGGCCCGCTTGTGGGAGCCGCTCCTTTCTGAATGTATAGCCCTCCATGAAGAAGCTGCTGAATCATAAGCGTGTTTAGAAGCCTCTATAAAGGAGGTAACGTTTAGATGAAGAACTTTTTCATGAAGGGTGTTTGCCTGGGTTTACTGATTTTGCTATTAAACGGCTGTCAGGAGCAAAGAACCCCGCAGCAGTGGTTTGATTTAACATGGGCCGGTTTGGCTGGTGTGGATGCTTTTCATATTCAGGGGCAGGCCGAGGTGGCTGCGCTGGATCCGTCCGTGAGCCAGGTCCCGTATACATTTACTTATGAAGCCGAATTAAAACATCACACCGAATTATCCGTAAAAGCAGCACCGGGCCAGCAGGCTTTATCCGGCTATGGCACTTATGCCGCGGCTGAATCGGGGAAACCGGCTGCGCTGACCCTTCAGGATGGCAGCCGCTGGACCATGCAGCAGGAAGACAATCCGGTTAACGCCTGGACCTCCGCCGCAGCCGGCAGGGTGAATCCGCTGGCCATCATTGAAGATCTCCGCCAAATGAAGAAAAACGTTCGTTTGGAGCACGGGGCCGCCCGGGGAACGCAGGTGCTGCGAATTGAACCGGATTCGGAACAGGAGCTGCTCCGCCTCAAAAATGAGCTCTTTGCCGAAATGGACCGGACTCAGGCGCTTTGGAGAAGCCGAATGACCAGTCAGCAGGGGAAATCCGGGTCGGAGGCTGTTAAGGAAGGGAATGCGCTCATTAACGGCAGCCGTCAGCAGCTGCTGAAAGTATTAAGCACAGCTGATGTGAATACCGTTTATCATTTGACGATAGATAAGCACACCAATTTACCTGTAAGGCTCACTTCGGAGACTCGGATCACCTATCCCTCCTCCAATGGGCAGCCAAGAACCGAATCGCTTTGGAATGATGCCCATTTCACCAATTATCGTTGAGACAGGGCGGGGAACGAGGGAAGAAACGGCGGAAGATCGCTGACTTTATTTCAGGGTCATGCTACAATGAGACAGGAATTTGCTTTCAAATCGCTGCCTGACGGTTTCTGTCTGACCGTTTATTGTACGGGCAGCTCAGCATAAGGAGGAGTAAGGAACCATGAAAGATCCAAGAATTCAAAAGCTGGCGCAAAATCTGGTCGGTTATTCCGTCAACGTCCAGCCGGGGGAGAATGTACTGATCGAAATGATCGGCAGCGAGCGCGATCTGATCAATGCGATTGTTGAAGAAGTAGCTAAAGCAGGCGGACATCCGTTTGTGCAGCTGACCGACAAAACGACGCAGCGGGCCATGCTGATGAATGCCACCGAAGAGCAGATCAAAACCTGGGCGGCTATCGATCTGAACCGGATGAAACAAATGCAGGCTTATATCGGCATCCGCGCCGGGGAGAACGTCAACGATCTGGCTGACGTGCCTGAGAAGAACATGAAAATGTATAATGCTTTATACAATCATCCTGTACATAGCGAACAGCGCGTCAAACATACGAAATGGGTAGTGCTTCGTTACCCGAATGCAAGTATGGCGCAGCTTGCCAATACCAGTACGGAAGCATTCGAAGATTTCTACTTCGACGTCTGCAACCTGGATTATGCCAAGATGGACCGCGCGCAGGACGCTTTGGCCGACTTGATGAAGCGTACCGACAAAGTTCGCATTACAGGACCGGGAACCGACCTGCAGTTCTCCATTAAAGGCATCGACGCCATTAAATGTTCCGGTCAAGCGAACATTCCGGATGGAGAAGTGTACACAGCTCCGGTTCGCGACTCCGTTAACGGGGTAATCAGCTATAACGCGGCTTCTCTGTACAACGGGGTGACGTTCGAGAACGTGGTTTTCCACTTTGAGAACGGTAAAATCGTGAAGGCCAGCAGCAATAACGATGAGCGCATTAATGAAATTCTGAATTCGGACGAAGGAGCCCGTTATATCGGCGAATTTGCGATCGGTTTTAATCCGTACATCCTTCATCCGATGAAAGACACTTTGTTTGATGAAAAAATCGCAGGCAGCCTGCATTTCACGCCAGGGCAAGCCTATGAAATTGCCGACAACGGCAACCGCTCTTCGATCCACTGGGATCTGGTGCTGATCCAGCGTCCGGAGTACGGCGGAGGAGAGATTTATTTTGATGACGTTTTGATCCGTAAAGACGGGATTTTTGTCCTGCCGGAGCTTGAGCCTTTGAATCCGGAGAACTTGAAATAATACCCGCAATGGTCTTGCTAGGAAAGCGGATTCATTGTATGATTAAAACGTTAATTCATAGCTGAATTCGGAGGGATTTTTAATGGCTACGAACAATCAGGCGGTTGTGGAAATTGCCCAAACGGCATCGAAGTTTTCTTCTTCCATTGTCCTGCAAGCCGAGAATAAGTACATCGATGTTAAGAGCATCCTAGGTCTTTTCACAACATTGGTAAGCGGCCATAGTTATGAACTTCATGTTCATGGACCGGACGCCGAAGAAGCGAAAGCGGCAATGACAGAAATTTTTGAGAAGCATGGACTTCATGTGACGCTTGTTTCCGAGTAAATGCTAACCCCAAAGCACCCTCTCCGTACGGAGAGGGTGCTTTTAAATAAGCTCGGAACAGGAACCGGGGGTAAATTCACTTGACTTAATAGGTCCAAAAACCTTATGATTCAAGCTTTGGAGTTTTCCGGGTTATTTCAGCGAAGTCTTGTATTGCGAAGCATTATAGACTAATATTAAAGGTAAATAGGTGGACTTAGGTCACTGATACAGAGAGGGGGAGAAGATACATGACTTCATCTGATTTGCAGGAACAGCTGAATTTAAAAGCGTTGAATCTGCTGCAGGAAGACGCTTATAAAATAGAAAAATTAATTGAAGTGCAGATGGAGAATTTGGCTACACGCTACTGCCCACTCTATGAGGAAGTACTGGATACGCAAATGTTCGGATTTTCCAAGGAAGTTGATTTTGCCGTAAGAGCCGGTCTTGTGAATGAACTGGTCGGTAAGCAGATTCTTAGTAAATTGGAGCGGAATCTGGCTCTTCTCTACGAAGCACTGAACCAAAAGGCGAATCAGTCCGAAGACGGAACTCTATAGATAGCCAAATTGAAGGGGACGGACCCGGTCATCATGGAAGATGAATCAGGTCCGTCCCCTTTTTTGCATGCGATTTGATA
This sequence comes from Paenibacillus physcomitrellae, assembly GCF_002240225.1. Classification (NCBI taxonomy): domain Bacteria; kingdom Bacillati; phylum Bacillota; class Bacilli; order Caryophanales; family Paenibacillaceae; genus Paenibacillus; species Paenibacillus physcomitrellae. The sequence goes on along the minus strand of NZ_CP022584.1, from coordinate 1,347,926 downwards.
TTAAACGAGATAAAAGGATACGCCAAGAATAATGTAGACAGCAAGTAACAGCAAACCTTCATACCAGTTGGTGGAGCCGTCCTGGGTAATCGATTTGGCGATAAATACCGCAACGCCAATAGCCGCCAGTTCAATAACCGTAAAGACGATATCCATCGGTCCGGAGGCGAACAGATGGCTGATGAAGACCAGCACAGGAGCCACAAACAAGGCAATCTGCAGGCTGCTGCCGACGGCAATTTCTACAGCTGCGCCGATCTTATTCTTCATCGCAAGCATGATGGCCGCCGAATGTTCGGCAGCGTTGCCGACAATGGCCACCACAAATGCGCCGACAAAGATTTCGGAGAGACCGAATCTTTCTGTCATCGGATCCAGCGTATGCACCAGCCATTCACTGACAAAGGCAACCATGACCGTAGCGATAACCAGATACAGGATTGAACGTCCTTTGGACCAGGCTGCTTCTTCATGAACGGGATCGGCAGGTCCGCCGTCCGATACGTCGGCGAGATAATCTTTATGCGTAATCATCGAGAAGACGAGCCACAGCAGATAAGCTGCAATGAGGACGCCTGAGACGATCAAGCTGAGCAGATTGGTATCGGCCGGATCAAGCGCTTTTGTATGTAAAAAGATAGCGGGCACAAATAACGCGATAATTGCCAGAATCATCAGCGAGCCATTCAGACCTGCCAGGGAGATATTATAGTTCTGGATTTTGTATTTGATACCGCCTGCGAGTACGCTTAGGCCGAGTACGAGCAGCAGGTTACCGATAATGGAGCCGGTGATACTGGCCTTAACCATTTCAAAATGCCCCTCTTTGACGAGCAAAATGCCGATAATCAGCTCGGCGGCGTTGCCGAATGTGGCGTTAAGGAAACCTCCAAGCCTCTGTCCGGCATGATGAGCTACACTCTCCGTTGCTTTACCCAGAAATCCGGCTACAAAAATAACCGATACGGCTGAAATAATGAATTCCAGCGTGTAGGGGAATCCGGCGTAATGGCCGATTGCACTGAAAATAAAGCTGATAATGAGTACTGCGGGAAACCACCATTTCTTCAATGAATACACCTCTTTTTTCGAATTAAATTGCCGGCCAGGTCCCAACTCCCGACAAAACATTACAAATTCAATATAACCAATATGAGGGAAATTATAAACGAATATTTTAAAGCAGGTCCACATTTGCTTTCCTGGGCGGTTACATTTACAATTGTAAATAAATGAGCTTGTGACGGATGCTTTGCAAAAAGTGTCGTCAGCAAGGTAGGGAGGAATAGCCATGACCGAGCAACTGGGGCTCGAAACGGGCGCAATTCGGATCGCGGATGACGTGGTTGCCAAGATCGCAGGAATGGCTGCCCTTGAAACACCCGGAATTGCTGCCATGTCCGGAGGTTTGTCTGAAGGATGGGCCAAACGGCTGAGCGGCAAGAATATGCAGAAGGGTGTAACCGTCGAGGTTGGCCAGCTTGAAGCCGCCATCGATCTGCGCATTTTGGTTTTGTACGAAACTCCTATCCATGAGGTTTGCCGGATGCTTCAGCAGAATGTGCGGGTAGCCGTGGAAAGTATGACAGGTCTTAAAGTTGTTGAAGTGAACGTGAAGGTAGAAGGCGTAGCGTTCAAGAACGACGAATTTTAAGAACTGGAAAGACGGGCATGCAGCCCGAATTACATAGCCTCTTTCCTGCTCTACGCTGCAAGTCCGTGTTAGACCTTTAAGAGGGGACAGCAAAAAGTCCGGCCAGAATGATCTGTTGCCGGACTTTTTGCTGTGCGCGGCTGGCAAGCGTCAACGGGTTTCATACCGTCCATAACGCTGCCTGCGGCCGTTTAATTCATCTTCCCGAATCACAACGGATTTGGTTACTTCACGTTTCTGGATGATGACGGATGACCGGGATATGCTGAGCACGATCCCCATACTGGCCATCATCACGAGCAGCGAGGAGCCGCCGTAGCTGATAAACGGCAGTGTAACCCCCGTAATCGGAATGGTTCGCGTAACCCCTCCGATGTTAACGAATGCCTGAATAGCGATAAGCCCCATAATGCCGACTCCGACCAGAGTTCCGAACGTATCCTGGCATCGGAGTGAAACCAGCAGCCCGCGCCAAATGAAATATACATAAACAATCAGGAACAGCAGCGTTCCGATGAAGCCGAATTCTTCGCCGATGACCGAGAAAATAAAGTCATTATAAGGGTTCGGCAGGTAGTGCAGCTTCTGAATGCTTTGTCCGAAGCCTGTTCCGGTCATTCCGCCATGACCGATTGCCGTCAAGGATTGGAGCAGGTTCCATCCATAGCCTTTCGGATCTTTGAAAGGATCGATAAAGGCCTGGAAACGGCCGGCTTTATAACCGGAGGTGATCGAATCGGCAGCTCCGGAGGAGTGCAGCCCGTCAATGAGGGCTTTGGCGCCCAGCACGATGCCGGCCCCAATCGCAAGAAGCAGCAGTGAAGCCATGATATGCTTCAGATTGGCGCCACCTGTAAATATGATCAATCCGGAGGTAGCGACCAGAATCAGGCAGGAACCGAAATCGGGCTGCAGCATGATTAATCCGGCCACGAAACCGACGATCAACGTTACGGGGATATAGCCGGTCCGCAGATCCCGGAACCGTTCCCCTTTCTTCGTAATCAGCGCCGCCAGATATAAGATGATCGTGATTTTGGCAAATTCCGTAGGCTGGATACTGATCGGACCAAGGATCAGCCAGCTACGGGAGCCGTTGCGCAGCGAGCCGATAAACGGCATAAGCAGCAAAATAATGATGACCACAATAAAAACCGGCACGAACAGCTTTTTATACCGTTGAAACGGAATGTTCATCGTAATAAACATTGCGATTACGCCGCCTATGGCAAACAGCAGCTGTCTTTTGACAAAATACATCGAATCATTATTAAAATCACTGTTAATAACGGCGATACTGGAACTCGAACTGAACACCATAACCAAACCGAATCCGACAAGCAGCAAAGTCAAGACCAGCAGCTGAAAATCCGGTGTTCCGCGTTTGCTTTCGTTTAGCTGTTCAGGCTGTCTTCTAGCATCGTTATTTGTATTTGTACGTCTCATCTGTTTATCCACCCGCCGAACTTGCTCCCGGAATGTTCATGATCAGTCAAGCGGCTGGAATGAGAGCCGCGCAGCGGATCGGTAGAGCCAGTGCTGTAAGTCGTGATCTTGTCTGAATCTCCGTTCCCGTTATCCATGTGCATGAACATCCTCCTAACTATTAAACTAGCAAATACCATAAGTTTTCATTAATTACCATGATAGTATGTTTATCAGGCTTGCGCAAGCATGGACCGGGCTGGACGAAGCGGCTTTTGCAGCGTGATGGTGCGGATTTTTGCTATCGTGTCCTATTGCTTTGGATTTCTGTTACAATATTAGAAAAAAGCCGGGCCAGGACGGCCGGCTGCCAGGCGGAGGTATAAGCTATGGGACGGGGAGAGATCGAGCACTTGTATCCGGTGATGGTAGAGCGCAGACGTTATCTGCATCGTCATCCCGAGTTATCTTATCAGGAACAGGCAACTTCGGCATACATAGCGGATGTGCTGAACAAGGCAGGTATCGAACACAAAACGCAGGTTGGCGGCCATGGAGTAGTTGGAATCATTAAAGGCAGCCGGCCGGGACCGGTGGTTGCGTTAAGAGCGGATATGGATGCGCTGCCGATTCAGGATGAGAAAGAAGTCGAGTACAAATCCGAGGTCCCTGGCATAATGCATGCATGCGGCCATGACGGACATACGGCTGTTCTATTGGGGGTAGCCGAATATTTTGCCGCCCGCAGGGAGCAAATTCAAGGGGAAATCCGGCTGCTGTTTCAACCGGCGGAAGAGGTTTGCCCGGGCGGAGCCCTGCCCATGATTAAAGACGGTGCGCTGGATGGCGTAGATGTTGTTTACGGCGTACATTTATGGACGCCCATTCCTGTAGGAACTGCAGCTTCGGCCCCCGGGCCGATGATGGCTTCGACGGATGAATTCTTTGTAAACATTCATGGACGCGGCGGACATGGCGGTATGCCCCACAAGACCGTGGACAGTGTCGTGGTCGGCTCGGCGATGGTCATGCAGCTGCAAAGCATCGTGAGCCGTTCGGTGAACCCGCTTGATCCGGCGGTGGTCACCATCGGTTCTTTTCAGGCGGGGACTGTGCAAAATGTAATCGCCGAACGGGCGCGTCTGGCCGGAACGGTTCGCTGCTTTAGTGAAACGGCCAGAAAGCTGATTCAGAAACGGATTGCTTCCGTTGTAGAATTCACGGCCCAGTCTTACGAAGCGGAAGTGGTGCTGGAGTACATTCCGGGATACCCTACGCTGGTTAACGATGAAACCGAAACAAATCGTTTCTTCAAGGTGGCCGGACAGTTGGAAGGATTAAAGACGGAATTAACTCCGCCGATTATGCCGGCCGAAGATTTTGCTTATTATTTACAGCAGGTGCCGGGCTGCTTCATTCTGGTTGGGGCCGGGAATCCGGAGAAAGGCGCGGAGTATCCGCATCACCATCCGAAGTTTGATCTGGACGAAGAGGCGATGGCCCATGCGGCCGCCATCCTGATTTCACTGACTGAGAATTATATGGACGAATGGGAACCCAAATAACCCGTCCGATGCATGACTGCCGCAAAATTGGGAAACTCTACTAATCAGGGCCAATTTGATTTTCGTGAGAGATACGGAAAATTAACGGCAGACATGCAGCACGAAAGCCCCCGCTACTTGCGGAGGGCTTTTTTTCTTTGCTCCGTTATTATTTCCATTAACGCCCTGCCATCTGGCGGCAAAGCGGAGGAGGTACAAGGATGAAAGGACAAGGCGCATGTATCGTACAAAATGATCACACCATTCTGCTCGAGACGGCGCATGCTGAATATGAAGCGGGCCGTCAAACGCTCGGGCAGATTGCCGAGCTGTTAAAGACACCGGCTCTGTTTCACACTTACCGGCTTACGCCGCTGTCGCTGTGGCACGCGGCGGCTTTAGGGGAGACGGAGGCAAGCGTATTAGAGAAGCTCCGGTTTTTATCCCGTTGGCCAGTTCCGGCTAAAGTTGAGGAGAATGTAAAGGTCTGGATGGACAGATACGGCCAATTAGAGCTGAAGTCTTCAGGTCCTGAGCAAACGATCCTCGTATTGGAAGCGCGGCAGGGGGCGGAAGAGATGCTGGGCCGGCTTCTGCAAAGTCCATCTCTGCAAGGGCTGGGGTTGTCCCCGGCGGACCAGGGAAAGGTGTACGTCCCGGCGGCCAGCCGCGGTTTGCTTAAACAGGAGCTGACCAGAATGGGGTATCCTGTGCTTGATAAAGTCGGCTACCGGAAAGGGACATCGCTTCCTTTGGAGCTGAAGCCGGTGCTGCCAGACGGAAGTCCTTTCCAGCTAAGGGATTACCAGCGGGCCTGCATAGAGGCGTTTGCCGGAAGCAGTAAAACAAGTTCAGAGCTTGCGGGAAGCGGAGTGCTTGTATTGCCGTGTGGAGCGGGGAAAACAGTCATCGGAATCGGGGCTATGCAGCGGCTTCAATGCGAAACGCTGATCCTTACCTCAAACATTACTTCAGTCCGGCAGTGGATTCAGGAGCTCCAGAATAAAACGACGCTGGTCCCTGAATTAATCGGCGAATATTCAGGAGAACGCAAGGAAGTCAGGCCGGTAACGGTCTCCACCTACCAAATCTTAACCCACCGGACGCGCAAGGAGGAAGGGTTCAGGCACTTGCCGCTGCTCAGCGGTCGTAATTGGGGCCTGATCATTTACGACGAAGTACACCTGCTCCCGGCGCCGGTGTTTCGGGCAACCGCCGATATCCAGGCGACAAGAAGGCTAGGACTGACGGCGACACTCGTCCGGGAGGACGGCTGTGAGCAGGATGTTTTTTCGCTTATTGGTCCCAAACAGAAGGAAGTCGCCTGGAAGGAACTGGAGGGTCAGGGCTGGATAGCGGAAGTCGACTGCCAGGAGATCCGCATACCGCTTCCCCGGGAAGTTCGAAATCTTTATGAACGGATGGGAAGGAAAGAGCAATACAGAACGGCTGCGGAAAATCCCGATAAGACAGCCGCCGTACGTCAGCTTATGAACAGGCACGAGGGCCGGCAAATCCTGATCATCGGCCAGTATGTAGATCAGCTGGAACAGTTAGCCTTGGAGCTAAAAATCCCGTTAATAACGGGAGCGTCTACGCAGCAGCAGCGGAGTGCTCTTTATACCGGATTTCGCGCCGGTGATATTCGCGTACTGGCCGTTTCCAAAGTTGCAAACTTCGCGGTAGATCTGCCTGACGCCTCCGTGGCCATCCAGATCTCCGGAAGCTACGGCTCAAGACAGGAAGAAGCCCAGCGGCTCGGGCGGATTCTGAGACCTAAAAGGGGAGATAACCGCGCCTTTTTCTACAGCCTTGTTTCCGCCCAAACCCGGGAAGAAGAGTTTGCAAGAAGAAGGCAGCTGTTTCTGGTCGAACAAGGATACGAATATACCGTGGTCAACATGGAGGAGCAGGAGCTTCAAGGGGAACGGCAGCAAACGCAAAGGGAGGCATAAATGTTGGACGAAAAGCTTATGGAACGAGTGCTGGAAATCCTTTTTATCCGGTTTGCCGCCCAGCCCTTTTCGATTGAACAGCTGGAAGGACAGGCAACGGCTTATTGCCCGGCTGCCGAGCTGGTTTACGGTCTTCATCTGCTTCGGCGGGCCGGTCTGGTGAATACAATGAGCAGAGGATGGGGGGAACCGCTTTATGCTCTTTCGCTTCAGGCTTATTTTGAAATTCAGCAAAAGTCATTTTTGCTGCTTGAAGCGGACCAGAGCCGGAACGAGCGCCTGCAAGGCCACGTCAAGCTTCTAAAGGAAGCTAAACGCGGGCTAGCTCATGATTTGCTGCGGGTACTTTCCGGCATTGCCAAAGGGGCGCTGCCTCTAACGGCCAAAGGCAGGGTGCAGCAGCGGGCGCTTTCTAAGTTTACAGGGCTGTTCAGTCTGTCGGATGAAGATTTGGGCGGCTTACAGCTGAGTTATCCCGAGCAGGATGATTATCCGCCTGCCGCCGCTGTACTGCTGGATATGGCGCTTGCCCTGGGGTTGACCCGCAAGGATGAACAAGCCTGGGCGGTCAATGAACATGAGCTCATCCGCTGGCTCAGGTCTGATGAAGCTTTAAGGGAAGGTTTATTGATGGCTGAACTGCTGGAAAGGTATGTGCCGGCCAATCCCTTCCTTCAGCATCTGGTTTGCGCGCTGCTTCATCCGGCTTTCCTGCCCGGGAAATGGGGCAGCATAGAGGGGATTCTCAGGCAGCTTCGCGCCAAAAGGATTCAATTGGACTCCCCTTTAGCTGGCCAAAGGCAGGAAGCTGACCGGCAAGAGACATCCCCAATAGGGTCCTGGCTGTTATCTTGGTTGAAAGCGTTGTGCGGCTTTGGCTGGCTGGAGCTGGGTTATGCCGATGAACAAGGCAGAGGAATTCCGGAAGCACTGGCTGCCGTGCTGGCGGCCGGGAACAATGGGCTGGACGACGAGAAGCCGCTGAAGGAACGGGAACGGGAACAGGGTCAGGATCTGGGTTTTCCTCTAGCCGGGCTGATGATCCGCTGGCTTCGTAAACCAGACCTTAAGGCGGTATTCTGCCGCAGAATGGCTGAGACTCAGTCCGGACGGCAGGGAGCATTAGCTGGATTTGAGGGGGAAGCCGCAACCAGCGCCAGCATCGGGACTAGTGACGGGACCAGTGAAGGGACCGGTGTCAGGACTGATGCCAGGTGCGGTCTAGGGAATCCGCATGAAGCGGCCTTTTTCGTCCAGCCCGATTACGAAGTTTTGGTTCCACCGAATACGCCTTATACGATCCGCTGGGAGCTGGAGCTCTGTTGTGAACTGATTTCGGCAGATGTTATGACGACTTATCGGCTTACCCGTGAATCGGTGGAGCGGGCGGCTGAGAACGGGCGGAAAGCAGGAGAAGTTCTGGCTTTCCTCGAACGCCATGCTTTAACGGGAGTGCCCGACGCTGTAAGCCTTGCCGTCCGTGAGTGGGGAGAGCAGCGGAAGCACACCTCCCTGTTCCATGCAACCCTGCTGCACTGCGCCGATGAACGGACAGCGGACCGGATTGCCGCGGAACCGGCCGCTGAAGGGGCGCTGGAACGGATCGGATCTTGTCACTTTATCGTCTCGGCCAATGAGAGGATGCCCGTTGTTCAAATGCTGGAGCAGCTTGGAGTAACGCTGTATAATCCGCTTGAAGAAGCAGCAGCGGCGAACGGCGTGCTTTATCCCCGTGTAAGCCCGGCATTGAGCGGGAGCGGTACGCGAGGCTCTGAAGCTTCCAAGGACCGGAATGAGGCCGTTCAAGCACCGCAAGCCTGGATTTACGCAGGCAAACCGGTCCGGATTCAAAAGGCGGACGCTTCTATCCCTAATTTGGAGGAGCTGTTTCCGGGGCTGCGGCGCATTCCGGCGGCCTGGACAAGCGAGGTAAGGACTTATCATGCTTCCACGGTGAAATTGATGCTGCAGCAGGCGCTGGAATGGAAAGCGGGCGTTGAGCTGCGGCTAAACAACGGCACCTTCACCGCCGTGCCCAGATGGATCAAAGGCAGCGGGGACTGGAGGGTGGGAGCGGAGCTGGCCCCGAAAGACAATAGCAAGGCTGAAGAAGGAAATAGTAAAGAAGGGAAAGGCAATAGTAAGGCTGGAGAGGGTGAGGGTTTCCATGCAGGGACGTACACGGAGCTTATTCCGGCGGACATTGAGGGGATTCGTATCCTGCTCCCTGCCGAAAGGTGAAGGGATTAGCAGTCAGCCCGGGAACCTCCTCCTTTCTCCTGTCAGCTCCCTCCAGCGGAGCCAAAAGTTGATTTTATCTTCTGCTCGGGGCGCGTTTATGATATGATAAAATAGTCTACCAATGGAAATAAATTTGGTGGAACTTCTACAGAATAGAGATGAATGTTCATGAGCGTATCTGAATTGCGAACGGTCGATATGGCCCAAATGCTGACATACGCCTATGAATTGGGCGATATGATCAACCATTCGGTTTGTGTGACCGACTACTTATATTGGAAGCAGAAGATCGAGAACGATGAGCAGATTCAAAGCTGCGTTCGCAAGCTGGCTTCCAAAAAAGAACTTTTCGAGGAGACCCAGCGTTTTGGTCACTTTCATCCCAACTATCATGAAGCAAAGGATAAAGTGGCTGAGGTAGAGCAGGAACTGGAGCAGTTTGAGGCGGTAAGGAGATTTAAGCTTGCCGAGCAAGAGCTGGACGGTATGCTGCATGAGATGTCGGAGATGATTGCTTACTCCGTTTCTCAATCGATCAAGGTGCCAAGCAACGATCCGAATCCGAAAGGCGGATGCGGAGGGGGCGGTTCTTGCGGCTGCGGCGGCTAGAATCGGACGGATTTCATCAGAAAGCGGGGGAAGCGGCGGACATGTTTCCGGAACGAGCGGGATTTATTATTTGGGTCAGTGATTTGAAAGCGGCCAGAAACCTGGATAAATACGGTAATGTCTTGTATCTGTCCAGAAGAATGCATTATGTGGTCATGTACGTGAATGCCGACCGGGCAGAGGATATTATGAAGAATGTCCGCAAGTTATCCTACGTGCGCAAGATCGAGAGATCTTATCGCAACGAGATCAAAACCGAATACAACAAAAACGTGCCGGACAAGACCCAGTACTACGGGCTTTAGGCTTTAGAGTCCCTCGAGCATAAGCGGGCGAGAGGATCTCTGATCAGACGTTTTGTTATCAAAGAAGGAACGGCGCTGCCGCCCCTTCTTTTTTTTATTTTCCTAGTCAGAGAGGAATATTCCCGTTAATCGGTTAATAGATTTCAGAAAAGAGAGAGTTGTATGAGACTTGCGCATCAAAACGGGATATTATACTATTATAGGAATAAATACTTAGTCAATAAGTACCAGATCGGGAATCGGAGAACTCCAGGGAAGGGGGGAACACCGTGAAGGATAGGGCTACCCAGCGTTGGAATACTTATGAATCCTTCAATATAGCGCTTGGCGAATACAAGGTTGCTGATGTCGTAGTTACTCATCATGCGGCTCTGCGTTACAAGGAACGGGTAAGCTCGGCTGCAGCACAACCCGAAGCTATCGCGACTTTTTTGTGGGATTGCCTCAAGCAGGGGCGGATTACGAAATATTACCGTAATGAAGAGGATGTATATCTGATTGACCAGGATTTGGTGTTCATTGCGGAATTTACCGAGCTGGCCGGGGAGACGGATTTGCTGGGTCAGCCGCTTTATAAAATGATCATTGTAACCTTCCTGGGCAGAATGTCGGAAACGATGGAACTGAGAGATTTAAAAACCTATTATTCCTGGCTGAGACATTCGAGAAGGATAACGCTGCTGAAGAATGGCCGCAAACGGAAATAGGAAATCGGAATGATCCAGCATGCACCGGCGAAGCCGGAGGCGTGCTTTTTTTATAATAAAAGCTTTAGAGTCTCGGGGTTATTTAAACCTAGCTGCATTTAAATGGTAAAGGCAGTTTAAAACGGGGGCTGCCTCATGGTATTGTATGGGTAGAGGAAGGAATGGATGGGAATGGCGCTTAACTATCATCAGCTTCATATATTCTATAATGTGGCCAAGCTCGGGAGCTTCTCAGCAGCGGCCCAGTCGCTCCATATGACCCAGCCGGCGGTAACGATGCAGATGCAGTCCCTGGAAGAACACTTTGGATGCAAACTGCTAATCCGTTCAACGAAAGGCATTGAGCTGACGGAGGCGGGACAAACGCTGCTGCCGTTTGCCGTTCGCAGCCTGGAACTGATGAGGGAAACGGAGGACGCGATGTCCCGGTTCACACATCAGTTGGAAGGACGGCTGCACCTGGGCGCCAGCCTGACGATCGGCGAATACATTTTGCCAAGGCTGCTCGGCCCTTTTGGCCACCAATACCCGCATATTCAAATTATGCTGAAAGTGATGAACACCTCGCAAATTGTGGATTACATCCTGCAGCATCAGCTCACATTCGGGCTGGTTGAGGCGCCGGTTGATCATCCTGATATTCAAATAGAACCGGTAATGGAAGACGAACTGAAGCTTGTTGTTCCGTCAGGTCATGAACTGGACCTCCCGGACGGCGTTGAGCTGGAGCAGGTCGTCAGATATCCGTTTGTACTTCGGGAGAAAGGCTCGGGGACCAGACAGGTTATGGAAGAGGAAATGCAGCGGTGCGGAGTGGGTGCCGGGGATTTGAACGTAGTGATGGAGCTGGGAAGTACCGGAGCGGTAAAATCAGCGGTAGAAGCGGGATTCGGCATCACGATGTTATCCCCCTCCTCCATCAAACATGAACTTGCGTTAGGTTTGCTGCGGGTGGTCCCCATCCGGAATGCTTCGTTCAAGCGGAGATTCTTCTCCATACATTTGAAATCTACGCTGCTGCCTATTTCGGCCGTAACGTTTCTGAACTTTATAAAGCAGCCCATGACTGAGGTTAAAGGAGGAGTCTAAATGAATCAGCAGCAGAGCCGGGCCGATTTGCATACGCACACCACTGCTTCAGATGGACTGAATTCTCCTGCCGACAATGTCCGGATGGCCAAGGAGAATGGGCTGGCCGCTATCGCCATTACGGACCATGATACGGTGGCCGGCATCGATGAAGCCTTGGAGGCCGGAAAGAAGCTTGGAATGGTGGTCGTTCCCGGCATAGAAATCAGTACCCGGGTTGATGACACTGATATTCATGTACTTGGCTATTTCATTAATCACCATGATCCGGTATTGAAGCAGCGGCTTAGTGAGCTGAGAAATGCGAGAGAGCAGCGGAATGAAGCTATTCTGACTAACCTGCAGAAGCTCGGCATTCCTCTCGGGAGGGGGGACGTGCTCAAGGAGCTGGGGCGGGAGCTTCAGGAAGGAGAAAGCCTGGGGCGCCCCCATATCGCAGCGGTATTGGTGGCTAAAGGTTATGCGGCCGATATCCGCGACGCTTTCGACCGTTACTTGGCAGAAGGTGCTGCAGCTTATGCCAACGTGCCGAGAATTGCGCCGCAGCAGGCCTTTGAATGGATTCGGGAGGCAGGAGGCGCTCCAGTGATTGCGCATCCGGGGATCTACGGCCAGGATGCTTTAATCCAGTCTCTTCTGGAAAGCGGCAAACCTGCCGGCCTCGAAGTGTTCCATTCGGATCATTCGCCGGAGGATGAACAGCGTTACGGGGAATGGGCGGCTCGTTACGGCCTGATTGCGACCGGCGGTTCCGACTTCCATGGCAGCCGAAACGGGACTGTTTTCCATGGGGAGCTTGGCAGCCGGACGGTGACATTACAAGTTGTTAAATTATTGAAGGAGGTGTAGCGTTGGAAGATCGTTTGCATCTTGAAGACCCTGAAGCGTTCCTTACTGCTTCGGAGTTCATGAAAGCTATCGAAAGAATGGGAATCGGCTTAATTGTTACGAATCCCAATCTCCCTGACAATCCTGTAATTTACGTCAATCAGGGATTTACCCGTCTGACGGGATATGAAGCGGAAGAAATCTTAATGCGCAGCTGCCGTTATCTACAGGGGCCCGACACTAGCACCGAGGCTCTAAAAGTTGTTAAGCAGGCGCAGCTTGAACAACGGGCTGAAACGGTCACACTCAAAAATTACCGCAAAGACGGAAGCTACTTCTGGAATCAATTGACGATCAGTCCGGTATTCGGGGAATCCGGCGAGCTGATGTATTTCATCGGCCTGCAGTTTGACATCACCCAAGAGGTTGAGGAGCGGGAGAAATCGTCCATGCGCATCCGGGAGCTGGCTTTCTTTGATCCGCTTACCGGACTTCTGAACATGAGCCGCTTTAAATTGGAGCTGGAACGTGAACTGCAGGAGGGGCATCACTGCGCCATTATCCGGATCAATATCGACCGGTTCCGTTATCTTAATGAAAGTTATGGCGATAAGGCCGGAGACCGTCTGCTGCTGGAAGCCGCGGAGCGTATGAAACGCCTGCTCGGCCCTGACGGCATTTTGTGCCGCAGTTTTGCGGATAATTTTATTGTGCTGCTGAAACCCCAGGATTGCTCACGCTACAACATTCATAATCAGGCGCTTATGCTGGCAGAAGCGCTTCACAAGCCTTATTTTATAAAAAAAGAAGAGGTTCGGCTCAGCTTCAGCTTCGGAATCAGCATGTATCCGGAACATGCCGAGGAAGGGCCGCTGCTGCTTAACTATGCCGATCTTGCCTTGAAGAAAAGCAAACAGGCCAGCGTGGGTGAACCCTACTGGTTCGAATATTCACTACTGGATGAAATACATAAACGAATTGAGATCGAGAAGAAACTGCCGAAAGCTTTAGAACATGGAGAGTTTGAATTATATTTTCAACCGAAAGGAAACATCAGCTCGACCCCGTCCCTGGCCGGTCTTGAAGTGCTGCTGCGGTGGAACGACCCGGATCAAGGGATGGTGCCGCCGATGGAGTTTATTCCGGTAGCCGAAGAGAATGGATTCATTATCCGTTTAGGGGAGTGGGTCCTGAGGGAGAGCTGTCGCTTGGCCAAACGGTGGCAGGATGAAGGTTACCCGAAAGTGACGATTTCCGTCAATGTGTCGGCCGTGCAGTTCAGACATCCGCAGTTTATAGATGTAGTAGAGAATGCCTTGAGGGATTCCGGTCTGGAGCCGGGTTACCTGGAGCTGGAAGTTACGGAGACCATGCTGAACGACCCTGTTGTGATCAAAGAGAAGCTGGAGAGACTCAGAAGTCAGGGAATTAAAATTTCCATTGATGACTTTGGAACAGGTTATTCTTCTATTCATTATTTAAAAACACTCCCTATCGACATCTTGAAAATCGATAAGTCGTTTGTACAGGAAACGCCGCTGTCTGAACAGGACAGCACTCTGCTTGTCTCGATTATTCAGCTCGGCAAATCGTTTGGGCTGACCGTCCTGGCCGAAGGAGTGGAATCGAAGTCGCAGCTGGAATTTCTGGCGGGCAGCGGCTGCGATCTTATCCAAGGCTATTATTACAGCCGGCCGTTAAACCGCGCGGCAATGGAACAAATGTTCAAGGACAGCATGAACAGCGGCCTGATAGCAGGATTATCCTGATCGCAGGATTATCCTGATTGCAGGATTGGATTATAATGACAAAGAGCAGCCAAGACCGGATGGACCGGCGCGGCTGCTCTTGTGTTTTTTTACAGGACTACTCGTCCTATTTACTAACGATTCTGGTTATTTAGATTTCGGTTATTTAATTGCGCTCGGAAGAGACTTGACGAGCTGTTCATCAGGCGTAACGAACAGCGTTCGCTGATGATCATAGATAACAAATCCGGGTTTGGCGCCGCTTGGCTTTCTTACATGCCGGATCAGCGTGCAGTCGACCGGAACGCTGCTCGATTCCTTGGCCTGGCTGAAATAAGCGGCAAGCTGCGCGGCTTCCTCCAGAGTGGCGTCGGAGAAGGAATGCGCGCGGATCAATACGTGTGAGCCCGGAATGTCCTTCGTATGCAGCCAGGTATCATTAGGCGTGCCAAGCCGGTTGGTGATGTATTCGTTCTGCAGATTGTTTTTGCCGACGACCATCTCGATGCCTTCGGAAGAAGTGTAGACATGCAGGGTTGGACGATTGTCCTTTTTCTTCTTCTTCCCGTTCTTCCGACCGCGATCACGCAAATAACCTTGGGAAGTCAGCTCCTCGCGAATTTCCTCAATATCGTTCATACTGGCAAAAGACAGCTGCTGCAGCAGTTCGTCCATATAAGCGATTTCCTCATGGGTTTTCTTGAGCTGCTCGTCGATAACGGCGAGACTGTTCTTGAATTTGTTGTACTTCTTAAAATAACGCTGCGCGTTCTCCGAAGGAGTCAGTAGCGGATCGAGCGGAACCCGGATCATTCGCTGTTCTTCATCGTAATAATTGACGAGCTCGACCTCGGTTTGGCCTTTGGTAATCAAATACAGCGAAGGCAGCAGCAGCTCGCCCCAAATTTTGTATTTCTCCGCATCTTCGGCGTCATCCAGATCCTTCTGCAGATTGGACAGCTTTTTGATGTTTTTGCTCCGCTCGTTCTGCAGGAAACGCAGCAGATCGCTGACCTTTTGCTTGACCGTATCCCGTTCGGCTTTGTCTCCGTAATAATCTTCCATACAGACGCTAATTGTCTCATAGCTGCGTTTGGTTTCCGGTTTGACGATCGTCAGATCAACGGCTGAGAAAATGCTTTTTCCTTTGGCGTTCTCCCCCGAAGTCGGCTGAAAGCGGCCGCCGCGAATCTGTTCCATCATCTCTGAAAAAACGCTCCACAGGCTCTGCTCAAACGCTTCCTCGGCTTGGGTTCCTTCTGCAGCACCTGTAGCTCCTGCAGCCTGGCTCTGGCGCTCAAGCGCGGCCCGGTTAAGCAGCTCCTGGCCGAGCAGCGGGCTTAAGCCGCTGAATGTTTCAACCAGCCACTGAGGCTCCGCAGGTTCAGCCGCGCTCTGAAGATGCTCCAGAAATTGCGGTTTGTCCGTTTCAAGCGGATTCCGTTTGTTCTGCTGGGGCGGCTCGGTATAAGCGAAGCCGGGCATGACCACGCGGTAGCTGCTGATCGACGGAGTGACGTGATGAATGCCGTCCAGCTGCGTGCCTGTAGCGGGATCGACGAGAATAATGTTGCTGTGTCTGCCCATCAGCTCAATGATGATTCTCTTTCGCGAGGTGTCGCCAAGCTCGTCCCTTTGTTTGAGATCCAGGTGGATGATCCGTTCCATGCCGACCTGGCTGACCTGTTCGATCACGCCGCCTTCGCAGTGTTTGCGCAGCAGCATGCAGAACATCGGGGCCTCCTGCGGATTGAGAAATGAAGCTTCGGTGAAGTGCACCCGCGGGTAGGTTGGGTTGGCCGAAAGCAGCAACCGCTGATTGCCGCTGCGCGTTCTTAAATGCATGACAATATCGTTATCCGATGGCTGATGAATTTTATTAATGCGAGCGCCGATGCAGGCCTGAAGCTCATGTACGATAGCGCGGGTTACAATGCCGTCAAGTGCCATAGTTATGATTCTCCTAGTATCCATGTATTGTCTTCCTAATGTCTTCTTTCCCTATGATGCCATACTTAGAGCAAAAACTTAAGTGCCTGTGATATTTCGGGACGGGCCTGAATACATTTACCCTAGGTGGAAAAGCCTTCACGCGGTCAAAAACGCAGAAATTACGGGAGGGAAGAAGGAGCATGGAACAAAATAGTTGGCACCGCCTTGAACCAAAAGAACTGCTGGAATGGTTTCAGGTGAAGCGGGATCAGGGGCTGTCCCCCGAGGAGGCGGACAAGTGGCGGGAGACGGCAGGCTGGAATGAGCTGAAGGAAGCCAAGAAGGTATCCCCGCTGCTGCTGTTTTTGAATCAATTTAAAGACTTCATGATGCTGGTGCTGATGGGAGCTACTCTCATCTCGGGCCTGCTCGGCGAATATCTGGATGCGATTACCATTGTGGCGATTATTGTGCTGAATGGATTTTTGGGATTTATTCAGGAGTTCCGGGCGGAACGGTCCCTGCGGGCGCTTAAGCAGCTGTCGGCTCCAAGTGCAGTAGTGCTGCGCGGGGGCAAGGAAATCGTCATTCCTGCCAGGGAAATCGTTCCGGGGGATATTGTGATGCTGGAGAGCGGCGACCGGATTCCGGCTGATATTCGCTGGCTGGAGACGACCGGCTGCGATGTAGAGGAATCCGCTCTGACGGGTGAATCCCATCCGGTGGGCAAATTCCCTAAAGCTATTCCTGACGAAGATGTGCCGCTGGGCGACCAGAAGAACATCGGCTTTATGGGTACGATGGTCACCCGCGGAAGCGGCAAAGGGATTGTCATCCGCACCGGCATGGATACGGAAATGGGCAAAATCGCCGATCTGATTCAAAATACGGAGAGCCAGGAGACGCCGCTGCAGCGGAGACTGGAGCAGCTTGGGAAGATCCTGATCGTTTTGGCGCTGGCTTTGACGGTGGTCGTCGTATTGGCCGGTATTTTGCATGGACAGCCTCCGGGCAATATGTTCTTCGCCGGTGTCAGTCTGGCCGTAGCCGCTATTCCGGAAGGACTTCCGGCTATTGTTACCATTGCGCTGGCGCTTGGCGTTCAGCGGATGATCAAACGCAAGGCGATCGTGCGCAAGCTGCCGTCCGTCGAGACTTTAGGCTGCGCATCGGTTATTTGCTCGGACAAGACGGGAACGCTGACCCAGAATAAAATGACGGTAACCAAAGTCTGGGCCGATGGCCGGGAATTTAAAGTCACAGGCGAGGGCTATGAACCTCGCGGCGATATTTGGGATGGAGGACGCCCCGTCGATTTGCGCAAGGAGCAGGGACTGCAGCGTATCCTGCAGATCAGCGCCTTGTGTAACAATGCTGAAATTATAGAAACTACCGAGGAAGAAACGCCGAACCGCAAACGTTCGGGAAGTGAAGAGAAGGAATCCAGATGGGTGCTGAAGGGGGATCCGACTGAAGGAGCGCTTATGGCTTTGGCTTCGAAAATGGATCATTCCCCTGCCGCGCTGTCTGCGTATACCAAAGAAACGGAATTTCCGTTTGACGCCAAACGCAAACGGATGTCGGTCCTGGTTTCTCATCAAGGCGGACGCCTGCTGTTTGTAAAAGGCGCTCCGGATATGCTGCTGGACCGCTGCTCCCATATTTTGTGGGACGGTAAGGTTGTTCCGCTTACCGGCACGCTGCGTCAAAAGGTTGGCGCTGCCAATGAATCGATGGCGCGGGGAGCGCTGCGCGTCCTGGGCCTGGCTTATCGCGAGGTACGGCCGCATGATCAGGTAAAAGATGAAGATTCCGCCGAGTCCCAGCTGATCTTTGCCGGGCTGACCGGCATGATTGACCCGCCGCGCCGCGAAGCGCGCGATGCGATTGCCGTCTGCCGCAAGGCCGGCATCAAAACCGTCATGATTACCGGCGACCACGGTCTTACAGCGGAAGCGATCGCCCATGAGCTGGGCATTATCCCCCGCGGCGGCCGGGTGATGAGCGGCCAGCAGCTGGGGGCGTTAAGCGACGATGAGCTGGATAAAGTCAGCGACGAGGTTTACGTATATTCCCGTGTGTCTCCGGAACACAAGCTGCGCATCGTCAAGTCTTTGCAGCGCAGAGGGCATGTCGTGGCCATGACCGGCGACGGCGTCAATGACGCTCCTGCGATTAAAGCGGCTGACATCGGCATCGCGATGGGCATCACCGGTACCGACGTCTCCAAGGAAGCCTCTTCGCTGATCTTGAGCGACGACAACTTCTCTACCATCGTGTCCGCCATCGAAGAGGGCCGTAATATTTATGAAAATATCCGCAAATTCATCCGTTATCTGCTGGCCTCCAATGTCGGCGAAATCTTGACGATGTTTTTTGCCATGCTGGCAGGCCTGCCGCTGCCGCTGCTGCCGATTCAGATTCTGTGGGTCAATCTGGTGACCGATGGACTGCCGGCTATGGCGCTTGGCGTCGACCAGCCGGAGAAGGATCTGATGGAGCACAAGCCGCGCGGGGCCAAGGAAAATATTTTCGCCCGCCGTCTAGGCTGGAAAATCATGAGCCGGGGTATTTTGATCGGCGTTTGTACGCTGGGCGCTTTCTGGCTGACGCTGCAAATTTCGCCGGATGATCCAGGGCAGCTTATGAAGGCGCAGTCCGTTGCTTTTGTTACGCTGGTGATGGCTCAGCTGATTCACGTGTTTGACTGCCGCAGCTCCCGTTCGATCTTCCATCGCAATATGCTGCAGAACAAGTTTCTGGTGTTTGCGGTCTTGTCTTCGGTTCTTATGACACTGGCCGTGATGTACATCGAACCGCTCCAGCCGATCTTCAAGACGGTTCCGCTTGGCGTCCGCGAATGGGCTATCTCCTTTGTGGCGGCTGGCATACCGACCTTCCTGATGGGCGCCGGAAGCGTCTGGTCCAGCAGCCGCCGCCGTCCTGCAGGCACAAACGGCCGTCCAGCAGCGGCGAATAGTACAAATATTCGTGCATAAAATGAATAGCCATCCGGGTTTGCAAAGCATACACTATCCGTTACAATGAGGGTAACAGTACATGCTTTGAGGAGTGGAAGCGGATGGAATTTACGAAAATGCACGGACTTGGCAACGACTTTCTCGTTTTTTACGGGATGGATCAGCTTCCGCAGGGGGCAGCCGAGCTTGCCGTTAAATATTGTGACAGACATTTTGGCGTCGGGGCTGACGGGCTGGTGTTCATTCTTCCGTCTGAACGTGCGGACTTCCGGATGGTAATCATTAACTCGGACGGCACCGAAGCAGAGCAGTGCGGCAACGCCATCCGCTGCGCGGCCAAATACGTTTATGATAACGGGCATATAAACCGTACGGACATTACGATAGAAACGCTGGGTGCCGGCGTGCAGCCGGTAACGCTCACCGTGGAGAACGGTAAAGTGAAGACGGTGAAAGTAGATATGGGCGCTCCGATTCTGGAGGGCCGGCTGATTCCAACGACGCTGGACGGCAGCGAGGTCATTGACCGGCCTGTGGAGGTAGAGGGCGAAACGTTCCGGTTTACCGGCGTTTCCATGGGAAATCCCCATGCGGTGATCTATGTGGACGACGCTCCCGCGTATGATCTTCATACCTGGGGACCGAAGCTGGAAACCCATCCGCTATTTCCGCGGAAAACGAATGTGGAATTCGCGACCGTTACCGGTCCGGAGCGCATCGAAATGCGCGTCTGGGAACGCGGCGCCGGCCCGACACTCGCCTGCGGCACCGGTGCCTGTGCGACACTGGTGTCGTCCGTGCTGAACGGGCTGATAGGGCGCAGCGCCTGGGTTGGCCTCGCCGGAGGCGACCTGTTTATCGAGTGGAATGAGGCGAACAATCACGTTTATATGACAGGGCCGGCGGAGACGGTTTACAGAGGCGAGCTGTCTGTTTAAGAGGCATTTAACTGAACGTTCGGCGGACAGGGAAACCTGCTTGCCGAACGTTTTTGTTTAGAGCTGAAAGAATCTCTTATTTTTCTATCAAATTTATGGTACATTAAATAAAATTTCAGCCCGGAAGAAAGAGGGGAGTTTATGACGGATCTGCGCAAGGCATTAGAGAGCAAAGTATTAATAGGCGATGGGGCCATGGGAACCTATTTATCTCAATTAGGCCACCCCGTCGGAATTTCCTATGACGAACTGAATCTGGTCTCTCCGGAAGCCATCCGCGAGGTGCACACCCAATATATTCAGGCAGGAGCAAACGTCATTGAAACCAATACGTTTTCGGCGAATGCTTATAAATTGTCCAAATTCGGACTGGAGTCCAAAACGGCCGAAATCAACCGGGCAGGCGTGCGGATCGCCAGAGAAGCGGCCGCGGGTGCTTCGGCTTATGTCATCGGTGCGGTAGGTTCGATCCGCAGCGGCCGCCGGATCAATGTTTCGGCGCGGGAGCTGGGCTTGTATTTCGGACAGCAGATCGACGCGCTGCTGGAAGAAGGCGTGGACGGTATTTTGCTGGAAACCTTTTTTGACCTCGAGGAAATGGAAATTGCGGTTAAATGCATACGGGAACGCGGAAATGTTCCGATTATCTCGCAGTTTGCCGTCGATCAGGTGGGACGTACGCTGGACGGTTACGCGATTACGGATGCATTCAGCATTCTGAAGCAGGAAGGCGTTGATGTCGTCGGCTTTAACTGTCATTCCGGCCCTCAAGGCATCATGAGCGTCATTCAGCAGCAGCTGCCTGTGCCGCTTGAGATTCCTTTGTCCGTTTATCCGAACGCAGGTTTGGCCAGCTTTGTGGATGGGAAATATGTATACCGTGCAACGCCTGCTTATTTCGGCGAACGGGCGAAGGATTTTGCAGCGGTGGGAGTGCGGCTGCTCGGCGGCTGCTGCGGGACAACACCGGAGCACATCGCCGAGATGGCGAAAGCGCTGGCGGATTTTGAAACGCAGCCGCTGGCAGAGACGCCGAAGCTTTCCGGGGAATCGGTTTCCGTTATCCGCCACTTGAATGGTAAAGAAGAACGGTCGGCCGGCCGAACGGGAGATCCTGAGTCCCCTACTCTAGTGGACCTGGTTAAACAGCGTCATACCTTGATTGTGGAGCTGGATCCTCCCCGCGATTTGGATATCACCAAATTTATGGAGGGTGCAGCTGCATTGAAGGAAGCCGGCGTCGATGCAGTCACCATGGCGGACAACTCCCTCGCCGTAGCACGAATGAGCAACATGGCGCTGGGCCACCTGGTACAGGATAGGATCGGGCTGCGCACACTGGCGCATATCGCCTGCCGGGACCGGAATTTGATCGGAACCCAGTCGCATATGATGGGATTTGACGCCCTGGGCATCAACCATGTGCTTGCCGTTACGGGCGACCCTTCAAGGTTTGGCGACCTGCCGGACGCCAGTTCGGTTTATGACCTTACCTCGTTCCAGATCATCAAGATGATCAAGCAGCTGAACGAGGGGATTGCTTTTTCGGGTAAACCTTTGAAACATAAGGCCAATTTTGTTGTAGGTGCTGCCTTTAATCCTAACGTCAAACATTTGGACAAGGCGGTTCAGCGTCTGGAGAAGAAAATTGCTTCGGGAGCCGATTACGTGATGACTCAGCCGGTCTATGATCCAGAACTAATCAAGAGAATCAAGGAAGAGACTGCGCATCTCGATATTCCGATCTTTATCGGCATTATGCCGCTGGCCAGCGGGAAAAATGCCGAATACCTGCACAATGAGGTGCCGGGCATTGAGCTGCCGGAGTCTATTCGGGCGCGGATGAGCGGTCTTGCAGGAGAGCAGGGCAGACTTGAGGGAGTCGAAATTGCCAAGGAGCTGCTGGATGCTGCTATGGAGCATTTTAACGGAATCTATCTGATGACTCCATTTTTGTTCTACGAAATGAGCGTCGCTTTGGCAAAATATGTGCAGGAGAAGTCGAAAGAGCGCGCGTCCTACTTGTTTCACTCTTGATTTTCAATTACAATAGTGTAACGGATGTGATGCCGATGTCATTTAGTATGACCGGATTCGGTCAATCCGTTCTGCGTTTAGGCGGTTATGTAATCCAATGTGAAGTCAAATCTGTCAACCACCGGTACTGCGAGATTGTGGTTCGCGTGCCGAGAGAGTGGACATGTTATGAAGACGGATTGCGGCGGCTGGTGCAGAGCCGGGTTAAACGGGGACGAATTGATGTTTATATTAGCAAGGAAAGGGAAGATGAGAGCTCTGCATCCCAGAAGCTCAATCTTTCTGCGGCCCGGGATTATGTGCAATCCGCGAAAGAATTAATGGAAGCCTTCGGACTAGAGGGCATGCCGACGGCTGCCCAGCTTTTGACGATGCCAGGCGTTATGATGCCGGCCGACCAGGCCGAGGATCATAACACCGGCAGTCAAGAGGAGTGGGAAGCCGTTCTTCGTCAGGTGCTTGGACAAGCGCTGGATGGGCTTTCCGCTATGCGTCTCAAGGAAGGAAATCATCTGGCGGAGGATTTATCGCAGCGGTTCAGCCGGCTGGGAATGCTGCATGCGGAGCTGCTTAAGCTGGCTCCCGATGCAGTAGACGAGTACCGGGTCCGGCTTAGAAACCGGCTTGCCGACTTGTTGGAGGGCTCTTTCGATGAGCAGAGATTCAACATGGAGGTAGCGGTGTTTGCCGATAAATCCAATATTGACGAAGAACTGACAAGGCTGAGCAGCCATTTGGCCCAGTGCCAGGGACTGCTGTCCGGGAGCGAGCCTGCCGGAAGAAAGCTTGATTTCCTGATCCAGGAAATGAACCGGGAAGTGAATACGATTGGTTCCAAAGCCAATCATCTCGCAATCGTTAACCTTGTCGTAGAGATGAAAGCCGAACTTGAGAAGATCCGCGAACAAGCGGCGAATCTGGAGTAGCAGCTATGAAGCTCGCGGCACTAAATTAGGGGGAACAACCTGTACATGGCAATCAAACTTATTAATATTGGCTTCGGCAATATCGTGTCAGCCAATCGTATCATTTCCATCGTAAGTCCCGAATCGGCGCCGATTAAACGGATCATTCAGGAAGCCAGAGACCGGCATATGCTGATTGATGCTACATACGGCCGCAGAACGCGGGCGGTAATTATTACGGACAGCGATCATGTGATTTTGTCGGCTGTCCAGCCGGAAACGGTGGCGCATCGTTTATCTACCAAAGACGATGACAATGATGAGTAAAATGGAGAGAACAATGTCTAAAGGGTTATTAATTGTATTATCCGGTCCGTCCGGTGTAGGGAAAGGCACGGTGTGCAAAGAGCTGCGTCAGCGCATGCCGGAGCTCGTATACTCCGTTTCGGCTACGACACGCCAGCCGCGAGTGGGCGAGGAGCATGGCGTGAATTATTTTTTCAAAACGCATGAGCAATTTCAGGAAATGATCGCTAACGACCAGCTGTTGGAGCATGCTCGTTATGTCGATAACTATTATGGCACTCCGCGGGATTTCGTGGAGCAGACGATCAACAGCGGCAAGGACATCATTCTTGAAATTGAAGTGCAGGGCGCGCTCAAGGTCAAAGAGAAATTTCCGGAAGGCGTATTCGTGTTCCTGCTGCCTCCTTCGATGGAGGAATTGAAGGACCGGATCGTAGGCCGCGGAACGGAGAATCAGGCGACGATCGACCACCGCTTGTCAGTGGCAGTTGATGAAATGGGTCTGCTTGAGTATTATGATTATGCTGTAGTTAATGATCAAATCGATCTGGCATGCAAACGAATAGAAAGCATCATTGTCGCCGAACATTGTAAAGTGCATAAATAAAAGGGCGGAAGGCGCCGCCCGAAGAAGAGGTGTAGAGAGTGCTGTATCCATCTATTGATAAAATGCTCGAGAAAGTTGACAGCAAATATTCGCTGGTCGTTGCGGCATCCCGCAGAGCAAGACAGCTCAGAGAAGGCGAAAAGTCCGAGCTTAAGGGGCCTAAATCCCACAAGCAGGTTGGCGTTGCCCTTGAAGAAATCTACGGTGATTTTGTAAAAATCAAACGCGACGGAAACGAGTTTTCCGAAGACGGAAACGAACAGGAATAATCTGCAGCTTTGCTGATAATGACAACCGTAAGGTTGTTATTTTTTTAAAAGAGAAGCGAGTATAAGCCATACACCCTCAAAGAAGGAACGCGGTAACTCCGGTTAGGCCGGGTGCGGCGTTTCTTCCTGTCTGTGGGGATTTTTGCCTGGGAGTTCCGGATATCCAGATTGAAAGCGGGGGAAATAAGATGTTGACCGGCAAAAAAATTGTGCTGGGCGTCACAGGGGGAATTGCGGCGTTCAAGGCCGCTTCCCTGTGCAGCAAGCTTGTCAAACAGGGGGCCGAAGTACGGGTCATTATGACGGAGTCAGCCAAGAAATTTATCGGGGAGCTTACTTTTCTGGCTCTGTCGAAAGCCCCGGTGTACTCGGATACCTTTGACGAAAAAGATCCATCGGTGATCGCGCACATCGATCTCGCCGATTGGGCCGAACTGGTGCTGGTTGCTCCGGCAACCGCCAATATGATCGGGAAGATGGCCGCGGGGCTGGCGGATGATATGCTGTCCACCACATTGCTGGCTACCGAAGCGCCGATTATGGTCGCCCCGGCGATGAATGTACATATGTACCAGCATCCCGCAGTGGTTCGCAATATGAACGAGCTGGTGGAGCGCGGGGTTATGTTCGTTGAGCCCGGCAGCGGACTTCTGGCTTGCGGATATGTCGGAAAGGGACGTCTTGAGGAACCAGAGGAGATTGTGGCTGTTGTGCAGCAGTTCTTTAACCGGGAAGAGGCCCGCACAGCAGGGCCGTTAGCCGGGAAGAAAGTCGTGATCACCGCGGGCGGAACGGTCGAGCGCATCGACCCGGTCCGTTATATTACCAACGATTCTTCGGGAAAAATGGGCTTTGCCCTGGCGGAAGCCGCGCGCGAGCTTGGCGCGGAGGTTGTGCTGATTGCCGGAAACACGCAGATTCTGCCGCCTGCCGGAAAAGGCATCGAGCTGGAGCGCGTCCAGTCCGCGCAAAATATGTACGATGCCGTCATGAGCCATTTTGACGCCAGCGACATCATTATTAAAGCGGCGGCCGTCGCTGATTACCGGCCAGCGGTTCAGGCAGATCGTAAGATCAAAAAAAGCGGGGACACGCTGACCCTTGAACTGGTCAAAAACATCGATATTCTGGAGCAGCTGGGCCAAAGAAAAACCAGGCAGTTCTTGATTGGTTTTGCGGCTGAAACTCATGATCTGGAACAGTATGCCCTAGATAAACTCCGCCGTAAAAACTGCGATCTGATCGTAGCCAATGACGTTACGTCTGAGGGAGCCGGATTCGGCACCGATACGAATATCGTTCATATTTATGATGCGAACGGGCTGGTGCAGGACCTGCCGCTGCTCTCCAAACAGCATACCGCCCGCCGGATTCTCGAACTGGCCGCACAGCGTCTTTCAGGAGCGCAGGCCTGATGTATACGATAGCCAAAGTAATTGTGGATGTGCCGAGCCGCGATACCGACCGGCCGTTTGATTACCGGATTCCGCCGGAGATGGCCTGCTGGATTGAAGTCGGCAGCCGGGTTGGCGTGCCATTCGGACGCAGAACCCTGCAAGGGTTCGTGGTAGGATTGGAGAAACAATCGGATATGGATCCGGCGAGGATCAAGCCGATTCAGGAGCTGCTCGATCATCTGCCGCCACTGTCGCCGGATCTGGTGGAGCTGGCAGGCTGGATGAGCCGCAAATACGCCTGCACGACGATTGCTGCGCTGCAGGTCATGATTCCGTCGGCGCTAAAAGGCAAAGCTGAACGATACATCAGCGTTCCCGATTCGCTGCCTGGACATTTGGAGGCTGCTGCCGGAGCCGGTGTTCCTGCATCAGGCAAAGCGAACAGCCCGGACTTGTCCTACCCGGTTGACGAGTCAGGGAGAGGTGAACAGGGAGAGCTGTTTGCCTTAACGGCGGCGTTGCCTCCCGAAGCCCGCTTGATCCTGGAATTTGTTCGGAACGCCGGTCCTGTCCCGCTATCGCAGCTGGGCAAACGGTATCCCGAAGAAGGAGAATCGGTTAAAGCACTGCTAAGTCAAGGTTTGCTGGTAGAGACTCAGCAGATCAAAGACCAGATGCGCAGAAAGACGGTCAAAACGGTAGCCGCGGCCGTATCCGGCGAGGCGGCGGAAGCGGCGCTTGCTTCGTTTACAGCTCAGGCCCGCCGTCAGAAGGAAGTGCTGGAGTTTCTGCTTGAAGTCGGGATTCCGATTTCACAGCAGGAGCTGCTGTCGACCCTCGGCGTTACGGCAGGAACGGTCAAGAAGCTGGCGGAGAAAGGGTATGCGGTCATTGAGGATGTCGAGGTTTACCGCGACCCTTACGCCGACCGCCGTTTTAAACCGACGGCTCCGCTGGAGCTGACCGAAGAGCAAAGCTATGTATTCGCTAAAATCAACGGAGCCCTTCAGGCCCGTGTTCA